>JACRLV010000250.1 GCA_016235145.1 Planctomycetota bacterium
GCGCACGCGTTGAAAGAGCTCCATGCCGCTCATGCCGGGCAGATTGAGGTCCAGCATCGCAACGTGGAACTCGCCGCGCTCCAGAGCCGGCCAGGCGTCATCAGCCGTTCTATAACCAACTGCGGCGAAACCCATGGCGCCCAGTTCGCGGACCAGAAGCTCGCGCAGCCGCGGCTCATCTTCCACCACGCACACCTTCATGGGCGGAATCGTCACGCGGCGCCCCCGCCGAACGCCGGCAATCGCATCGTAAACACGCTTCCGCGGCCCGGTCCATCGCTCGCGGCGGACAGCTCGCCGCCGTGCCGCTCGATGATCGCGTGGCTGATCGTCAGGCCGAGCCCGATGCCGCCGCGGCCCTTGCGATGCGTAAAAAACGGCTCGAAGACGTGTTCCAGCGTCTCCGGAGTCATGCCGCATCCGTTGTCGCGAACATCGAGCTCGATCCAGCCGTTCGCTCTTCGCGCACGGAGCTCGATGAGGCCGCGATCCGGCGCGACCGCGTGCGCGGCATTCATGGTCAGGTTGATCACAACCTGCTTGAGCTCGGGCTCGGAGCCGTTGACCAGCAGCGGATCGACCCGCTCGCCGGTCGACTGGATCGCCTTTCCGCTGCATAGCGGCGTGTCGCGGAGAATGCCTGCGACGTCGTCAATCACGGCACGCAGCGAAACCCGCGACTGTTGCGGATCGCGGCCGCCGGACAAATCCAGCAATTGCTGCGTGATCTCCTTCGCTCGAAACGCCTCGTCGCGGATAATCTCCAGATCGCGCGTCACGTCGGCGTCGATCGAATTGCCCGGCTGGCGAGCGCGGCGAAGGGCCGACTGGGCATGGCCGGCCATGATCGCCAGCGGGTTGTTGATCTCGTGGGCCACTCCGGCGGCGAGAAACCCGACGCTGGCGAGTCGCTCGGAAACCGCCAGGCGGCGGCCCTGATCCGCGACGCGCTGTTCCAGATTGCGATAGAGCGACTCAAGCTCGCCGGCCATAGTGTTGAAGTCGTTTTGCAGGTCCGTGAATTCCGCGTCGCCGCGCGGCTCCAGACGCGTCGCCAGCGCCCCGCGGGCGAGCGTCCGCACGCCGTCGCGGACGTAACGAAGGGGGCGAATCACGGAGCGGTAGTGCGTGTAGCTCACCACTGCTGCTCCGACGGTAACGACCACAAAGCCGATGACAAGCGCGATCAGCACTACTTGGAATCGATGAGTGGTGCGAACGTGGATCTGGGCGACGCCCGCTTCGAATTCATCAATCAAGAGGTTGAGATCGTTGCGGGCGGACGCGAGCAGCCGGGCCTCCTCGGCGGGCGCCGGCGGCTTGTCCGGCTCCAGGTACGAGCGCAGCGTCTCGATCGCCTTGATCGTCAGCCTAGCGCGGTTTTGCTCACTGGCGGCGTGTTCGGCGCTGAGTCGGCTGAAGCCGGTCTGCTGCTCTTCAGCAAAATCCCGGAGCCCCTCTCGTACTGAGTCGAGGTCCGCTGAGGCCGTCGCGCGATCGCCGCTCGTGAGGTGGATCGCGGCGTTCCACATGACTCGCTCGATCGGCCGGATCTCGCGCAGCTCCTCGAATTCCTCGCGCGTCACGCCGTTGAGGCTCTGGAGCATGAGCAGGCACCAGACCGCCGCTCCGCCCGCTGCCAACATCGCCGCCGTCAGCGCTCCCAGACGAATCACGGTTTTTCTTGCCAGGGTCATTTTCTGGCCAGGGTCATCGCCATCCCGATCCGCGAAGCGGCTCTTGCGCCCCGCTTGCATAGTTTGCCACGCCGACGGCGGCCCCGATAAATCCTGCAAAATATGCAAGGTGCGACGAATCATTGCACCATGGGTATTGTAACGAGCCATGAACCATACAGCTTACAGTCGGACGAGACCGAATTCGCCTGCATGGCATGGCGTGGGCTTGTTACTGATCGCGTTGACCGCCGCCGCGACTGCTGTCAGCGGGTGCGCGGGACCGCCACGCTTGTCGCGGGCGATTCTGCCGCGGGATCGCGAGGAGTACTCGCGTGCCCTGGCAGCCGACCCGGCGAATCCAAAGCACGCTTTCCTTGGCTGGCGAGCCAGGCAACGCGGTATTTCGCTGGCTGACGCGGTCCAGCACGACGCCGCAGTCAGCCCAACGACAAATCCCTTCGACGCCAATCGCGACCGCAATGCCGTGAGTCTCGGGGCCATGGTGTTCGCCGCCCATTGCCAGCGCTGCCACGGCGAAAACGTCGACGGCCGCGGGCCGGACGTATCGCCGGAGGCGCCGTGCCACGACTTTCACGCCTTTGACAAGCGCTTCGCCGTTACGCTTCATCGCGGCGCGCCCAAGGCCTGGTTCGCGAAGATCCGCGACGGCCACGGACCGACGATCGAGTATCCGAGCGGTCCGTCCAGCGCGATGCCGCCGTTCGGGCAGACGCTCAGCAACGAACAGATCTGGCTGGTCATCACGTATCTTCAGAGCCTGGACATGTACGTGCCTGAGCCCACGCCCGCGGGAGCCTGATTCGCATGAGCCACGGTTGGACCTTCATCACCGGCGCGACCGGCTTCATCGGGCACTATGTGCTCGCCGATCTGCTCCGTCGTGGCGAGCGCTGCATCGCGATGCTGCGCAACGACGGCGCCCGGCGTCTGCCGCTTCTGCGGCGCGAGGCCGCCCCCGAACTCGTGATCGCTTCGGATCAGCTCCGAATCGTGGATGGAGCGCTGCCGAATGAGTGGCCGACCTGGGACGGAACGAAAATCGACCGCGTCGTGCACGTTGCGGGGAACACGACCTTTCGGCGGGCCGGCGAGGAGCCCGCGCGGACGAACGTCGAGGGAACCGCGCAGCTCCTCGCCTGGATGGATGCGCTCGCCATCGCCGATCTGACGCACGTCAGCACCGCGTACGTCTGCGGTGCGGCTCCGGGGCCGGCGATCGAGCGCATCCAACGCACGCCTCCCCAGTTTCAGAACGACTACGAGGCAAGCAAGTGGCAGGCGGAGCAACTGGTCGCGGATTGGGCAGGGCGAGGTGGGCGCAGGCTTGTCGTAGCGCGGCCGGCGATCGTCACCGGCGCGTACGAATCCGGCCGGGCGACGGAGTTTCGCGGGTTTTATGCGGTCGCCCGGGCCGTTGAGCAGCTTTCGCGCAGCTACGACGAGCGGCCGCGCGAGCAACGCCTCCAAATCCCCCTTCGCCTGCGCGGGAAAGCCGACGAGCCGAACCAGATCGTGCCCGTCGATTGGGTCGCGCGGGCGATCGCGCGGCTTGCGCTCGATCGCAGCGCTTCCGGGGTTTTTCACCTCGCGCATCCCCGGCCTCCGTCGAACGCCGAGATCAAGCGGATGCTCGAGACGATCTTCGACGTCGGCGGCGGGCGGTTTGTGGGCGACGAGGAGATTTTCGAGGCGTCTCAAAGTGCCGAGGAACGCGCCTTTTATGGCGGCACGCAGCCGCTGGCTGCGTACTTTTCGCACAGCCCGCATTTCGATTGCTCGCGAAGTCTCGCATTGCTCGGCCGCGACGCCGAAATTCCAGCAATCGACCTAGCGTACCTGCGTCGCTGCATCGATTTCGCTCGCGCGCGGCGCTGGGGCCGTCAAATGCCGTTGCATACGGCCGAGACCGCTCGCTTCGGATCCGCGTATTTCGAGAGATTTCTGCCCGCCAATCTGCCAAACTCGCTGGTGAGCCGCGTGCAACCCGTGCGGGCCTCCATCCGTTTCGTCGTCGAGAACCACGAATGGCTCTGCCGTTTCGCCGACGGACGGCTTGAAACCGTGCGGCGGGATTCCGGCGCCGCGGCGGGAGAATTCGGCTACCGAACGACCGCGGCCGGCTTCTGGCGGGCGATCAGCGGCGTCGTGGACGGCGAGCAACTGTTCGCATCGGGCGAGGCGGACGTCTTCGGCGACATCGAAGCCGCCCTGAAGATGTCGGCGATTCTGCGCGAGTTCACCCGCGAGTTTCCGTGCGATCGCGGCCGGCTCGAACCCTACCTGGTGGGTGCATGACGCAAATCTTGCGGGAAGAGACAAGGGTGCGCACGCCGCACCGCACGCTGCACGTCGAGCTGGCATATCCGGCGGACGCCGAGCCCGCCTTTGCCGCGCTGGTCATCGGCCCTCATCCGTACATGGGTGGAACCATGCAGAACGTGCTGGTCGCCACGATCGCCGATGAAATCGCACAGGCCGGCGGCGTGAGCCTGCGTTTCGACTACGGCGGCGCGGGCCGGAGCGAAGGCGCGCCGGTGGACGTTGCCGCTTCGATGGCGGAATTCTGGAGAACGGGGCACGCACCGGAAGACGCGGCTCGGGCAGACGACGCCGACGCCGCATTTCGGGACCTTCGCTCGCTCGGCGTGCGGCCGGTTTTCATCGTCGGGTACAGCTTCGGCGCGTTCCTTGCGTGGCGCATCGGACAGCGCGATGGCGCGAACGTCGCGGGGCTCGTGCTCGTTTCGCCGACGCTGACGCGGCATACGTTTGAGCGCAGCGACCAAGCGTCCGCTGCGCCCATACTGGTGATCCATAGCCGCGACGATTTCTGCACGCCGGAACAAGCCGTCACCGAATGGGTGCGATCGCTTGAACCATCGACACGACTATCCTGCCATGCAGGCGGCAATCATTTTTTCCGCGGCGGCGAGCGAGCGATCGGGCAAGAGGCCGCTGCGTTTATCATTGCACACGCGAATCTTTCGACGGAGTGCGCGGCAT
Source organism: Planctomycetota bacterium (assembly GCA_016235145.1). Lineage (GTDB taxonomy): Bacteria > Planctomycetota > Phycisphaerae > UBA1845 > Fen-1342 > JACRLV01. The sequence goes on from JACRLV010000250.1 coordinate 4,704, forward strand.
GCTGAGCACGCCGACGATAGCTGCTGAACCTGGCTCGGCGGCCGATGCGGCGAACGTACGGCTTCGCGCGGCGCTGGCCATGCACCTTCATCCGCGCGACGGCTCGGCATACTGGCTGGAACGCCAGGCTGTAGCCGGATTCGACATCCGCAGCGAGATTCGCACGATCGACGATCTTCTCCGGTTGGGTACGACGAGTCCGGCGGAGCTGACGACGCGCCCGCTGCTGGACTTTGTGCCGCGCTGCCTGCACCAGAGTCGCAACGACTGGATCATTGCCCAAACCGGCGGGACCACCGGCAACCCCATGTGGACCGCCTATTCGCAAGACGAATTCCAGGCCGCGTTTGTCGCGCCCTTTGTCGCCGCGGCGGAACATGTTCGCTTTCCGCGCGGCGGAGCGTGGCTCTACGCGGGTCCGTCCGGCCCGCACATCATCGGTCGCGCGGCCCGGCGGCTGGCCAAGGCGTGCGATTCGCCGGAGCCGTTCAGCGTGGATTTCGATCCGCGTTGGGCTCGCAAAATGCCCGCCGGCAGCTTCGGCGCAGAGCGCTACGTGCGTCACGTCGTCGAACAGGCGATGGCGGTCATCGAATCGCAGTACATCGAGGTGCTCTTCACGACGCCGCCGCTGCTGATCGCGCTTGCGGAAGCCATGACCGACACGCAGCGAGATCGAATCCGCGGCGTTCATTACGGCGGAACGCACCTCACTGTCGCCGCGCTGAAAGATCTCCAGACGCGCTGGTTCCCGAATGCCGTCCACTTGTCCGGCTACGGCAACACACTTTTCGGCTGCTGCCTCGAACTCGATGCGAGCGCCGGCCGGACGCCGACCTATTTTCCTCACGGCGATCGCCTGGTATTTGGAATCGCAACGGAGCCGGTGCAAGGATCGCCGCGCGCGCAGCTCTGTTTTTCCCGGCTCGACGACACCGTATTGCTGATCAACGTGGCGGAGCGCGACGCGGGGGTGCTCGCTGCGCCGCCGCCTGACGCACCGGCGGGTTTTCATCTTCCCGGCGTTTCGGATGTCGGTCCGATAGAGCGGCCCGACCAGCCGGCGAGGGGGCTCTATTGACCAGGATATTTGCGATGAATGTGACCGCCTTTCCCCAAAGTGCAACCGCCCTGCCGACCACGCCGATCCGAATCGCGTACACGCCCGACAGCGATGACGCGTTCAATTACTACGCCTGGGAGCACGGCCGCGTGGCGCTCGCGGGATATCCGGCGACCTTTCACCGCGACCACATCATCGCGTTGAACCGGCTGGCGGCGGAGGGCGGCGCGGAGGTCGTCGGAATTTCCTCGGCGTTCTATCCCAAGCTCGCCGGCGCGGACGGACGCTCTGCTGGAAGGACTGAAAGACCGCGGCGTGCTTTGCGGCAAGACGGGCCCGTCGCGTAACGTGCTACGTCCCTGCCGCCGCTCACAATCGCGCGCGAGCAGATCGATCGCGGCGTCGAGACGCTTGGGGAGGTTTGCCGTGCACTATCCTAGTTATTCCTCACGTCTGTGCTTTCGGGTGGTACGGCCGTCCCGGCCGTCAAACGGGCGGGTCGCCCGTACCACCCAACCGATATTTCAAGTGTGCCGGACCACCGGGCCGCGCGCCGCGATCGCGATCCTGAGTTCATGGGTTGTGTTGGCTGCGCTGCTGACCGGATGCGCGCCGCGCGAGTTCGATCGCGCGATCGCGTATTACGCCGATCAGGATCACGTGCGCGACGCTTCTTCTCGGCGAACCAGCGTCGCGTGGTTTCTCCGCTTCGACGCCGCCGCGATCTACGACCTCGACGCGGCCGCGGCCGAACTCGATGTCAATCGGGCTCGGCGAATGGCCGACGAAGCGCTGGCGAACGCCGGTAGATTGGCTGTTCAGTCAATCGGTGGCGAGATCGCCCGACTTTCGCCGGGCGCGCTGGACGAGTTGAGCCGCCGTGCGGGATGTGCCGCGAGCGCGGCGGCCCTAAGCGACGTCCTGCGGGCGCGGGCGGAAACAGCGCTCAACGCAGAACTCGCGGCGCAGCACGCCATGCCCGCGAACGCATGGCGGCAGCGCGTACAGGAAATTCGCGCCGGCATTGAGCCGCTGCCGGATGACCGCGATCGCACGACGCGAAAAGTCATTCTCGCCGCCCTGGCGCCGGCAGTCGTCAAGGGGATCAGCGATACGGAAAACCGCATCGTAAAGACGATGCACGAGAAAGCCGCACAACGTCTGCCGGGCATCGCGATATGGAATCCGGCGGACAATTCGGAGACCGCGCTCGCACGCTGGGCTCCGCGAATGGCGGTCGAGTGGCCGCAGAGCCGGGACTATCCGGAAAGTTACGACCGAATCGGCGCGGTCAGTCTCGCCGGAACGCGCGACGAAATCCGCGTATCGGTGGATTCCACCAGGCCCACGCTCTACTGCTATCCTTCCACGGCGGTGATTCACGGTCAGCGCTTCGATCAATTCAACTACGTCTGGTGGTTCTCGGATCGGCCGGCGATGACCACGGACGATGCCGCCGCCGGGCACATCGATGGCGGGACGCTGCGCCTCACGCTCGATTCCAGCGGTCGCCCGGCGATCGCCGAGATCATCCTGAACTGCGGCTGCGGGCACGAAGTGTACGTCGCCGACGACGTGGAGCGGGCGGCACGCGATGAATTCGGTCCGCCGATCGACGGCGGGCAGTATTGCTGCGCGGGCAAACGCAGCGAAAAGCGCCCCATTCTCGTCGCGGGCGTTTTTCAGCGGACGACCGACGCTCCCGCGCGGCCGACCGTTGTGCTCGCCGCCGGAACGCACGAACCGTTGCGTTTCTTGCTTTCGAGCGACATGGCAGCAATCGCGGAAAAGATCACCGACGAGACGGCGCTCAGCTTGGCCGATTACGACGTGCTCGATCGGCTTCCGCTCGGCGACGGCGTGGCGAGCATGTTCGGCGCGGACGGATTGGTGCATTTCGCCGGACGGCGCGAAGGCTACCTGCTCGCGCCGAGCGGCATGCTCAGCGCCGGCCAGCCGCGCAAGCGCGGCACGCAGCGAATCCGCTGGGACGACTACCTTTTTGATGATCCCAAGCTCCTCGAGTCGACCCTGCGCCTGCCGACGGCGTGCTGGCGAAAGCCCTGATGTCGAGTCCGCCGCGGCGGGGCGCGAGGCTAGCGCACCGACGACTCGCCAACGGACGGGGGCTGGCGCAGCCGTACTGCTTCGCGTTAGAATCGCGGCACCATGCGAATTGCGCGCTTTGAAACCCCCGACGGGCGCCCCATTACCGGGCGCATGATCGACGACCACACCGCCTATCCGATCGACGGCGAACTGTTTGGGAAACACACGTTTTCGGGCCGCTCGGTCGCGATCGCGCGGCTGCTTGCTCCGGTGGTTCCGCCCAACATATTTGCGATCGGCCGAAACTACCGTGCGCACGCCGAGGAAACGGGCGCGCGCATCCCGGAGTCGCCGCTGATCTTCATCAAGGCAACGACGTCGCTGCTCGAACCGGGCGGGATCATTCGCCTGCCGGCGAGCGCCCCGAGCGAAATCGATTACGAGGCCGAGCTGGTAATCGTGATCGGAAAGACCGCCAAGCGGGTGCCGGAGTCCGCCGCGTTGGACTGCGTCTTTGGCTATACGTGCGCGAACGACGTATCGGCCCGCGATTGCCAGCGCAACGACAAGCAATGGGCGCGGGCGAAGGGCTTCGACACGTTTTGCCCGCTCGGGCCGTGGATCGTGACGCGCGACGAGCTCGATCCGGACCGTTGCCCGGTCCGCAGCCGGCTGAACGGCCAGCCGATGCAGGACTCAAACACGTCCAACATGATCCACTCATGCCGGGCGCTGATCAGCTATGTTTCGCACCAGTTCACGCTGCTGCCGGGGACGATCATCCTGACCGGAACGCCGGAGGGCGTCGGCATGGCCCGCAAGCCGCCGGTGTTTCTCAAGCCGGACGACCGGATCGAGGTCGAGGTCGGCGGGATCGGGACGCTGATGAACACGGCCGCCGCGGAAGTCGGCGAATAGGCTGCCAGCGCGCTCGCCGATCCGCGGCGCCGAGTCGCCCGCGCCCCGCGTCCAGACAGTCGCCGCATACGGCAGCCTGCTTTGCGCTACGGCTCGCCGCGAAACAGCCGCCGCAGCGGTTCGGTGAGATTGTGCATGGGCTCTGCCGTCACCTGCGGGCGATCCGTCGTGCCTTCCACACGGTATTGAACAAGCTCCTGCTGCGCGCTTTCGAGCAGCGCGCCGATCGCGCCGAGGCGGCGTGCTTCCTCGGTCGAGGCGGCGACCAGGGTCATCGAGATTCGATCGTCGCGCTGATTCCAGGAGCCCGTGCCGACGAGCCGCATGTCGCGTGTGCGCAGATCGATGCGGTTGAAGAGCATCTCGTCGCCCTCCAGGGCGAATCGCAGGTCCGCCTGTTCGACGGCGGCCCCGAGCGGCGTGCTGCCGCGCCGGCTTGCTTCGTAGAGCGGGCGCGTCACGGAACTCGCCAGCAATGAGCCCCCGCGAATGCGAAGCTCGCCGCCGCCGCTGCGCGTCTGCACGTCCTCGCCGCGGCCGCGCAGAAAGATCCGCCCGTCGAGCCGCCCCGGCCGCTGCTGCTCGCGCTTCGTCGCATCGTCCTTCAAATACTCCGCGAGGCTCAGGTCGCTCAGCGTCAGAGACAGTTCGTAATCCGACGATTGCGGATCGAAGCGCGCCCAGCCGAGCACGCTGCCGCCGCAGGCGAAGCCGCGCACGTCGTCGATGCGCACCAGCGGGTCGCCGGGCGAGATCGTCAGGCGCCCCACCCACTTGTGAACCGGCCGCCCGTCGATCCATCCGGCTTCGATCGTGACGTCGGCGTCGCCCTCCACTCCTCCCCCCGGCAGGATGCGGCAATATCCGCTCAGTTCCCCCTGGAGCTCGTCCATCGGCAATCCGAGCCGCAAAGCCGCGTTTCGAAAAGTCGTCCGTCCTGCGATCTTCCACTCGCCGCGCTCAGCGCTCACGAGCTCCAGCGGATCGAATCCCACCGCGACGTCGCCATGAGCCCGCATCCGCCGCAGCAGACCGGCCAGCGGTCGCGGCAACGCGTCGATCAATTCCGACGTCAACTGCATCGGCGGACACTGAAGCGTAAGGCGCGCCGAACGGTCCGGCTGATTCCACAAGATACGGCCGCTCAGCTCGATCGGCTTGACTCCGCGGTATTCGCCGCGGCACTCATGAATGACCGCGCCGTCGGCGCTGATCGTCAGGCGCGACTCGACGTTTTCGAAATCCAGCGGAAGCGCCGCGGGCTTCATGCCGGCTGAGCGCAGCGCGACGCCGACAACCTGCCCGCCCGTTTCAGCCGCGGTCCCAAAATCAAGCGAGACGCGGCCGGCGCCGGAAAAACCGAGCGAGTCTCGTACCTCGCTCCAGCGCGAAGGAACCAAGCCGGCGAGCATCCGGCCAATGGCGGCGTCCTCGACTTTGATGCTCAACTGTGCCGGTTTGTGCCCTCCGGGCAAGTCGCCTTGGGCCTCGAATTTGCCGCCCGCGCGGTCCGCCCGGAGCGAGCGAACTTGAATTCCGTCTTCTGCAACCGCGATCTCACCCGACGCATGCTCCCAGGCGCAATCGCCGTCGAGCCCGATGAGCTTTCCGCCCAGCACGTGAATCTGGTGCGATGCATGCGACCCGTGCTCGTCGGCGGTCAGGTGCGAGAAGACGTCGCCGACGCCTTCGAAAGACACCGCGCCCAGTTCGCCGCCATCGTCGGCGCGGAGCACCTGCCGGTGGTTCAGCGGCGCCGCGGCGGCTTCCAGGCGGATGTCGCGCCGCACAACGCCCTGCTCATCCGGCGCGTCGATCGAGCCGCGGAACCGCACCGCCGCACCTTCCCACGATCCGGTCAGCTCCGGAATCGTCAACCGCCCGGCGTCAATCAACACGCGCCCGCCGACGTCATGCAGCCTCGCGCCGTCCTCGATCGACAGGCTCGCCGCGAGCAGATTCGCGTCGACGCGCACGTGCGTGGGCTGCACGCCGAGCGCCTCCGACCCATTCTCTCGCGATAGGACGACCGCCGCATCGCAGGCGCCGCAAGGATCGCATGTCCGCCAAAGCTGCTGAAAATTGGGCGGAAGCGCATCGTAGAGCCGGCGGTCGAACAGGACTCCATCGCCCTGGAGCGTGAGGTCGAAGCCTGTCCAGCGGTTGGGATGGTGTATTTTCCCGTTGGCGAGGATGCGCGTCGCTCCATGCCGGCCGCTCAAGCCCTTCAATTCCGTGCCATTGGCGCCGAACAGCACCTGACCGTGTATGTCCTCGACGTCGTAGGGAAACCGGAAATAGCGGCAGGCCGCACCCAGCGGCTCAAAGACGCCGTGCATCGAATTCCCGTCGCTGTCCACGGTCAGTTCAAGATTCGCCCGGCCGCGCGGCCGATAGTCCGCGAAAAAAGCCCGCACCGGCTCGGGCAATCGCGCCGAAGTCAGGAACGCCTTGTGCTTTTCCAGGTCGGGCAGCTTGAGGTCGCGGATGCTGAGCGATCCGCTTGCGGCTGCCGCGGTGAAAAGCTCGCGGAGCGAATGCGGCTCGTCGGCCCGCGCGGACCAATCCGTCTCCCCAATCCGCGCCGCCTGTGCGCGCAGCTCGAATGACGCTCCGCTGAGATCGCCGCGTGCGTCGGCCTCGATCTTCCAGCTCGGTCGCTGCGTGGATGCCGCCGCTTCGCCGCGCTCCAGTCTCAACGTCCCCGACGCGATTCGGAATTGCAGGTACCGTGCGAATCGCGACGGCAGCGAATCATCCGGCTCGATCGGCACCGAGCCGCTCAGACCCGCCAGGCCGATCGCCAGCTCCACCGAACCGGATCGCCTCCATGTGAAGCCGTTGAGCTCGACCAATCCCTGCGGGTTGAACGGCTCCAGAATCTCGCTCCACGCCTCGGGCAGAGCGCTCGAAAGCCACTCCAGCCCGATCGACATGCCGTTTGAGCGGATTTCATCCGGTCCCAATTCGATCTGAAGACTCGCCGGCTCGCCGCCGACCTGGTGCGTCGGCCCAGCCACCTGCCGCAAGGTCACGCGATATACGGAGCGGCCGGCGTCTCCCGTCGCGGTCCGGCCGG
>JACRLV010000032.1 GCA_016235145.1 Planctomycetota bacterium
ACCCGCGCAAGAAACGCGAAAAGCCGCCGGGCGCTCCGTTTTTGCGCAGGCTCACCCTGCAAGAAAAGACCGAAATTAATCGGATGAACTTGCAAGGAACCCCCAGAGTTGGTTAACGGCGTTGGGTGGCACGGTCAAGCGGTCGCGGCGGGGCTCTTCGGTACAGCGCGCCAATGCACCGCGACCGCTTGGCCGTGCATTCGCCGGATCGTCCGCGCACGGACGTGGACACGGCCAAGCTGACGCGATCCACTCGTTCCACCAGATCACGCGTGTCCAGCGCGTCAGCTTGACCGTGCCACCCGACCGAAATACGCGCTCGGAAACGCCGCGTAAAACGCCGCACATTTCACGAGGTGTTCGGCGGGCACGCTGTCGTTGACGGTGTGGGCCACGCTCTCCGGCGCCGGACCGAAGCCGACGGTGGGGATCTTGTGCATCCCGGCGATGGCGACGCCATTCGTGCTGAAGGTCCACCGGCCGACGCGCGGCTTCTTTCGCCAGAGCGATTCGTAGGTTCGCACGGCCGCCCGCACCTGCGGCGCGTCCGGCGACGCGCACCACGTGGGAAAGAAGCTCTCGGTCTCGAAGACCAGCCCCGTGTGCGTCGGCTTGGCGTAGCGCAGCACGCGCACCTCTCCCGCGACCCCGGCCTGCTTCAACACGCCGCGCACTTCGCGCAGGGCCGACGCCTTCGTATCGCCCGTGGTCAGGCGCCGGTCGAGATGGATGTAGGCCTGGTCCGGCACGGCGCACAGGCTCGGCGTCTTGCAGTCGACATACGTGACGGTGATGGTTCCGTTTCCGAGGAACGGGTCTTTCCGCAGCCCGCGCTCGTTCAGGCGCTCGATCCCCTGCACGACGCGGGAAATCTTGTAGACCGCGTTGTCGCCCTTGTGCGGCATCGAGCCGTGGCACGAGCGCCCGCGCACCGTCACGCCGATTTCCATCCGCCCGCGCTGGCCGCGCAGGATGCGGCAATCGGTCGAGTCCGTGACGATCACGCATTCGGGCCGAATCTTGTCCTCGCGAACGATGTACTGCCAGCACAAGCCGTCGCAGTCCTCCTCGCAAACCGTGAACGTCAAGAGCAGCGACGCGTCGCTCGGCAGCAGAGCATGCTCGCGGATCATCCGCGCGGCGAGGATCATCGGCGGCACGGCCCCGCGCTGATCGCCGGCCCCGCGGCCGTAAACCATCGCCTTCGATACCTTCCCCTCGTACGGATCGTGCTTCCATTGCGACCGATCGCCGACGCCGACGGTGTCCACGTGGGCGTCGATCGCGAGCAGCCGTTTTCCGCGGCCGATCTGGGCCAGCAGGTTGCCGAACGGATCGACCCAAACGCGATCGAAGACGCCGCTGCGGTCCAGCTCCTCGCAAATCCGCCCGATGACGGGGCCTTCCATTCCGCTCTCGCCGGGGATGCGGACCAGATCGCGAAGCAGCTTCACCATCGCGTTCTTTTCGCGCGCCGCTCGTTTCAGCAAGACCGCCGGATTCAAGACGCCATTCGACATCGTGTTTCTGCCTCGCATTTCAAGCGTTTTCGCGCAGAAGCCGACCCGGAAAGCGGATCGACGAGCACTTTGGGGATACCATGCCGCCATGCATACAATACACACAACCATCCGGCAAGCAAAAAGACGATCGCATCGCGGATTGACACTTCGACTCGCCGCCTGCGGGGCTGCAATCGCGCTTTTCTGCGCGGCGGCACAAGCCCAGAACGGCTTTTCCTTGGGCGTCGCATCCGGCGACATGACTCCCACAACCGCCGTCCTGTGGGCGCGAGCCGATCAACCTGGCGTCCTGCGGCTTGAACTGGCGAGAACATCCGCGTTCGAGTCTATCGACCGCTCGATCGAGGTCGAATCGCTCGCATACGCGGACCTGTCGGCGAAGGTTCTCGTGGACGGGCTCGCACCCGCAACGCTCTACTACTACCGCTTCGTCCGCATTGACGACGCAACCGCCGTCAGTCCCACAGGCCGCTTCCAAACACCCCCGCCGGATGACCAGCCTGCTGCGTTCCGCTTCGCGTTTTCGGGAGACACGAACTTCGCCTACGCGCCGTTCGACGTCGCCGCGGCGCTGGCGGCGGAAAACGCCGACCTGTTCATCTGGTTCGGCGACACGATCTACGCCGACGCTTCGTCCGGCGGACTGGGCGCGGCGACCACGCTTGAGGAATACCGCGCCAAATACCGCCAAATCCGCTCGGATGCGGGCATTCGCGACACGCTGGCGGCGATGCCGATCTGGGTCGGCGGCGACGACCACGAGGTGCGAAACGACTACGCCGGCGCGTCGGACGCGGTCTCGGCACAGCAGAAGCGCGACGCCTACCAGGCGTTTTTCGAGTACATGCCGCTGCCGCGGCAGAGCGAAAGCGAACCGGCGCGCCTGTACCGCAAGCTTCGCTTCGGCGCGAACGCGGAGTTCTTCTTCCTCGATGAGCGGCAATATCGTGATGCGTCGGCGAAGGTCGCGTGCGCGTCGAACCCCGATCCGTACGGCGTGATGCTGGGGCCGCTGACGCGCGACGAAGCCTGCCTTCGCGAGCTCAGCGCGGAGCGCACGATGCTGGGGGCCGAACAACTCCAATGGCTGCTGGACGGTTTGCGCAGCTCGAACGCGCGGCTGAAATTCGTCGTCAACAACGTCCCGCTCACGTTCCTCGGCGTCTACCCCTACGACCGCTGGGACGGCTACGACGCGGAACGCCGAACCATCCTCGAGTACATCGACGCGAACGCAATTGACGGGGTTGTCTTCCTGACCACCGACATTCACGCCAACGCCCTGAACCCCGATCTCGAATCCGATTTCCGCGGGAGCCGGTTCGACTACGCCTTTGAGGGCAACGTCCGCATCCCCGAAGTGATCGTCGGGCCGCTCGGAAATCAGACGATGTACGGCACGATCACGGAAGTCGGCGGCGGCGGGCTGCAAGCACCGCTCACCCTCGCCCTGCGAACGCTCTCGTCAAAGGTGACGCGCATCGACGGGCTGAACATGATCCAGACGGACCGCGTCAGCTACTGCGTGATCGAAGTGACGGCGGACGGAACGTGGAGCGTGCGCTATTCCGGCGAACCGGGCGCGACGGCAAGCGACGGGGCTGCGGACGGAAGCGTCTTCTACAATTCCGCCGTGGCCGCACCGAGCACAACTGCGTTCGCGTTCCCTTGCGCGCTTCCTGTCATCGCGGGCGGGCTGGTCGGGATGCTGTTCCTGCGGCATCGGCGTGGGGTGCAAACGTCTCGTTAGTAACCTGAGAGCTTAACGCAGGACGGGCGTCGCCGAGAAAATCGCACCGCGCGACGGCGCGGCGGAACTTGCGCGTTTATGCCTGCCGCCTGCGCCGGGCGAGTCGGCGGAGTTTCAGCAAATCGCGCAGCACCGGCCACGCGTCGCGCAGCGGCCGCACGCGGCTGTCCGCCCGGTCGTGCCAGCGCACGCCGACTTCCTTGATTCGCATCCCGCTCTGCTGGGCGAGCATGAGAATTTCGCAGTCAAAGAGCCAGCCGTCGAGTTTCTGGGCGGCGAAGACCGCTTGAGCGGCCCGTCTCGTGAGCAGCTTGAAGCCGCACTGCGTGTCGTGAATCTCCGGCAGCGCGATCCGTCGTCGCAGAGCCCGAAACGCCCACGCCAGCAGCCTGCGCCGCAGCGGTTGCGGCGGCGAGAGCTGGGAATCCGGCATATCGCGCGAGCCGATCACGACGTCGAATCCCGTCGCCAGCCACCGCTCCAGCTTGCCCAGCTCATCAATCGGCGTCGAAAGGTCGGCGTCGCAGATCAGCACGCACTCGCCGCCCGCCGCCAGTCCTCCGAGCCGCACCGCGCCGCCTTTTCCAAGATGCGGCGAGCGCAGGACGCGCAGCGATACGGAATCCGAGACCGCGAATCTGCCGCCGCCCGCCGCCGCTCCGCATGCGGCGCGGACTGCATCCGCCGTTCCGTCGCTGCTGCCGTCGTCGACGACGATCAGCTCGACGCGCCGCCCGCGGTCGGCGAAGTGATCGGCGATCGTCCGCAACGTCACGCCGATTGCCTCTGCCTCGTCATACGCAGGAATGACGATCGACAGGTCGAGCACGGGTTCCGGCCGCGCATCGGCGTGTTTTGCAGTCTTCGTGTCCGTCACGATCGCGAATTCTGCGTGCTGGCGGCGAAAGTCTCAAACTGGTGCGTGACACTTTCGGCGGGGTGGCACTGTCAACGTTACTCCGTTGGCAGTGTTCCACCGCACCTACCACCCCTCACGGGATTCCCACGGCCAAGCGAGTACGCTTGACCGTGCCACCCTCCCAAGAGCGACAAAAGGTCGCCCAAACCGTCACGCACCCGTCTCAAACTCCCTCACCCCGAAACGCTCGCCGCTTTCCGACAACCGCCATACACTACATCCCGTCAGACGGTGACCCGCGCAATGCCCGAACAGAACCAAAATCTCTGGACGCCGTGGCGGATGAAGTACATCGAGAACATGGCCCGCGAAAGGCAGGAATCCGGGTGCTTTCTCTGCCGCTACCGCGACAATCCGGCCGCTGACGCGGCCAACGGCGTTCTCTGGCGGACGGAGCGCACGCTCGTGCTGCTCAACCGCTATCCGTACACGAACGGCCATCTGCTGATCGCTCCGAACCTGCACGTCGGCGATCTGGACGCGCTTCCGGACGACGTGCTGATCGAGGCGACGCTGCGAGCCCGCGCTGCGCGGCGCGTGCTTCAGCACGCTTTGAAAGCGCACGGGTTCAACATCGGCATCAATCTCGGAGACTGCGCCGGGGCGGGCCTGCCCGAGCACCTGCACTGGCACATCGTGCCGCGCTGGAACGGCGATACCAGCTTCATGGCCAGCGTCGGCGCCGTGCGGCTCATTCCGCAATCGCTCGACGACGTGCGGGCTGCGTTCGTGCGAAGCGCGGCGGAACTAGGGCTGGCGGCGGGATGACGCCCGCGGCGATACCATTTGCGGCCAACAGGGAGGGCAACGCATGAAGATCGTACGAGAACCGAAAATCTACCTCGTCGGCCGCCAGGCGATCGACGCCGGAGGCATCGACGCGTTTCTTCGCGACCACGGGGCGAGTTGGGAAACGGACACCGAGACCGGCGCCGAGAAGCTCTGCGAGATGGCCGGCCGGGTGTGCTACATGTCCTTCGGCAAGGGCCGCAAGACCAACGCCGAGTATCTCGACAACATCATCGGCGTAGCGCACGGCTCGGTGCTTGAGCACGCGGTCTGGAATTTCCTGATCGTCGGCGTGTCGCGCTCGTTTACGCACGAGTTGATCCGCCACCGGGCCGGCTTCGGCTATTCGCAGCTTTCGCAGCGCTACGTCGACGAAAGCGAAGCCGACTTCGTCGAGCCCGAATGCATCGCGGCCGACGCCGAGCTGCATACGATCTGGGCGGAGTCGATTCGCCAATCGCACGAGGCCTATGTGCGTCTGGTCGACGGCCTGGCGAGGAAGTTTTCCGATGAGCCGTCGGCGACCTTGCGGCGGAAATTGGCGCGTCAGGCGGCCCGCAGCGTCCTGCCGAACGCGACGGAGACCAAGATTTTCGTCACCGGCAACGCCCGCGCCTGGCGGCATTTCATTGAACTGCGCGCCAACGAGCATGCCGAGACGGAAATCCGCCTCGTCGCCGTGCGAATTTTGCGGATTCTTCAGCAGGAGTCGCCGAATATATTTGGTGACTACACCGTCGAAAAGCTGGCCGACGGCAGCGAAGTGGCGCGCACGCCGAACCGAAAGGTCTGAGGCCGGCCGGGCCGGGGTTGTGCCCCGGCGACGCCCGACAGCCTGGTCGCCACGCGATTGCGAGTCGCGGCACTGATCCATCCGAATCGTTTCCTGGCGGCGCTTTTCTGCGTCGCGCTGCTGGTCGGGTCTGCCTTGGCCGGCATGGCCACCATTCACTTCAAAGACGGAACCAAGGTGCGCGGCGATGTGCAGGAGAATGAGCAGGACGTGGTGCTGAAGACGCCGTTCGGCGAGCGGCGGTATTCGCGCGACAAGATCCTCCGGATCGAGTACGACAATATCGCCGACGAACCGCAGGCTGCACAGCCGAAAAGACCGCCGACATCCGCGAGCAGACCCGCGGGCCGCGAAAAAGCGGAGAACGAGGAAGATGAACCCGGTGAGGCGTCCAGCCGGCCGTCTCGATTCAAAGGGCTCGAGCCGCCGCCGGTGCTATCCGAGCGGGACATTCTCCGGCTCAAGCTCACCGAATACCCGCTGGATGGCGATCCCCAGCCGGTCAACGTCGAATTCCTGAAAAAGAAAGGCGAACCCACCGTGGAGAACGCCGTGGCGCAGATTCTGCGCGACGACAGCTCCGCCGAAATCGGTTGGGAGCGTACTCTGGAGAAAGGCCGCCCGCCGGAGAAACTCCAGCTCATCCTGCGGACGACCGGCCTGCGCTTTGCGGATCGAATCCACATTCGCGGCGACACGGCGACGTTCAACGCGTTTCGCAAACAGGTTCTGCCGACGGTGATGCGCGGCTGCGGGCGGAACGGCTGCCACGGCGGCACATCGACCGCGTACTTTCGTTTTCCGACCGGATCGCAGTCGACCGAGGAGTTCGTCTACACGTCGTTTGCGGTGCTGGACACGATCCAGACCCGCAGCGGTCCGATGATCGACCGAGACTTGCCCGAGGAGAGCGCGCTGCTGAAGTACCTGATGCCGCCGCCCGCGAACGCCGCGCCGCTCCACCCGATTGTGAAAAGCGGAAAGTTGCTTCCAGCAATCGAAAGCCGTGAGAGCAAGGACTACCGGGAAATCGCGGAGTGGATCAGCTCGCTGCGCGTTCCGAAGCAGGAGTACGGGCTGGAGTGGAAGCCGCCGGAGTGGCTCGAGAAGATCGCCCTTCCGGTGCCGGAGCCCACGTCCAGGCCTGCGGACGCGAACGCCGAGGAAAAGCAGCCATCCAGCAGGCCCGCCCCGCCGGATCGTCGAAAACCGCGGGAGCCGTAGCCTTCCCATCGCAGCGTCGGACCTCCGAGTCCGACGCCGGCGATCGTCGTAGCGTCGGACCTCCGAGTCCGACGATGGAAGCACCAGCCAAAGCCGTCGGGCTCGGAGGCCCGACGCTACGAATGATGCGCGTGGGCATCGCCGCCGATCTCGAAATCCACGATTACCGGCAGGTGATCGCTTGCGACACGGCACAGACCGAGCCGGCTGCGGTGCGCGTGGAGCAGAACGAGCGGCCCGCGATAGAAGATCTTGTCCAGCCCGCCCGCGGGTGCGTAGCTCGGATACGTCCGAATGGCCCAGTGCGATCCGAGCTGACGGTTCGTCGCACAGCGAAATCCGTTCGGCTTGAAACAGGCCTTGCGCAACAACCCGCGCCAGTCGTTCATGTCGCCGGCGACGACGACGGCGCGATCGGCAGGAAGGTGTTTCACGTCGGTAGATTCCAGCAGCCGCCGCACCTGGAGCCGGCGTTCGATCGCCGAGAGCCCGAGGTGAACGTTGAACACGTCGACGTCGATCGGCTTTTCGCCGTTCGGGATGTGGATCCGCGTGTGTTGCGCGCCGCGGCGTTTCTTCCAGGCGATCGTTAGGTCGATGTTGTGCTGCCGCCCGATCGGAAAACGCGAGAGGGTCGCGTTGCCGTATTTGCCGAACTTGCGATGCACATTCATGCTCACCGCCCGATAGGGATACGCCAACTCCCTGCCGAACACGGACGCCAGGTCCATCCGTTCCGATCGGGCGGCGTGGCGATCGACTTCCTGGAGCATGACGATGTCGGCGTCGTGGTGCCGCAACACCTCGATGATTCGCTCCGGCGCGAATTTCGCGTCGACGCCGATCGCCTTGTGGATGTTGTACGTCAGAACCCGTATCCGCATCGGCGCCCATTCTATTCGAAGCGGCCGGCGTCGCGCTGCTTTCGCACCACTTGATCGGCAACGCCGTTCAGGGTGAAATGGTCGATTCGTCCCGCGCCGTCGGGCCGACCCGGCGGGTCGGCGTCGTTGCGACGGACGGAAAGGCACGGGCCGCATGCGCATCGCGAATATCCGCAACGTCGCCATCATCGCCCACGTCGATCATGGCAAGACCACGCTCGTCGACCAGCTCCTGCGGCAAAGCGGCCAATTCCGCGAAAGCCAGCTCAAAGGCGAGCGAATCCTCGACTCCAACGACCTCGAACGCGAACGCGGCATCACCATCCTCGCCAAGAACATCGCCATTCAGTATCACGACACCAAGATCAACCTGATCGACACGCCCGGCCACTCCGACTTCGGCGGCGAGGTCGAGCGCGTGCTGAAGATGGCGGACGGGTGTTTCCTGCTGGTCGACGCCTTCGAAGGCCCCATGCCGCAGACGACTTTCGTGCTGCGCAAGGCGTTTGAATACAAGCTGCGGCCGATCGTCGTCATCAACAAGGTCGACCGGCCCGACGCCCGGCCGCGCGACGTGCTCAGCGAAGTGTACGACCTCTTCATCGAACTCGGCGCCGACGACGCCATGCTCGAGTTCCCCGTCGTCTATGCCTCCGGCGTGGAGGGCTACGCCACCGCCGACCCGGATGAGAAATCCGACAATGTGCAGCTTCTTTTCGAGACGATCCTCAACCACATTCCGGCCCCGGAGGTGGACGTCGAGGCGCCGGTCCAGATGCTCGTGACCACGCTCGACTATAACGACTACGTCGGTCGCATCGGCATTGGGCGCGTGTTTCGCGGCACGCTGAACTCCGGCCAGCGCGTCAAAGTCCTGCACGTGGACGGCCGCCAAACGACGGAACAGATCGCCGAGCTGTTCGTCTTCGACGGGCTCGGCCGCCGCAAAGCGGAAAAAGTCCTCGCCGGCGACATCTGCGCCGTCGTGGGCATCGCCGACGTGACGATCGGAAACACGATCGCCGACATGGACAAGCCCGAGCCGCTGCCGATCATCCGCATCGACGAGCCGACGTTGCACATGACCTTCCGCGTGAACGACTCCCCCTTCGCCGGGCGCGCGGGCAAGTACATGACGAGCCGCCACATCCGCGACCGGCTCGACAAGGAGCTTCAGAAAAACGTCGCCCTGCGCGTCGAGCCCGGCCACACGCCGGAGGAATTCCACGTCTCCGGCCGCGGCCTGCTGCACCTGGGCGTGCTGCTGGAGAACATGCGCCGCGAAGGCTTCGAGCTGGGCGTCGGCAAGCCCAAGGTCATCTACCGCGAAATCGACAAGCACAAGGCCGAGCCGATCGAGCTGGCGATCGTCGAAGTCCCGGCCGAATTCGTCGGGTCCGTGATGGAGGCGATGGGCAGCCGCC
Source organism: Planctomycetota bacterium (assembly GCA_016235145.1). Classification (GTDB taxonomy): domain Bacteria; phylum Planctomycetota; class Phycisphaerae; order UBA1845; family Fen-1342; genus JACRLV01. The sequence continues at coordinate 9,307 of JACRLV010000032.1, forward strand.
GCGGCATCTGCACCAGGATGGAGCAGAACGCCGACCAGACGTACCTCGAATTCACCATCCCGTCGCGCGGCCTGATCGGCATGCGCAACCGCCTGATGACCGCGACGCAGGGCACGATGGTGCTGCACCATTCGTTCTACGAGTACGAGCTGTTGCGCGGCTCGATCCCCGGCCGCAAGAACGGCGTGCTGGTCTCAAGCGAAAACGGCCCCGTCACGGCGTACGCCCTCGAAGGACTGGCCGACCGCGGCGTGATGTTCGTCACGCCGGGAGATTCGGTCTACGAAGGCCAGATCGTCGGCGAGCACTGCAAGGACAACGACATCGTGGTCAACGTCTGCCGCACGAAGAAGCTGACGAACATCCGCGCCGCCGGCGCCGACGCGACGGTGGTGCTGAAGGCCCCGCGCGTCCTGACGCTGGAGCTGGCCCTGGAGTACATCGAAGACGACGAGGTCGTGGAGCTCACGCCGGACGCGATCCGCCTGCGCAAGCGGCAGCTCAAGGAAACCGACCGCAAGCGGGCCAGCCGGGCGGCTGAGGCACACGCGCCGTCCGCCGACGGACGCAAGCTTGCCACGGACCTGTCGTGTTCGATCGGCGAGCCGCCACCCTGCCTTCTCCCGGAGTACCGGGCGAGAGTGCCAGCGAGACCGCACCCCGAAACCTGACTCGAACGAACCATTACGTGGATGCGCACTATAGGTCTCGATGGGTCGGCCGGGCAAGAGACTTTCGTCATCTGCGGACGCATTGCCAGGTCCGCCGACCCGAAACCGGTAGGAGACCGGCCCGACAATTCAGATTGGCAAATCGCCGACTTCCGGCCCGCCTTGCTCCGCCGCGCCGGCCCGCTACCCTACCAGTATGTCCCCGCTCATGACTGCTCAGCAACTGGAACAGGCGCTCGACAAGATGGCGCGCGAGATCGTCGCCGCCGCCCCGCCCAACGGCGAGCTCGCGATCGTCGGCATCCGCCGCCGCGGCGAATCGCCCGCCCGCCGGCTTTTGCCGCGGATTGCAGCCGCCGGGCGGCGGGTTGCGAATTACGGCGTGCTCGACATCACGCTCTACCGCGACGATCTATCGACCATCGGCCCCAACGCGGTGACGCGCGGCACCGAGATCGAGTTCGACGTCACGGACACCTGGCTGGTGCTGGTCGACGACGTGCTCTACACCGGCCGATCCGTGCGGGCGGCGCTCGACGCGCTGGTCGATCTCGGCCGGCCGCGGGCGATCAAGCTCGCGGTGCTCGTCGATCGCGGATGGCGGGAGCTGCCGATTCAGCCCGACTTTGTATCGCTCTCCGTAAAAACGACCGCCGAGAACATCGTGAAGGTGAAGGTCAGCGAGATTGACGGCGTGGATGGAGTGGACCTGCTATGACGCCGGATACGCTCGAACGCGCCGTGTGGACGCGCAAGCACCTGATCACGCTCAACGAGCTGACGCGCGAGGAGATCCTCTTCATCCTCGACACCGCCGAGAGCTTCAAGGAAGTCTCGACCCGCAGCGTCAAGAAAGTGCCGGCCCTGCGCGGGCGCGTGGTCGTGACGATGTTCTTCGAAGACAGCACCCGCACGCGGCTGAGCTTCGAGCTCGCGGCCCAGCGGCTGTCCGCCGACGTGATCGACTTCGCCGAGAAGATGTCGAGCACGCAGAAAGGCGAGTCGCTGATCGACACGGCCCGCAACATCGAGGCCATGGGCGTGGACATCATGATCCTGCGCCACCCGGCCAGCGGCGCGCCGCTCGATCTGACCCGCGCGGTGAACTGCTGCGTCGTCAACGCCGGCGACGGCCAGCACGCCCACCCGACTCAGGGCCTGCTCGACCTGTTCACGATCCGCGAGCGCAAGGGCCGCATCGACGGGCTGAACGTGGCGATCGTGGGCGACATCGCCCATTCGCGCGTGGCCCGCAGCGACCTGGTCGGCCTGCTGAAACTCGGGGCGAAGGTCTGGTTCGTCGGCCCGCCGACGCTCGTGCCGCGCTCGTTCGAGCAGCTTGGAGCCCGCGTGACGCACGATTTCGACGCGATCCTGCCCGAGATGGACGTGGTGAACATGCTCCGCATTCAGAAGGAGCGCATCACCAGCAACGTCTTCCCATCGGTGCGCGAATACGTGAAGCTCTTTGGGCTGGACCGCCAGCGCCTGACCCGCTGCAAGCCCGACGTGCTGATCATGCACCCCGGCCCGGTCAACCGCGGCATCGAACTGGCCGCCGACGTCGCCGACGGCCCGCAATCCAGCATCCTGCGGCAAGTCACGAACGGTTTGGCCGTGCGGATGGCGGTGCTGTTCCTCTGCCAGCAGGCGGCGGGGCATCCCGCGGCCGCGGCGCGGGCGTAGCGTATCCGCAGATCACCAACTTGACTCAGTTTGGCGCTCGGCTACTGTGAGTAGGCCGGAATCGTAGCGATGAAGCATCCCAAACAGTTCACGAACATTGTGAGCTCTGGGATGGCAGGCTGATCCGTGCGTATTGAGCGGGTGACTGGCCGAACGGCCAAACCTGTCTGGTCCCAGGTGGGTGTTCAGCATGCATGTTCCCAGTTTGCGCAAGTCGGTGGCACGACAGGGTCAAGGACCGATGCTTCCGGGCCTGCAAACGGCGACGCCATTCGGCTCATATGAACTACTCCACAGCGACGCGTTCGAGTGGCTCGCGAGCGCCGGCGCCAAGTCGGTTCACGCCGTGGTTACGGATCCGCCTTACGGCCTGATCGAGTATCGGCCGATTGAATTGGAAAAACGTAGCAACGGCAAGGGCGGCGTCTGGCGAATTCCCCCGTCGTACGACGGCCATCAGCGCAGTCCTTTGCCCCGTTTCACCGTGCTGCGGGCCGCCGACCGAGCCCACTTGCAGGAGTTCTTCCAGAAGTTCGCGACTCTCCTGTATCCGGTGCTTGTGCCGGGCGCACATGTGTTCATCGCAACCAATCCGTTAGTCTCGCATCATGTGTATCAGCCGTTCGTAACAGCCGGATTCGAAAAACGCGGCGAGATCATTCGGATCGTCCATACCTTGCGCGGCGGCGATCGCCCCAAAAACGCTCATCGGGAGTTTTCGGAAGTCACGGTGATGCCGAAATCCTGCTGGGAGCCTTGGGGGCTGTTCCGCAAACCCTGTGAAGGCCGCGTGCAGGACAACCTGCGCAAGTGGATGACCGGCGGCCTGCGCCGCATCTCTGCCGACGAGCCGTTCAAAGACCTTGTGCACGCGGCGCCCGCCCGCGGGGTGGAACGAAGAATCGCGCCGCACCCGTCGCTGAAGCCGCAGTCTTTGATGCGCCAATTCGTGCGGGCCGCGCTTCCGTTCGGCAAGGGCGTCATTCTGGACCCCTTCATGGGGTCGGGATCGACGATCGCGGCCGCTTCGGCTCTCAGACTGCGGAGCATCGGCATCGAAACCAACGATGAGTACTACCGTCTCGCCTGCAAGGCGGTGCCCGAACTGGCGCGCATCGAACTTAAGGAACGCAATGGCAAGGAAGATTGACTTCGATCCGAATGTGCCGCTCCCTCCCGGCCTGGAGCTTTCCGCGATCCGGCGCGCGATCGAGTACGTCGAGAAGCAACTCACCGACCTGGTGGAGCTTTATTTTGAACAAGCGAACGTCTTCAGCGCGATCGTCGGGATTTTCGGAACCAAAGCGTTGGACGCGGTCAGCAACTACGAAAAGCACAGGCATACTGACGTAGCGCAGCAGAGATTCCCCGACCTGCGACGCCGAGGAGCGGGCGCGCGGCCTTCACCGCAGGACTCGCTCGAGAGCAAGGGCAGCAAGCGGCCTTGGGCCATTCAGTCCCACTACGATCACCCCGGCTGGTACATCGTCTGGCGGTATCTCGTTGATCCGACGGAATCGCTCGAATCGGGACGGCCGGTCGTGATATGGCGGGTTGACGTGGTGTTCCTTGAAAAACGCGATTGGAAGTACGAGAAGAGCACGGCGGGCGAAAGCGGCGGCGGCCGCACGCATACCTTTGGCGTGAAGGAAGCAGCCAAGAAACTCAAGGGGAAAGCGGCATATCGCCGCGGCGACGTGATCATCCGCGACGGGAAACCCATCCCCAGGAACGGCGACAGCGGCGAAGAAACTTGAGCAAGCTCCATCGCGACATTTCGCCGTTTGGGAGCAATCCACCCTGGCGCGCGCCGCGGGCTACTCCCGTATCGTCAACTGCGGCAGCGGCGTGCGTTCGCGCAGGCGCTTGTCGATCTGCTCGGCCAGCTTGCGCACCACGCCGTCGATCGCCGCCACGGCGTCGGCACGCCGAGCTTCTCGTACATGCGGATCGCCTTGATCGCGTCGAGCAGCGCGACGTCCTGCGGCGTACACACGATCACGGCGCCGGTCAGCGGGATGCTCTGGGCGAGCGTGAGCGGAATGTCGCCCGTGCCCGGCGGCAGATCGACGATCAGGTGATCCAACTCGCCCCAGCGGCCCCGATCCAGGAATTCCTTCACATACTTCTGCGCCATCGGCCCGCGCCAGACGACCGCCTGGTCCGGAGAAATCAGGTAGCCCATGCTCATGATCGGCATACCGTCGCCCGCGGTCGGCGGCACGAGCCAGCCCTGCTCGTCCACCATCGGCTGGGCGCCTTCCGTGCCGGTCAGTTTGGGGATCGACGGGCCGTATACGTCGGCGTCGAGGATGCCGGTGCGTTTGCCGAGCCGCCGCAAGCCGTACGCGAGCAGCACCGAGATCGTGCTCTTTCCGACGCCGCCCTTGCCCGCGCCGACCGCTACGACGTCGCGCACGCCGGGCAGTGTACTCGTCGCACGGGTCGCCACGAGCTCGAACTCCACCTCGACCGATCGCACGCCGGACAGGCGGCCGACGGCGGCTTGCGTTTGCTCGCTCAGGGCTCGCTGGAGCGGCTGCGTGGCGGCCTCGCTCGGAATTTGCAGCGTGATTCGGGCGACGCCGTCCTCGATGGAAACGCCGCGGACATAGCCGGCGGACGCGATATCGCGATTGGAATTCGGATCCTTCACGGAGCGCAGCGCCTGGACGATGGACTCCTTGGTCGTGGATGTGCTCATTCTGAAATCTGCCCTCGGGTCATTTTTCCGTCAGTTCAATCGCGCCGTTCCAATCGCCGCCGGGCGGGCGCGTCAGGTACGAAACCGTCGCCTCATAATATTCCTGCGCCGCCAGATCGTCTTTGCGCTGGTTGGTGCAAGCGTCGAAAATGTCCATCGCCTTCCGCCACTCGCGGCGTTGAAACGCGCCGACGCCGCGATCGAACGCGGCGGCATACTCGCGATCTTCGGCGGTTACCTCGTCGGCTCGGCCCAGCGGCTCATACACCGGCACTGCGACCGCCTTTCCCTTGACCCGCACGCCGCCGAGCGAGCGAAAGATGAAGCGCTCGCCGACCTGCTCGCGGGCGGCGCCGGCGACGAGCGTGCGCGTGCCGAAGAACTTGTTCGCGGATTCGAGGCGGGCCGCAAGGTTCACCGAGTCGCCGATGCAGGTGTAGTCGTATTTCTGCTCCGAGCCGCACGGCCCCACGATCGCGTTTCCGGTCGCGACGCCGACGCGCAGAAAGACCTCGTCGAAGATGGCGTCGCCGCCGGCGGCTTTCATTTCGCGCTTCAGCGCGTCGAGGCCGGCGTGCAGGTCGATCGCGGTTTCGCAAGCCTGAAGCGCGTGCTCGGGCTGCGGGAAAATCACCGGGTTCCAGAACGCGAAGATGCCGTCGCCGATGAACTTGTTCACCATCGCGCTGTGCTCGAGCATGATCTCGGTGAAGCGGCCGAGGCAGATGTTGAGCACCTTCTGCGTCCGCTCAGCGCCGATCCGCTCCGAGATCGTGGTGAAACCCTTCAGATCGGTGAACATCGCGGAGACTTCGCGCGACTCCGCCCGGCGGCAGAGCTCCGGATTGTCCGCCATCTGCCGGGCGATCTCCTTCGACGTGTACTGCCCCAGCGCGGTCGCGAGCTGCCGCCGTTCGCTGTCGATGAAGACGTAGCGATACACGGAAATCAGCACGAACGGCACGAGCAGCGCCGCCACCACCGGCGTCAGCGCGATCCAGATGCGGAACTGGTGAAACGCCACGGCGCCGGCGATCGCCACGTATGCGACGGCCAGAAACGCAACGAGCAGGAAGCCCAGCCGCGGGCGCAGACGGGCGCTGATCAGCGTGACGATCAAACCCGCCGCCGCTGCGAATGCGGCGTTCCAGCCTCTGCTCGTCCAGCCCAGAAATTGGCCGGTCAGCAGGCCGTTGAGCAGGTTCACGTGCGCCAGCACGCCGGGGGCCGACTTGCTGGTTGGTATCGGCTTCTGATCGGCGAGCGCCGTCGCGGTGTAGCCGACCAGCACGATCTTGCCGTCGAAAAGTCCGCGCAGCTCCTCCGTTTGGGTCGCGGCCTGCTCACGCAGCTTTGCGTTCGCGCTCAACAGCGCCAGCGCGTCGTTGTACGCTTCGATCGCCCTGCGCCAGGGCGCGACTTCCGCGTCGTCGATCGACAGGCCGCGGCGCTCGAAATCGGCGGCGACGGGCTCGATTCGTGTCCCGACCGCCCCCACCCCGGTTCCGAAACGCGCCCCGATCAGATCGCGCTGCCGTCTCTGCTCGCGCACTTCGGCGAAGTTCGCCGCGCACAACGCCGCCGCCGCGGACGCGTCATGCCGTTGATACCGCTCGAGGACTTCTCGCGCTTCCGGCACATTGCCGACCTGCGGCGTCGCCAGCATCGTGTCAAGCCGTGCGCTCAGATCGTGCGTGTTGCGCTCGATCGACTGCCGCGTGACGTGCAGCGACCAAACCGCGTCCGCCGGCGCCTGCCCAAACCGTTCCGCCCCGCCGCGCGGAATCGCCCACGGGATCAGCGCCTGGCCCGACTCATCGATCGGAAGCTCCCGCGGCCCGGCCCAGCCTGGTCTGCTGAACTGGATCGAGTTCGGCGAGCAAGTGATCCCATCGGGCCTGATGTCGAGCGCGTCCAGCGCGGCCGCCAGCGCGATCTGCGACATGACGTGCGATCCGTGCCGGGCGACGATGGGGCTGCGGCGGACGACGCCGTCCGCTTCCGGCTCGAACACGACGAAGCCGCAGTTTTTCGCGGCCCGCGCGAGGAGAAAATACGCCGGGTTCACCGCTTCGGCGCCCACTACCGCCGGTCCGGTCGCGCGTTCGATCGGAAGCGGCGGCCGTCGCAGCGTCGCCTCTTCACCCAGCACCGTCCGCGTCGCCTGGCCGAGCTGTCGAGCGAGCGTCGAGTCCGGGTCGAAGGACTTGCCGGTCGCGCTTCTGTACAGGGCGGGGAGAATGCTGGAGTATGCGGCGTTGCGAAGCTGCGAATCGACGCGCAATAGTAGCGCCGCGAGCCGCCGCAAAGCCTCTCCGCGCAGAATGTCGAAATCCCGCAAGACCATGAGCGAAAGCGGCTGCCCGAGCACCTCCGCGGCCTCCTGTTCGGAAAGCGTCGGCGTGTTCTGAAGCTGTGCGACCACGCGGGCGCGTTCCAGCACGTCCGCCCGGGACGCCTCGTCCGACTTGCGTTGCGCCGCGTGCCGCCGTTTTTCGAGTTCGCCGATACACACCGCCGCGAGCCGCTCGTCGCCGGCCGTCAGCGCATCGACCGCACGCTGGAATTCGGTGCTGCGCTCGAGGTTGTCCACCATGTAATCAAACGAGAGATACACATTGCCCGCGTTGGCGATCGCCGCGGCGAGTTCGAGATCGGGCAACTGGATCTGGTCGCCGGCCTGCGAAAGCTCACGCGGCGGAACGGACAGGTCGGCGGTCTGCGGCGGATCGCTGCGAACGGTCTCGGGCTCGCTCCAGATCAAGTCCACGAGAATCTGCTTGGCGCCGAGTTCGGACGGGATGGAGATCAGCGGGGCCTGCTTGTCGCGCGGCCACGGCCAGCGGCCTACCACGTCGAGCGACGTGTTGTCGATCCCCAGAACGGTGATTTGCGGATCGGGTCGGATGGAATTCGTGTGCTGGAACCGCAGATCGAGCGTAAGGGCCTCGATCCGGTCCATCCATCCGACGAGGTATGCGAGCAAGACGCCGCCGGTGGTCAGCAGACCGATGGCGAAGGAATACCAGATCGCTCGACGATCGCGGCGGTTCACGGGCAATACTGTCACGCGAGCCCCGCCGCCACGCAAGCCGGCGGCACAGGACCAAATCCCTCACCGGGTGCTCCGGGAGAGGGGTGGGGAGAGGGCAGGAACGCGAGAAGCGAGAAGCGAAGAGCGAGAAGCGAGATACAGAACAGACGAGGCACGCAGACACGCAGGGGAGCAAGGGCCTCCGGCCCGTAATCTGGGACGCCAGCGCGCGGGGCAGAGTTCGTCGTCGGACTCGGAGGTCCGACGCTACGGTCTTCGCTGCCCCCTCTCCCGATACTCCGGTAGAGCAAGCGGCCGCCCGATCGCGGATAGCCGTCCCGGGCGTGACTAGCCGCCTTGTTGGCGCGGCGGCTACTTCCTGAATATCTCGTCGAAGAACACCTTCATGTGCTGGCGCGAGCGCGCGTCGGCCGGGGCGTTATAACCGACGCCCTCCATTCCGAGCTTGACGGACTCGGGATTCGTGAAGCTGTGCCCCGCGCCGCCGTAGTAAACCATCTGCCAGTCCGCCTTCGCCTTGGCCACGCCTTCCTGGAATTTCTGCACCTGTTCCGCAGGCACAAGCGGATCGGCGGCGCCGTGCAGCACGAGGATGCGGGCTTTGATGTTCTTTAGATCCGCCTCGCCGGGCGGCACGAGCGCACCGTGGAAACTCACCACGCCCGCGATATCGAGCCCGCTGTACGCCATGTGCAGGACCGTCGTTCCACCGAAGCAGAAGCCGATCGCGGCGACGCGCTTCTTGTCGACCTGCGGCATTTTGACAAAGACGTCATAGCCGGCCTTGGCCCGCTCGCGGCGGAGGACGTCGTTCTTGGCGAATTGGCCGGAGAGTTCGCCGGCCCGCTCGGTGTTTTCCGCGACGACGCCCTTGCCGTACATGTCGATCGCGAACGCAACGTAGCCCATCGCCGCGACCTGGCGGGTCACGTTCTTCGTATGCTCGGTGACGCCCCACCACTCGTGCACGAGCAGCACGCCGGGCTGCGGGTCCTTGACCTTGTCGTCGTAAGCCAGATAGCCCTCAAACGTCTTGTCGCCGATCTTGTATTCGATGCTCCTGGTCACGATCTCGGCCCGCGCCGCGGCCGCCAGACTCACCAACACCATGACAACACCCATTCGCACCATGATGCCTCCTTTCTTATTCGTCGCACGGTGGACGAACGCCCGCCCGCCAATAATCCGCCCCACATTCGATTCGGTGAAAGCCGGCAGGCACGATCACCGCATCGACCACGGCTCGTCTCGCGCCACGGCCGTCGGCAGCCGCCACTCTCGCTCGCCGATGCGGATTTTTCCGCCCTTGCCCGCGGGCGCCGTCGGCTCGATCTCGATTCAGCCCCAGTGCGGCGCGCGGGCGGTGCGCTCCGCGACCGTCCGTGTCTCAGGATTCGTTTGCCGGCGGCGCCGGGCGAATGCGCACCCGTCCGAACTCGACGATTGCGAGCCGCCCCGGCAGACTTGCAACACACTCGGATTGCGTGAGAAACGCCGCGAGCAGCCGCGCAAGGACCGATGCGGAAGCGGTGTCGGGCACGACCAGCACCGCGATTCCCGCGAACTGCTCCGGCGGATAGCGGCGAACATCCGCGAAATCGAAATCGCGCGTGCCAGCGTGAGGCGCTCACACTTGGCAAACTCAGCGATCGCCGCATCCGACGCATTGGCCAGTGGGGTATCACGAACGTGAGTGCATTGGTGCCTCGCCGCCAAGACCACTTCGACGGCGGCGCGCGGCATGTTGGCGTCGAGCAGGAAGTGCACGGCGTTATCCCGTAAGCGGATAGTGCCGCTCGGCATCCACGAGCTCGGTCACATAAGCAAAGGCGGCGCGCACGTCGTCGGTCGACAGGTCATGTTCCCGGGCGACATCCTCGACCGACATGCCGCCGGCGATGCTGCCGGTGATGATCGCGACCGGCACGCGCGTGCCCGCAATCACGGGACGACCGTGGCACTTTTCAGCGCTGATCTCAATGCCCTTCGCGATCATGTCAATCATCATATCGGCTGTCGCGCCCGCAAAGAAGCGGGAATTCGCACGACGGCCCCTCGGCATCGCGGCGTCAACTGCGTGCCACGTTCGTGGCCGTTGATGAGCATGGCGCCCTCGCGAAACGCCCCTTTCTCCGAGCTCAGCGCGTCGGCCACGGCTCGTCCGGCGCCACGTCCGTCGGCAGCCGCCACTCCCGCTCGCCGATGCGGATTTTTCCGCCCTTTCCCGCGGGGGCCGACAGCGAGATTTCGACCCGCTCCTCCCCGAGCGCAAGCCGCACCGTGATCCCTTCACCGACTTCGCACGAGCCGTTCGCAGACTGCTGGTCCGCCGCGTCGCCGAGCACGAGCACCGTCACGAAGTAGTGCTCCGTCGCGGGCATCGTCGGTTCGATCTCGATCCTGCCCCAGTGCGGCGCCCGGGCCGTGCGCTCCGCGCCGGTCGGAACGGAGCCGAGGCGATACCAGGCGTTGGGCGGCATGCGCGAGCCGATCGGGTTGATCAGCCGCTCGAAGCCGTTCGCGTCGCTTCCGTAATACGCCCACGTCCGGCCGGCCGCGGCCTTCGCCTCGATCGGATCCGCCGGCCCGCCCACCACCACCACGCGACGCTCGCGCGGCGAAAGCGGCAAGACCGTCATCGCCGACCCGCGACTTGTCACGCGAAGCGACGCACCGCCATCAACCTCCCACACGCCCGCATTCGCCGCCTTGCCCGCGGTTCGTTGACCGTCGGGAAGGGGCTGGCCGCCCGCCGTCGGCTGGGTCGGCACCTATCAACCGGCCCGTCGCCCGCCCCTGCTCGTCCAGGCTTCGGCGGAAATCCAGGCACGTACCCTCGTGCGGAATCTGGCCGCCGGCGGGCGGATAGATCTTGCCGTACCAGCGCGTGATGCGATTCGGCTCGGTATACAGCATCGCGTTGTGGGCGATCGTCGCGCTGTTGAACTGAGCAAAATCGAACGCGTCCCGCAACTCGCCAAGCCGCGCCGTGCCCTTTCGCGACTGCACGGCGTATTGCCCCAGGTCGTCCGCCGCACTCACCGCCAAATCCGCTCCGCGGCGGATCAGAAAACCGCCGGCGTCGAAGTGCTGCCGTGCCTGAAGGAACGGCTGTCCGGCATCGATCCAAATGGTCGTCGGCGTCCGGCCTTCGCCGCACAGCACGACCGCCCCACCCAGGTTTCGCAGCGTCTGTTGGCGGGTCGGGTCCGCGCGCGGGATGTCGCGCACGTCGAAGATGATCGGTATCCAGCGCCAGGCGTGTCGGAGCAGGTCCGTCTTGTCGTTCATGCCGCGCTCGACCGCATCGGCGATGAGTGCGGCGGCAGAGCCGCGCGACCGTGCGGCGATCAGATGCGCGGTCAGCGGCAAGAGGCTCTTCCACTGCGGCGCCGTCGACAGGGCGCCCTCACCCGGCACGTCGCGCACGAAATCCGCCCCGCCCGCCTCACCCGGCGAACCGACGGCCAAATAATGCTCCAGGCTGCGGCCGATGGCCTCGTGATGCCGAGTCCATGCGTCGTCAACCAGACGACTCGCGAACTCGACCGCCAGCGCGGCATCGCACTCTTCCTGCGGGCCCGACTCCGGCGAAGTCGGAGCGCCGCCGCGCCATTGCAGATACGTGGGCAGCGTGGACTCGACCCACGGTCGGGCCCCGCCAAGCAGCGACGCGCGCAGCTCGTTCCACCACTCGCCCAACTCGTCGTCCGCGTCGAACGCCGCCGCTGCGGCCAATCCCGCCAGGCGATCTCGAAAAATCCCGTGATCCAACGGACTGTCCGCCGGACTCAACGGCTTGAGCGACGATCGCACCGCCATCAGAAACTCGCGTCGTGCCGCCGGTTCGATCGCCGACCAGCACCAATCCAGCGCGATGATCCGCTCGATCAGCTCCTCGCCCTGCACATTCGTCGCGTGCAGCGCGTCCTCGATCGCCAGAATCCGCTTTGTATCCCCCGGATCATCCGGCTCCACCAGGTGCAGAAAAGCGGCGGCCACAAGCTCGCCCGGCAGCCAGCCGCTCGGAGCCCCCTGGCCGTCCGCCGGCAGATCGAGCCTCATCGCGGTGAGTTGCGTCGAAACGTGCAGGCGAACGGCTTGAAAATCCCCGCGCCGAGCGCCGAATGCGCCGACGGTCGGATCATCGAGCGACGGGCCGACGCCGCAAGCATGCCGCATGTGCGGCAGGTCGTTTTTCGTCACCAGCAGACTCGGATGCTCCGCGTGAATCGTGGCCGCGATCGCCACCGCCAAAGCAACAAGACGCACTCGATTGACCACGCGAATCTCCTGGCTGCCCGACACGGATTGTAACGGCGGGCTCCGCGGTGTGGCTTGACGGCGCACACATCAACCGCCACGATCCGCGACAGGTTTCGTTCGCGCCTTGACTTGGGAGGCCCGCATGGCCGGCGAATTACTCCAGGATGCCGCGGCGCTGCGTGAGCAATTACGCAGTTGGCGGCGTCACCTGCACGCCCATCCCGAGCTCAGCGGGCAGGAAGAAAAGTCCGCCGCGTTCATCGCAAGAGAGCTGCGCGCCCTGGGTTATTCGCCGGTGGAGCGCGTCAACGGCACCCACGGAATCCTCGTCACGCTGCACGTCCGCGACGACGCCCCGCTGGTCGCGCTGCGGGCGGATATCGACGCGCTGCCCATCACCGAAGAAACCGGCGTCGAGTACGCCTCGACCAACCCGGGTGTGATGCACGCCTGCGGACATGACGCCCACGCGGCGATGCTGCTCGGCGCCGCCGCCCTGCTCCAGAAACACCGCGCGCGGTTGAAGCGCTCCGTCCGCCTCCTCTTTCAGCCGCACGAAGAGTCGTATCCCGGCGGAGCGCCGGACATGATCGCGGGCGGCGCACTCGACGGCGTCGGCGAGGTCTTCGGAATCCACATTTCGTCGATGCTGCCGACCGGGCAACTCGGAACCCGCGTCGGGCCGTTCATGGCGGCGGTGAATTCGCTGGAAATCCGCGTGGTCGGGCGCGGCGGGCACGCGGCGATGCCCAATCTGTGCATCGACCCGATCGTCACTGCGTCGCAGATCGTCACCGCGTTGCAGACGGTGGTGAGCCGCTCCATCGCACCGAGCGAGCCGGCGGTGGTCTCCGTTACGCAGTTTCACGCCGGCACGACGCACAACGTCATCCCGAATGAAGCCGCCTTGAACGGCACGATCCGCACGTTCGACGAAGGCGTCCGCCAAACCGTGCTGACGCGGGTGCGCGAAGTCGCCGAGGCGGTCGCGCGCGGCTGCGGCGCCGAGGCGCACGTGACGCTCGGGCCCGGATACCCCGTGCTGGTCAATGACGCCGCCACAACCGAGCGCGCTCTCGCCGCGGCGCGGCAGGTCGGCATCCAGGACGCTCAGATTCAGCAGCTCGCGCCCCAGGGCGGCGCGGAGGATTTCGCGTACTACGGCCGCAAGGCGCCGGCGTCGTTCGTGTTTCTCGGCGCGGCCAGCGAGGCGAAGCAGTCGGTCTATCCGCATCATCATCCGAAATTCAACGTCGATGAAGACGCCCTGGCCCAAGGCGCGGCGTTGCACGCCCAGTTCGCGCTCGGAACCTGATCGAGTGGTTCGTCAAGACTTCGTTTTCGTGTACGGGCCAGCCCGAATTGGGGATCGGGCGCTGGTTCGTAGAAATGTGGGGCCGGCCTCCGGCCGGTCTCTTCGGAAACAGACCCGCATGTTGCAGGATTCGTTTTGGCCGAAGAGACAGGCCAGAGGCCTGCCCCACAAAACTCATCACCGACCAGCAACCGTTCTCGCTTGGCGGGCGGGTGGCACTGAGGGGGTGTGCCACTGCTCTTGAGCAGTGCTATTCTGGGCGGGTGGCACTGACGCGGTGTGCCACTACTCTTGAGCAGTGCAATTCTGGGCGGGTGGCGCTGACGAGGTGTGCCACTGCTCTTGAGCAGTGCTACTGGGCGGGTGGTGCTGACGAGGTGTGCCACCGCTCTTGCTCTTGCTGTCGCCCCCGTCTTTCGCCCCGTGGGGGCGACGGGCTGTAGCCACGGGTGAAGCGCCGGCCGAAGGCCGACGCGAAACCCGTGGCAGATTGCGGGAGTTGTTTTGCCGCCCCAAACGGGGCGGAGGGAATGGTCCTGTGCCGACTTTCATCCTCCGTGACGCCGGCTTCCTCCGCCCCGCCGGGGCGGAAACACAGGAATCCCCCTGAATCCACGGGTTACGGTCGCTGCACGACCTTCACCCGTGGCTACATTCCTTGGTCCCTCCAGGACCAGGCTTGGCCGGAAAATGTGGGTAACAGCAAGCTCAGGAGCAGTGGCACCCGCAGTCAAGGTCTGCCTGCAATTCCACGGCCCGCGAGACGCGGGCCGCTACAGCTCAAACCCAAAATCCAGCTCGAGCCCGCCGGGGACGATCTTGCCGGGCGGCGTGACGCGGACTTGCACCAGCGTGCGGTTCGGATCGTTCGGCGAACGGCCGACGCCGACCGCGATCGATTCACCGGCGTCTTTCGCGCTCAATCCCAACAGCCCCTGCAAGCCAACCAACAGGCGCATCTGCACCGTCTCCGTGTCGAGCCCTTTCAAATCCGGCAGTTGCTCGCACAACCACGCGCTCGCGATGTTTCCGAATTGCTGATAGGGCAGGCTGATGAGCAGAGCCGCCTGCTGTTTGCCGACTTGCTGCGAAACCACCGCCCGCCGCGCGGTCACTCCGCCCAGCAGCAGGCAGTAGTCCTTGCCCGGAATCGACATCAGCGCGTTCATGCCCGCCGCGGGCAGCTCGTCGAGCCGCGCGTCGGGCAGCACGAGATCCCCCGGCCCCCAAGGGCTGTTGCGGTCGTTCGGATTCTGAACGACGGGCAAATCCGCGATTCGTCCGGCCTCGGCCCCGAACATCCGCGTCGGCCAGCCGTGCGCCGCGAACGCCCGCGCCGCGCAGACCGCCAGCGCCACATGGCCGCCGGCCCAGAGCAAATCGGTATTCGCCGCCACCGCCTCGTGGTGCGAGAACGCGGCGGCCTTCGGATCGGCAACGTACGGTGCTCGCAGGATGAACTTGCCCACCACCGGCGCGAGCGATTTGGCATAGTCCTCGTCGCGCAGCGCCTTCCACTTCGCGAACTGGAAACCGTCCAGCAGTCCGGAGAAGTTCGGCAGGTTTCGCACCAGCCGCAGGCTCTTCACGCCGAAAAAGTCCGCTTCGACCGGAAAAACAACCGGCACCGGCACGCCCGCGGCGTGCTGAGCGACCTCGTGCAACTGCTCGATGTGCGGCGGCGTGTTCGTCAGGCCGAAATCAAGCACGATCAGGCCCGGCGTCTCCTGAGTTCCTTCGAATACCGGGTCGATCACCTGCGCGATCAGCCGATCCACGAGCGCATCTCGCGTCGTGTGAACAACGGACAGCCGATTCCCGGCCCGAAAATCGACGTGGTCCACGACGTACTTCACCGACCGCCAGGCCGTCTCGAGACGCCACACGTCCGGGTGTTTCAGCAGCGCATCGGCCAGCAGCCGAAGCTCGCGATCGAGCCGCGTCTGAATTTGGCCCAGCCGGGCAGCCTCCTCCGCGGACAAGCCGCTCGCGCCCCTACCGGCCGCGGCCGCAATCTGGGCGACGTCCTCCGCGACGCCGGCTGAGGCCGGGGCTTCGTCGATCATGTCCAACACGCTGCCGCCCGCCAGAGCGGCGGAACCGCCGGAACGCTCGAGGAGCCAAGCCAAAGAGGCGTCCGTGCCGGCGCCGACCTTCAGGGCCTCTTCCAACTCGCCCGGTGAAATTCCGCCGACACGGCGGGCCGCGACCTTCTCGCGCAATGCCAGCCGCAGCCGCCCGGGCGCGATCTGCTCAAGCAGCACGCAAGGCGAAAAGCCGCGCATCGAGCCGAACGCGAGCCGGCTCTCGATGTCCGAACCGCCCAGCGGGTTTTTGACGGAAACCGCCGCCGCGACGCCCGCGCCCGCCATCCATTCGGCGAACGTGTCTTTGTCCACGGAAGCACAGGCGGCATCCGGGCGGCCAAAGCCCAGATCGGCCAGATAGACGATTCGATAGCGGCGTTCCGCATTAATCGCCGGTGGATTGGCCGGCGCGCCGGGCGAGTGGCTCATGGTCGTCTCCACAGAAGGGAAGCCTAACCACGCGCGAGCATCGCCGGGCCGAGTGTCGGCGTCAAGGTGGGGCGGATTCTCAATTTCCGGTGCTGTCGAAACTCACCTCCAATTCGGCCGCACGCGTGACGCTAAATTCTGGGGCGCCGGCGTCTGCACTGTTGCGGGACCGGCCTCCGAGATGTTGTGGGGCCGGCCTCCGAGCTTGTGAATATTTTGGAGTTTTCGTTTTTTCTTTTTTCTCGGTCGCGGCCGGTTGGGTGGATGCGGCGTGGGGTTGGGTGGGTTGTTGAGCGCGGGGGCGGGGGTT
>JACRLV010000251.1 GCA_016235145.1 Planctomycetota bacterium
ACATCGGACGCCTGGCCGGCTGCGACGAGCGCGGTTTCTGGCTGCTGGATGCGGACGTGCATGATCGCAGCGACGGGCACAGCTCCAAAGAGCAATACGTCAACGAAGCGCACGAGCTCGCGAAGTCGGGATCGGTGCGCGTCAATCGGCGGCGCGTTTTCGTCGAACGGCGGGCGGTCATGAGCGTGTCGCTGCTCGATGACATTGTCGTCGAGGATTGCGATGCCGAGCCGGAAAACGACGGATGGAACCCATGAAATTCACTTGGCGCAGACAGGCGCTGCGGCCGAAATACCGTTTTCAAACCGCTCAGGGCGGAATCGACGAAAAGGAGACGATCGTCGTTTCGCTTGAGCACGACGGCGTGGTCGGCTTGGGCGAGGGCGTCGCTTCGCGGCTCTATGGACAATCGCTCGAAAGCACGGAGACGGCCCTGGCGGGAATGCGCGATATGCTCGGCGATGATCCGTTCGCGATAGAGCCGATCCTGGCGCGGGTGATTCCGCGGCATGATGCGCAGCGGGCTGCGATCGCCGCGCTCGATAGCGCCCTGCACGATTGGGTCGGTAAACGGTTGAATGTGCCGGTCTGGCGGCTTCTGGGCTTGTCGGCCCCGCGAGTGCAGACGGTCTTTACGATCGGCATTGCCGACGCCGACGAAACGCGCCGCAAGGTCGATGAAGCTCTGGCGGACGGCTATTCAGCGCTGAAGGTGAAGGTTGGCGTCGACGGCGATCTCCGCACGCTGGAGTACATCCGGAAGCAGTTCAACGGCCCGCTGTTGCTCGACGCGAACGAAGCGTGGACCGTGGAAGACGCGCTCCGCCGCGTGCCGGACTTGGCCGCCTTTCGCCCGACGATGGTCGAGCAGCCGCTGCGCAAGGACGACTGGCGGAATTTCGGCCGCATCCGCGATCTGGGCGTCGCCCCGATCTTCGCCGACGAAAGCTGCGAACGTCCGGCCGACGTGATCAAGCTCAACGGCCTGGTGGACGGCGTCAACGTGAAGTTCACCAAGTGCGGCGGCTTGCGCGAGGCGCTCAAGATGCTGACGTTGGCGCGCGGGCTCGGATTGCGGGCAATGCTCGGCTGCTTCGTTTCGAGCAGCCTGGCGATCGCGCCCGGCGTCGCGATCGGCGGACTGTTTGATTTCGCCGACCTCGACGGCGCGCTGCTGCTGGGCGAGAACGACACATTCGCGGGAATTCGCGCCGAGCGCGGCGGCGTGCTGTCGCTGGCGGGCGGTCCGGGGTTGGGTGTGCGCTTGCGTTAGCGCAGACGATTGAGGCTGCACTCGGAATCTCGGCGGGCGTGCCGCCGATCCGAGCCCCAAGCGCAAGAGGCTGTCGAAATAGTTCGGTTTTTTCCGAAAAATAAGGACTTACGGCGCGCGACAGACGCGAAAGTGCTGCAACGCAATTTCCGTTCCAACTATTTCGACAGCCTCGCAAGCGCGCGGGTATTCTTCACGTATTACGCCCGATCGCGCAAACACCCGCGCGCTGGCGCTTGCGGCTCGAATCGTGTGGGCCGGCGCTCGCCGCGCGCGAAGAATGGGAGAAACGCGAATGCGGAGCCTTTTGATCGCGACGCTCGCGGCAGCAGGACTCGCCGGCTGCGCGTCGCCGTCGCCTCGCGATGCCGACACGGCCGCATCCCTGGACAGAGACAAGCCGCTGGCCGTGTTTGAAATTGCGCGCGGCGACGAGACGTGGGGCCGGATCGTCTTCGAGCTCGACCCGGCCTCCGCCCCGATCACCGTCGCGAATTTCCTGCAATACGTCGACGAGAGTTACTTTGACGGCACGCTGATCCACCGCGTGCTGGTCGCGCCGGGCGCCCGCATCCAGATCTTTCAGGGCGGCGGCTACACCGTGCTCAACGGACCGTCGAAGCCCGGTCAGCACCCGCCGATCAAGCTCGAAACGGCGACCAGCCTGAAGAACGAGCGCGGCACGATCTCCATGGCTCGCGACGCCGCCCCGGACACGGCGACTTCGGAGTATTTCGTCAACGTCGAGGCCAATCACAGGCTTGATTACCAGAGCGCGGAAAAGCCGGGCTACGCGGCGTTCGGCCGCATCGTCTCCGGGTGGGACGTGGTCGAGCGCATCTCCCGCGTCGCCGTACGCGAGTACCCGGACCCGGAGCTGAAGGGCGAAATCTCGCAACCGATTGATCCGCCGCTTGTGCGCCGCGCGTTTCGCCTGAAACACGGGCAACAGTGACTCTACCCAATCACCGGCAGGAAAATTGATGCAAACCATCGAGACTCTCCAACCGCAAGTGGTCTGGAAGATTTTCAGCGGCATCGCGGGGGTTCCGCGTGCTTCAAAGAAGGAGCAGCGCGTCCGCGCGCACGTGCGCGCGTTTGTCGAGCAGCACGGCTTGAACGCCGTCGAGGACCGCGCCGGAAACCTGATCGTTCGCGTGCCCGCATCCGCCGGATGTGAAAACGCACCGATCACGATCCTTCAGGCTCATCTCGACATGGTCTGCGAGAAAAACACGGACACGGTGTTCGACTTCGACACGCAGGGAATTCGGATGCGGGTTGAAAGCGACCGCGAGTCCGGCGAGCCGGTCGTGCGGGCCGAGGGCACCACGCTCGGGGCCGACAACGGCATCGGCGTCGCGATGGCCCTGGCCGCCGCGGTCAGCCCGGAGCTGCGGCGCGGTCCGCTGGAGCTGCTCCTGACCGTCGACGAAGAGGCCGGTATGAGCGGCGCCAAGGGACTGGACGCATCGCTGCTGCACGGACGGCGGCTGCTCAATCTCGATTCGGAAGAAGACGACGCGCTCTACATCGGCTGCGCCGGCGGCAGCGACAACAGTCTGATCTGGGAGGTTCCGCTGCTGGGCGCCGCGGAAGCGCAGGCGGCGACGGTATCGATCTCGGGACTTCGCGGCGGCCATTCCGGCACCGAAATCCACCTGAACCGCGGCAGCGCCGTCAAGTTGCTCGCGCGCCTGCTTCGAACCTGCGACGATGTGCGAATCGCGGCGCTGGCCGCCGGAAGCAAACGTAACGCGATTCCGCGCGAAGCCCGCGCCACGGTCTGCGGGCCCGCGGGTCTGCTCGACACGCTGCGAACCCAGGCGGTGCGGTTGCAGCAGGAAGCGAGCAGCAACAACGGCGAAAAAGAGTGCCGCATCCGCGTCGAGCCGGCGCCGCCGGCGGCGCTGGCGATCAGCAGCGGCAGCGCGCGAACGCTCCTGCGCACCGTGCTTGGTCTGCCGCATGGCGTGCAGGCCGTGATTCCCGATATTCCAGGCATGGTGGAGACCTCCAACAGCGTTTCGACGATTCAGGCCGCGGCCGAGGACGGCAACCTGCGCGTGGTCGTCGGTTGCCTGTCGCGCAGCTCATCGATGGCCGCGCTCGCGTCGCTGGGAGAGCAGATTCGCGCAGTCGGCGAACTCGCCGGCGCGACGGTTCAGCAGGGCAACTCGTATCCGGGCTGGCAGCCGAACGCGAAATCGCCGACGTTGGCTGTTTGCCGCCGCGTGTATGAGCGGCTGTTCGGCGGCGCGCCGCACGTCGCGGCGATTCACGCCGGGCTCGAGTGCGGATTGCTGGGCGAGCGCGTCCCGGGCTTGGACATGGTGTCGTTCGGTCCACACATCACCGGACCGCACAGCCCCGCCGAGCAGGTGTTCATTCGCTCGGTCGAGAAAAGCTGGAATTACCTCAGAGCGGTGCTGGCGGAAATCGCGTCGTGAAGCGGCCAACGGATCCGGGAACTGACAGCAGAACCCCAAGCGCCAGCG
>JACRLV010000252.1 GCA_016235145.1 Planctomycetota bacterium
CCTACCTCTCTGAATTCAGCTATCGCGCCAACCGCCGCACATTGGAGCCGCGGCTCTTTGATCGACTGCTCGTCGCGGCGATCGGCTGCAAAGCTCCCAGCTATCGAGAATTAGTCGCCGGAGGTAGCTAGATATTCAGGTAGAACAATTTGAAATCGTCGCGGTTCTTGCCTTCGCGCGAGACAATCTCGTCCATGTCGGAAGGTCGGTTGAACAGCCAGAAGCCGTTGTGCCGCCAATAATCGATGTAATCGGCGAAATTCTCTGAGAGGCACGGGCTGACGGCGAAAATGTCAATTACGCTGTCTTTCTTGATCGAAGGCGGCTTCGCCATAACGGTCTTCAGCATGTAGCCGGCCGGGATCATTGCGAGTTCCTACTCATATGGTAGCCGAGCCGTCGGGTGCATCCCGCGATGCATCATTTTGGGGGGGCGAGCCATTCTACCACGTGTACTTGATCGGGTTCGCGGCGCCGCGTTTCTTGAACTCGTCTGGCACACGTTTCCCCACGTACAGTCCTTTGATGTCCGCCGGCGCTTCCCGGCCGACGAATCCAAATCGTCCGGGAAGAGCGCCGTGATCGGGGAAGTTCTCGGCTGTCGCGGGCAGCCACTCGTCCGTGACAAAAGCGGCGACGATTAGCCCTTGAGCGATCGCAAGAACGACCTCGGCTGCTTTGGCTCTGGACCGGCTGATTTTCCACGCGTACCGCGTGGCGTCGTAAAGCGACATCTCAGCGGCGCTGCGATTGACGCTGATCAGCAACGCCTTGTGCTGGAACACCTCCGGCTTGGCGGCATAGCGCCGCATGATTTCTTGAGCGTGCATCGCCCCGTACTCGTTGCCGCCATGCCCACCCGCAACATTCGTGATTCCCGGATAGGCGTCCATCAGCGCAGACTCAACCTCGAACGCCGTTTGATCGTCCATGCCATGGCGATGAATGACGTGAGCAACTTCAAAGCCGGCGAGCCGGATCGCGTGAATTCGCTTGAGCTTGTTGTCGACCGGGTCACCTTCCAGATTGAGTGCTGCATGAACGTGGGCGAATACTCGGTTCCCACGACCCTTCCCTATATAGAACGTCTCTCCATTGCGGGGGTCGATCAGGCGGTAGACGTATGTCTTCAACTTGGGGATGACATATGGCGGAAACTCATCGCAAAGTTGTGTCTCGTTCGGAACCATCGGTGCATCCTCAACTCACACATGATGTTACCGCCAATTGCCGTTGGTGCGCCGGGGTGCACCCTACCCATCTCAGCCCGACGAATCGCGTCTCGTATCCGGCTGCGACGGATCGTCGCGCTGGGCCCAATCCGTCAGCTCTTCGGACAAATTCCGCGGGGCCGGGTGCTCGGCCCGCAGCCGATCCAGGCGAACCGATTCGCGCCGCGACACGGTTCGGCGCAGAATCAACCACACGATCACCAGTGCCGCGCACGCCGCCGCGACCAGCCCCACCGTCGGCGATCTTTGCGGCGCGGCTTTCTTTACGGATTGCACGACCTGGCTCGGCCCGACGCCGACCAGCACCGCCGCCTGGCGCAGCCGCCTGGCCTCGCTGTAGTACTGCTGAATCATCACGTACACGCCGCTGACCGTGACCTCCGCGCCCAGCGGCAGGTCGGCGGCCTCGCCGACGAGCAGGCACTTGCAGCTGATCGGCTGGTCGTCGCGCTGGAGTTGAAGCTCTGTGATGACGCCAAGATGCGCATACTGCTCGTCGAGCAGCCGCCACGGGCTGTTACGCCCGATGACGCCGGTCACGGTGATCATCTTGCCGCGATAGTCCGCCGAGCGTTCGAGCAAGTCGGTCCAGCGCGTGACCGCAAGCGGCTCGCCGGCACTTGCGATTCCCTGCTCGCGAACCCGCTCCAACAGGGCGTAAACATCCGGCTGGGCGTAGCTGAAGGAGAAATCCTCGATACGGCTGAGTTGAGCCGGTTGGCTCGTCGCTGCTCGCTGCGAAGGCGCCGAAGCCGGCTCGGATTGCGCCGCGGCCTGCACAGCCAAAAGAAGCGGCGCCAGGATGCACGCGCGAAACGCCATTCGGCGGCGCAAGGTTCGCATGGCCACGCTCGGGTCGATCGACTCGCGCTGGCCCTCGCGCGGCTGGAGTCTCGACGGCGCCGGCCGCATCCGCCAGACCCCGTCCTCGGCAAACGCCAGGATCGCGATTTTCCGCTCGCGGTGCCGCAGCGAGATGTTCGCCTGCGGGTCGAAATGGACGCTCGACACGATGAGGTAGATCACATCCGGACGCTGCACGCCGGTCGGCCACGGCAGACCGGCGATCGTTTCCACCTTCAAGGGCTCGATCGTCTCGATGTCGATTAAGCGCAGGTTCGCATACAGCCGCTCGAACCGCTCGCGGCTCTGCGGCTCTTCATGGCGGCTGACAAGCCGGCGATAGGCGGCGTAGTCGCCCGTCAGGCAGGTTTCCAGGAACTCGCGCACAAAAGCGGCGGCGTCCGGAAACTTCGCCGGCAGCGTGTCGTCCACGAACCGGTACTGGGGCAGCACGACCGGTCGGCTGGCGACCGCCGGGGCGCTGGCGGGCTGCTTGTGCTTCTTGGATTCGCAGCCGGTCGAGAGCGCAGCGACGAGCAGCGCCGCCAGCGCGAGCCGCGCGACGCGGCCGGCGCTCCCAGCCCCGGCCGGACGATCCGTCGTCGGCATTGAACAGAAACGTTGCATCCCGTAGATGCTACTCCACATGCGCCGCACTTGAATAGCCGCCACGACAAGAAACAACGCTCAGGGTGCGCCCCCAGATTAGGGCGCTAATTAACCGCAGAGAACGCTGAGAACGCAGAGAAGAACGTAGTTGGTTTGGCGGTCGCAAAAAAAATTCTCGACCACTTTGGCGATAGGAATCTTGCGGTGCGACTTCGCCGCCAAGACGGTTGCTGATTTCCTCTTCGTGCCGGAGCAGCGGGTCTGCACCGCTCTTGAATTACCTCCGCGATCTCCGCGTTCTCCGCGGTTTCGCAATGCCGCACAAGCCGCGCAGCGCTCGTGAACGGTGGCAATCGTGAATGACGCGGGCTATCGTCCGTGACCATCCGCGGCCGCAATCCGCGCCTCGGCCCGGATGTCGCCGAACGCGAAAGGGAGTTGGAGATGTCGCTTGCCATGCGAATTCGCCGAAAGCCCGGGACCGAAGACCTGCCGCTGCCGCAGTACATGAGCGAGCACGCCGCGGGGCTGGATCTCTACGCCGCCAACGACGAACCGATCCAGATCGAGCCGGGGCAGATTCGCCTCGTGCCGACCGGCCTGTTCGTCGAAATCCCGCCGGGATTTGAGGGACAGGTGCGGGCTCGCAGCGGCCTGGCGCTCAAGCACGGCGTGATGCTGCCGAATTCGCCGGGGACGATCGACGCGGACTATCGCGGCGAGCTTCAGGTCATTCTCGGTAACGTCGGGCGCGAGCCGTACACCATCACCCGCGGCATGCGTTTCGCGCAGCTTGTGATTTCGCCGGTGGCCCACGTGCAGGTCGAGGTCGTCGAGGAAT
Organism: Planctomycetota bacterium; assembly: GCA_016235145.1. Classification (GTDB taxonomy): domain Bacteria; phylum Planctomycetota; class Phycisphaerae; order UBA1845; family Fen-1342; genus JACRLV01. The sequence goes on from JACRLV010000252.1 coordinate 3,526, forward strand.
TGAACGAAACAAAACGCGCGGCGGGCGGATTCGGGCACACGGGCCGGCATTAGAAAACAGGGCCTCGTCGGGAAGTCGCTGGGCTCTGACTTCCTGCGACGAGGCCCATCCCACGGTCGGGTGCGTCCACATGAGTGCGGGAGGCGTATCGCAAGCAGCGTGCCGCGCTCGCCAAACGACACAAACCGATTGTAAACCTTTGTTCCGCAGTGCATTATGAAACACTGATCGGTGACAAATGAGTTGGGTTCGGGAGCAGAGTGGCTGAGGTGGGTAATTCGCGGTGGGTAATGGCTACCCACCCGCCCCTCAGGCAGTCAGGCTGACCGACGAATTCCCGGCGTCTGGCGGTACTCAGCGGGCCAGCACGGCTTCTTCCCGCGCGCGGTTTCACAAGCATGCGAAAAAGCGATATCCTCAACCGTCCCTGAGCGATCCCGCGATACACGGTCAGGAGCCAGTGGATCAATATGACGAGCGGTGTGCCCCAAGTCGTTTCGGCTGTGTGCGAGAAGTTCCCGGAGCTGCGTTTCGATCCGAAGCCGCTGCTGACGTACAGCGATGGCCGCGCGTCGGATCAGCTTTACATTCGCATCCCGCCGCAGGACGTCGTCGCCGTGATGCGGTTTCTCCGCGATGATCCGAGGTGCAAGTTCGAGCAACTCGCCGAGCTGACCTGCGTCGACTATCTGGAACACCCGGCCCCGCCCTCCGACGAGCGATTCGGCGTGACCTACGGTCTGCTGAGCCTCACGCACGGCCACCGCCTGTGGATCAAGGTCTTCGTCAGCGATCCGGAACCAACCGTCCCCAGCGTCACCGCGATCTGGCACGGCGCCGAGTGGCTCGAACGCGAGGTGTTCGACCTGTTCGGCGTGAATTTCTCAGGCCATCCGGACCTGCGGCGGATTCTGTGCCCGGATTGGTTCGACGCTCATGCCCTGCGCAAAGACTATCCGCTCACCGGGCGCGGCGAGCGCGAGTCGTTCGAGATCGTGCGCCGCGACAGCGTCTGATCGAAGCGTCCGCCTGGCGCGACCCCCACGCTGCTGACCGACATTCCAGGGCTCACGGCCCGTGCGGGAGAGCCGCGCGATCGGTACGCTATCGAATCGTGACGAGCTTGCTCCTTCTGGCCACGGAGACGACGACCCAGGCCGCCCCCGGTCCGGCCGGTACGGCGTTGGCCGCAAGCCTGCTGGTTCAAATGGTGTGCATCGCCTTTTCTGCCGCATTCTCGGGCAGCGAGTCGGTGCTCTTTTCGCATTCTCCCGCGCATCTTCAGAGCGACGCCCGCAGCGGAAGCCCGCTGCGCCGCCTCGCCGCAACCCTGATGCGCGACCCCAAGCGCACGTTGATGGTCATTCTGCTCGGCAATACGGCCGCGAATGTCGCCATCTACGCCTCCGCCGGCGCGCTTGGCGAGAGCCTGACCGGCTGGTTCGGCGCATGGGGAGCGGCGATCAACGCGGCGATAACCGTGCTGGTCGTCACCATCGGCGCGGAGGTCACGCCGAAGATCATCGGCGTGCGTTTTTCGTCGCGGCTGGCGCCGTGGTGCGCGCTGTTTGTGCGGACGTGCGGCTACGTGCTGGGGCCGATCAGCGGTGCGCGTGACCGGCTGCTGATCGCGCCGCTGACCCGGCTCCTCCTGGGAGTCACGCACGCCGGCGGCGAGCACAACCTGTCGACCGCGGAGCTCAAGACTCTGCTGGACATGAGCCGGCGCGGCGGCGTGATCAATCCGACGGAGAGCGAGTTTCTGCGGTCGGTGCTGGATCTGAACAGCCTGCGGGTGGTGGACGTGATGACGCCGCGGGTCGAAGTGACCGCGTTCGACGTGAACGGCCCGCCGGACACGTTGCGCGAGCTGATGCGCCGCACCCGCCGCAAGCGCGTCCCCGTCTACGAGGGCTCGATCGACAACGTGATCGGGCTGGTCTACGCGAAGATTCTGTTTCTTCAAGCGGCGCGGCGGCTGCGCGACGTGGTGATGCCCGTCCGCTTTGTGCCGCAATACATCACCTGCGAGCAACTGCTGCATCATTTCCGCGGCACGAAGACGCAAATGGCCGTGGTCGTGGACGAGTACGGCGGCATGGCCGGCGTGGTCGCGCTCGAGGACGTGCTGGAGGCGATCGTCGGCGACATCCACGACGCGCGCGACGAGCAGGAAGCGCCGGAGGTCGTGCAGGTTTCGCCGACCGAGTACGACGTGAGCGGAAAGCTCAGCGTGCACTTCTGGGCGGAAACGTTCGGCCTGCCGCGGCTGGCGGATCGCGTTTCGACGGTCGGCGGGCTGATCACCTCGCGATTGGGCCGGCCGGCGCGGATCGGCGATGTGCTCCATTTCAGCAACATCGAGCTGGAAGTCACGTCGATGAACCGCCGCCGCGTGAACCGGCTGCGGCTGCGCCTTCAGGAAGGAGGCCGGCCATGATGCTCACGGCGCTGCTTCTCGCCGCGGCGGCGCTCGGCGTCCTCGCCAGCAGCTTCGTCTCGGCGGTGGAGACCGGCAGCTATGTGCTGAACCGCGTGCGGCTGCGCGTGCTGAGCGAGCAGGGGAATGCCCGCGCGCGGGCCCTGGCCCACGTAATGCAGCGGCCGGAAGATCTGGTGGTCGCGTTGCTGCTGGCGAACACGCTGGTGGATTTTCTGACCAGCAACTGCGTTCTGCACTTGCTCCGTAGGGGCGACGCGTCGGCGCACCGGGCTGAACTGTTCACCACGCTCATCATGACGCCGATCATTCTGGTGTTTGGCGGCGTGATTCCGAAAGACCTGTTTCAGCGCGAGGCGGACCGCTGGATGTATCCGCTGGCGCAGCCGATTCGGGGTGCGGTGCTGCTCGGGCGCTGGGTCGGAATCGTCCCGCTCATGCGCGTGCTCACCCGAGCGCTCACCCGCTGGATCGACCCGGCCCAGGCCCAGTCGGACGAGACCGGCGTGCCGCGCATGCACGTGCGGCGGCTGCTGCACGAGGGAGCGGCCCGCGGCGGGCTGACGGTCTTTCAACGCGACACGCTCGATCGCGTGCTCAACATCGCCCAGGTGCGCGTGGCGGACGTGATGGTGCCGCGGGCGCGGGCCGCGATCATCAGCCTGGACATCGGGCGCGCGGACTTTCTGCGCGTCGCGCGCATGGCGCATTTCTCGCGAATGCCCGCGCATCAGCCCGGCGATCCCCGGCGGATCGTCGGCATCATCAATGTTCATGACGTTATCGCCGACCTGGAGACCCGCCCGATCCGCGAATACGCGCAGCCCGCCTTGTGCGTGCAGGACGGCGAGACGGTTCCCGCCGCGATGTTGAAGTTGCAAAACAGCCGGCAAGTGATGGGCGTCGCCGTGGACGGCGCGGGAAATTGCGTCGGCCTGTTCACGATGAAAGACCTGGTCGAAGAGATCGTCGGTGGGCTGGAAGTGTGGTAGACGCTTCGTTGTCGGCCTCTTGGAAGCGGGACGGATAGGGGAAAACCCGCAGCCCGCCGTGCGCGCGCAGGGGGGGGGGATAATATCTCCAGTTGTACCTGTGTCCGTTTTCAATTCAGGAGTAGCACGATGAACTGGCGAATGACGAGTCGCTGGGTTGCAACGGTCGGGACCATTCTCTCTGCCGGCGGAGCGATCGCTGGGTTTTCGCTACCATCAGCATCCGCAGACACCCTCAGCGCCGCGCCTATACCGTGTCGCTTGATGGAATCGACGGGCTACCTCGGAAACGCATGCTGCGTTTAAGCGGGTAACACATGCAGCGGCACAGTGACGATAACAATGAGTTACGCATGTGCAGGTAGTTGCCCAAACGAAGGCGACTGCTGCCAGGCAACCGAAATGGGAAATAGATTGGTCCAGGATACCAGAACATGCAGCGGGACGTGCCCCTTCCCCTCTTCATGCACTATCACGGAAGAGACGTTCACTTGATTCATTTCCCGACGAATCTTCGCGGCGCGAGGGGATTTGTCGGGTGATTAAGCGATGGCCCGCGCGCGAACGTAGCGGCCTGCGTCTCGCAGGCCGTAGACCGCGAGCGGATCCGGAATGCGCGGTCGGTCTCATGCTCTACGGCCGGCGAGACGCCGGCCGCTACAGTGATTGCCGCGCGCCGGACTTGGGCTGCGGGCAACGCCCGCACTGAGGGCTCCGTTCCCACGGCTTGCGCGTGCCAGACCTGCCCCCAACAATGAGGATAGACAACCATGATGCTCATCCGAGTTCAACCAACCTGCATGACCCTTGCGTCGATGCTGCTGGCCGTTTTCGCACGGCCGGAGAGCGTCGCGAGCGCGGACGACGGCGTCGTCGCCGAAATACAAACGTCGAACGCGGCGCGGCTATCAAGTGTCCGCGATGCCGTTATTGAGGAGACGATTCAAGAAGCGCGCCAGATCGACGACGGGGTCGTCGAAGAACGGCGCGCCGAGCGCACACGAGGCGTTCTTGAACAGCGCGAAGCGAAGATCGCAGCTGCCGCGAAAAACGGACTTGATGAAAAACGCCTCCGGAACATCGAGGAGTCCGTTGCCGGCCAGCTTGAGTTCGTTGACGATTTGCTCGTTATTGAGCGGCTCAACGCCGAAACACAGATCGAACGCCGGACTACCATCGATTTCTCCGGCCGGCGGATTCGGCGCGATGATCGCGATGCACGGGATGTTGACTCGATTTGCCGCAAGAACGGATTATCAAAATGGCACCGGCAGTCCCTCGAAAAGAACGGCGTCGCCATCATGGACGGCGCCAAGCCGGAGATCCGTCTGCACCCGAATGTTGGCAAGCTTGCGACGCTCATGTCCTACCGCACGATCCGGTGGGATTCGGAGATGATCAAGCTCGGCGTAATTCCAAGCGAGATGTTCTCTCCAGGCCGCACGATCGAATCGCGGGACGGCGATAACGGCGCCGTGATTCTCACGGTTCGGGAATCCGCGAACAGCGACAAAATGGTGGAGCTGACGGTCGATCCACGGCTTGGCGCGGCGTTGACCCGCATGCGTACATTCGAAGGGGAGCGGCTCATCGAGGAAATCACCGCCTCGGAATTCCGCGACATCGACGGAGTCTCGGTTCCATTCAAAACCAGGCTTGCGATCCACACTCCTCGCCAGGACGGCTACGTTGCGGAACGCAAGGTCAAGAGCGTCAAACTGAACGCCGGCATCAAGGACGCGGACTTGCTGTTCGGGATTCCCAAGGATTACAGCGTTCAGGACATATCCGCTCTTCCGAAAGTAGAATGATCGCGCGGTCCGGTTCCGAGAAGCGCGGCGCGGAGATCGCCGACGCACGCCGGGAGATACGAAACGAAGGCGTCCGCCGCGCGAGAACGCGCGCCGGCGCGCCTTCGAATTAGAACCGCTCGCCCATTCCCGGCGCCGGACCCGCGAAGAGCGCCGATGCCAGCGCGAGCTCGCCCGGCGAGCCGTCGAGCAGGCCGCAGATCGCGAGTTGTTCCGCCGAGAGATGGCCGGAGAAAAGCGGCGCCAGGCCGCGGATATCCGCCCGCAGCCGTCCACAGCCGCCGCGCCGCACGCGGGCCTTCCCATCCTCCACGCGCAGCACGAATCGTCCCTTGTTCGCGCTGATCAACGGATCTTCAACCTGAAGGTGCAGCTCGCCGCGCACGGCGGCGGAATATCCGCGCCGCACCAGCGCCGCCGGCACGTTGACCACTCGAAGCATCCACAAAATGCGGTTCTCGACCTCCAGCCACTCCTCGCGCGCCATCGTCAGCCACGGCTCGGCCGAGCCGGTCTCGACGTTCACCGGACCCGCCATCGTCTGGTGGTCGCCGAGAAACGCGAGCAGCCGGCGGATGGCGCCGATGTTGGCGGCGCAAAGGTCGCGAATCTCAATGCGGTAGCGTTCGCGCGTCGCGCCGGCCTGTTCGTAGACGATGTAACCGTCGAGCGCCCGCCCGCCGTCGCGCGAAACGCCATAGATGTACTTGCGGGCTTCGCCGAGTTCGAGAATCCGCCGCCATTCGCGGTCCGTGCGCTCGACCCGGCCGGGATAGCAGGGCGCGATGCGCGCGTAGAGAGCGCGCATCGCCGGATATTCGCTTTTGTCCAGCGCCCGGATGGTCCAGGCGCGATCGGCCACGCCCAGCGTCGCGAGGTTCAGCTTGTAGCGGATCCGCGCGCCGGCCGGCTCGTAGCCCGCCTTTCGATACAGGGCGTATGTGGACGGATACAGCGACGAAAGCGGAATGCCGCGTGTTGCGAATTCGCTCACCACGGACTGCATCAGCGCCGTGCCGACGCCCGTTCCGCGCACCTCCGGCGCGACGCCGACGCACGTAATGCCGGCAGCCGGCACGCTGCGCCCGCCGAAAAAATGTCCGAAATAGAGGATTCCCAGCCCGGCGACGACGCGGCGGCGCTGCACGACGACGCGCAGATTCTCGCGGCCGACGTGGTTCATCCAGCGCGTGGTCGCTTCGAACGGCTGGTTGAAGCCCGCGAACGACTGGTGAATGACGTCCGCCAACTGATCAAACTCGGCGCCGATGGGAGCTCGCACGACGACCGCGGGAGTGGGCATGAGATCCCCTTTCAAGGCGGCGATGATAGTCGAAGGGCGGCGGCGCGCCGGATGCGCGACGATCCTGGCGGGGCCTCGTTTCAATCGCAGCGTTCATCGCCGGCGTTGCCCACAGTCCAATGGAAAAAGAGCCGGCGGGCTTTGCGCGCGAAGGGGTTGCCGTGGTCTTCCCGTTCGGGCAGGCACGTCCGGGGCGTTTCTCGCCCGCCTCGGCTCGTTGGTCAGCTCGTCCTTTCCGGCTCTTGCCGCCTGCGGTTGGATTCCCTCGGCTGGGGCGCGGTAAGATTCCCCCTACACGGCGAGACGGCGAAACCGGCCGCTGCGTTCTGGGAAACGTCCGTGGCGAGGTCCGCGATGTTCAGCGCGATGCGCGATGAACCCTGGTATGCGATCGTGTGCGGACTCGTCGTTCCGGTGCTGCTGGTCCTGGTCGTGATCGTGAACTTCGCCACCGGGGTCGTCGTGCTCCCCGCGGACCGTCGCTTGGAATTCCTGGGGTATTTCCGCGATTTTGGCCGATTCGCCGGCGCGGTGGCAGTCAAACTCGGCCTCGCCGCCGCCGCGTACGGTTGGTTCTGGCTCGCAAACGACGATCGGCGGGAACGCGGCGCGGTGCCCGTAACGCTCTCCGGCCTGCTGCTGACTGCGGCGGGAATGGGCGCGATCGCGGTCGGCTACTTCGTGAACCCGCGTTTCTGAAAGTCCTCACGCTCGGCCTCCCCATCATCCGCACCAACCCCGACCACAGCACCGCCTTCGACATCGCCGGAAAAAACCGCGCGAACTCCGGCAGCATGGCGGAGGCGATCCGCATGGCGGTGCGCCTGCCGGCGACGCGGGCGCTGCCGGCGCGGGCGCCGCTGAAGGCGGCGACGTAGAGCGAACTCTGGTAGGGTGCGTTCGAGCCGCCGCGAAAGTGCCTTGGAATTCGAAATCCCTTGCGTCGGCCCGAACGCACTCCACCTCTTCCCTGTTTGCGAGATGGATATCTCGCTCGAGCCGCCGGCGGGTACAATCCAGGGCCAAGGTGATGGTGACGCGGAAATGAGATGCGGCGCGAAAATAGGTGGCTGTCCCTGGTTGTTGCTCATACGGACCGAGAGGCGGCGTTTGTGGCGACAGAGCGCCATTGGCCGGAATGCGTGCAACGGAAGATAGTGCGATGACGAAGTCCTTGGTTGCGCTAAGACACAGACTTATGTGGCTAGTATGCTTATTGTTTCTCTTTTCATTTGCAACACTTGGCTGTGTTAGGGTTGGTTGGACGCGTTATATTCCTTTTGGAGTAGCAACTGTCATTGTAC
>JACRLV010000223.1 GCA_016235145.1 Planctomycetota bacterium
CGGCGGACGGCCGCGCTTCTTGGCCCGCAGCGAAGTGATGTTTCCCATCGCCACGGCCCGTCGCCAGTAGAACACCGCGGTCCGCGAAACGCCAAAGGTGCGGGCCGCGACGGCGGGCTTCATCCCGTTCCGCACGGCCTCCATCACCCGCACCCGCAGGGCCTCCTGGGCGTCGGCCGACAGCTTTCGTGCATCCTTGCTTGCCATGCGAACATGATAACCGAAAGGCAACGTCAGTTCAATAGATTATGTCCTGATTAATAATTCGTGGGGGAAACGGCGAAGGGCCAGGGAATGAGAAAACGACTCTCTTTGACCCGTTTCAATCAGACCCGCTACTGCGGTTCATTCCTGGACCAGACGAGCGCTGGTGTCGGGATCCCGCCGCGCCACCGGGCGAGTGCCCCACGCAGTTCAATGATCCGGTCACACGCTGGTACCCCACCTGCACTACTCTCGGGAACGGAAACGTGCTCATCACCGATGGCCGTCGGGAACGCAGCACGGGCGACCCTGTCGGAGGCCAGCCGAACATCCCGGTGGTGCTCGAAATTGACCCGGCGGTTACTCCCTCAATCTGGGAATGGCAGCCCATCCATTCGGGCTTCTACTGTGTGCCCTTTTCACACGTTTCCTACCCCGAAACCTGTGACCTGAACAACCCGCCGGGCCTCACCGCGCAACCGTTCGACCTGACGTACTACCCGTTCGTGTTCCAGCTCTCCAATTCCAACGCGCGGGTCTTCATGGCGGGTTCGGAGTACAGCACAAATGCCGCGTCGGGCAGCTCGCCGCCGAGCAACCAACTGGCGCGCGTGCTGGATGTCGGCGCCGAGCAGTGGGACACGAGTTATGCGCCGCAGATGCCGATCTGGGGCAGCAGCGCGTGCCTGGTCTCGACGCTCGTCGGCGCGGGCAACGAACGGCAGGAGACGATCTACAAGGCCGGCGGCGTGACATTCGCCACGTTCCGCCCGAACGACTGCGGTTCGCTGGCGCTCGAAGCCCAGGCCTGCAAGATTACGTTTACGCCGAGCACGCCGAACCCGGCGTGGGCGGCGATCAGCGATCTGAACCGCCGCCGCGTCAACAGCACGCTGCTGGCGCTGCCGGACGGCAAGCTCATGCTGGTGAACGGCGGATACGCCGACTTGGCTGAGGTTGGGCCGGTCAATGTGTGCGACTTCAATCGCGCGACGCTGACGCCGGAATTTTACGACCCGTACAACCCGGGCGCGGGCTGGGTGGACGGGCCGTCAGCGGCCAAGCGCCGACATCGACACTCCACGGCGCTGCTGCTGCCGGACGGGCGTGTGTTCGTCGCCGGCGGGCAGGGAAACGACGAGCAGGGTCAAGGTTATTCGGAGCGGACGTACGAAATCTTCCGCCCGGCGTACTGCGAGAACCCGAATCGACCGGTGATCACGAGCACCGGAACGAAGCCGCTCATCTATGGATCAGGGATCGACGTGACTACGCCGAACGCGCCCGATATCACCAAGGTGCGGCTGATCCGGCTCGGCGGCGTCACGCACGCGTTCGATCAGAATGCGCGCTCGGTCGAACTCGACTCGACCTTGAAGAACGCGACAACGCGACGTGTCATCGCGCCAGCCAACGGTAACGTCGCGCCGCCCGGATACTACATGCTTTTCCTCTGCACCGGGACGAATGGATCATTACCATCAGTCGGCGCGATCATCCGGGTAGGCCCGATGGGTTGGGCGCCGCCTGGCGGCTGACGATGAACTCTACTGAACGCGGGATGCCAGCCATTCTCGGCAAACGCTCAGTCACGCCACACTAGTGTCTCGTTCATCGAAGCAGTCCAGCGATCCTATGCTACATCAGATCGAACGAAACCGCCGACGGCTCATACAGGTTCCCGGAAGTTGGAGAAGAGCCAAACCGCGGGCGGACGATGCCGTGACGCGCCGGTATTCGCCGCGTTATTCTTCCGGAACCTCGACGACCTCGAACGTGTTTCCGTCCGGGTCGGCCAGCGTGACCACGCGCATGCCGCTGTATTCTTCGATCTCGTCCACCTGCTGCCCGCCGAATTCAAGCACCGCCGCCAGGATCCCGTCAAAATCCGACGTGGCGACGTCGAATCGGATCGTAGGCCGCGTTCCGACCGGCGGGCGCTCCTTTTCGCTCCACGGCTTTACGCCGCCGAAGAGCCGCAGGCCCGGGCCGCCGTCCGGAAATTCGAGCAGGGCATAGGGGCAGGCGGCGGACGGCTCGTGCTCGACGAGCGTCAGGCCGATCCCGTCGCACCAGAACCGCAAGGCGACCGCGAAATCAGACACATAAACGTGTATGTCGCCGATGGACAACATCCGCAACTCCTGTATTGGATGATATGCGATCCGCGTTGCGACCGCGTTGAGCCAATTTGCCGAGCGGTCGCTCGCGGCCCTATAGTGGTTGCAACGAGCCGGAAGCCACATGAGCGTGATCGCCGTCATCCCCGCGCGTTACGCGTCCACCCGATTCCCAGCCAAGCCTCTCGCCCGACAGACCGGCAAGTTCCTGATTCAGCATGTTGTCGAGCAGGTCCACGCGGCGAAATCCGTCGGCCGCTGCATCGTCGCGACGGACGACGAACGGATCGCGCAGGCGGTGCGTTCGTTCGGCGGCGAAGCCGTGCTGACCCAGTCCGACCATCCCAGCGGGACGGCCCGGATCGCCGAGGTTCTGGAAGCGATTCCGGGGCCGGATTCGGACCTGATTCTGAACGTACAGGGCGATGAGCCGGAAATCGAGCCGGATTATCTGGACCGTCTGATTCGGCGAATGGAACGCGACGCCGAGACGCCGATGGGGACGCTGGCGTGCCCGTTTCCGGCAGACGGCGATCCGTCGGACCCGAATGC
>JACRLV010000033.1:0-1770 GCA_016235145.1 Planctomycetota bacterium
GCGTCAGGATCGAACGCTCCGCCGCCGGTTTCAAAGCCGGCGGCCTACCCGGCTTCGATGCCCGCCAGCGTCCCGGCCGTGGTCGACGATTGGACGCTTTACACGAACGATTTCATTCGCCGCTACGAGCTTGACAGCGAGCAGGAGCAGAAGGCCCGCGAGATTCTGCGCGCCCGCCAGATCGAGCGGGATCGATATCTTCAACGCAAGAACGCCGACATCGAGCGCATTACGCTGTTGGCGCAAAACGCTGCGAACGATGAGGAGCGCGCCGCCGCCGAGCACGACGCCGACCGCTTGCAAGCCCCGATCGACCGCATGTTTCAGCAGCTCAAGGACAAGCTGAACACGCTGCCGACGCGCGCCCAGCGCGCCCGGGCCGAACCCGCCAGCCGCCCGGCCCGCGAGGCGACCAGCACTCCGGCGACATCCTCACCCGCGAATGCCGGGTGACCGCAGCGGGCCCGGCGTCGCGAAGTTCGCGCCGCAAACGAGGTTGGCTGCCGCTGATCCACGGCGCGCGTCAGGCAACGCCTACTTGCCGGCGTAGATATCCATGACCCTCTTGAGCAGCGCGAGCGCGTCCTTCTTCGGCCGCTGGAACGCATTTCGCCCCATGATCGAGCCGAATCCGCCGCCTTTGTGGATATCGCGAATCTCTTCCACGATCGCCGCTTCGTCCTTGGCCGCACCGCCGGAGAAGATCACTATTCGCCGGCCGTCGAACGCGCTCTGCACCACGTGCTTGATTCGATCGGAAAGCGTGTGCGTGGGGATGTTCTGCTTTTCGTAGACTTTCTTGGCTTCGGTCTGCTCGATGACCTCGGTCGGCGGCTTGACCTTGACGATGTGCGCGCCGAGCTGGCAGGCGATCTGGGCGGCGTAACAGGTCACGTCGACCGCGGTCTCGCCTTCCTTGGTCAGGTGCTCGCCGCGCGGATAGGACCACACGACCACGACCAGCCCGACCTTCTTCGCTTCCTCCGCCAGGCCGTTCAGGATCTGATACTGGGTTTGTGAGTGCGCCGAACCCGGATAGATCGTATACCCGATCGCACAGCATCCCAGACGAAGGGCGTGACCGACCGAAGCGGTGATCGCCTGGTTCGGGTTCTTCGTGTTGAACAGCGAGTCGTTGTTGTTCAGCTTCAGAATCAGGGGAATCTCGCCGGCGAACGTCCGGGCGCCTGCCTCAAGGAAGCCGAGCGGGGCGGCGTACGCGTTGCAGCCGGATTCGATCGCCAGCTCGAAGTGATAGTGCGGGTTGTAGCCGGGCGGATTGGGAGCGAAGCTGCGGGCCGGCCCGTGCTCAAACCCCTGATCTACCGGCAAAATCACCAGCTTGCCGGTGTCCTTCAACGTACCGGTTCCAAGCAGCCGGCGGAGGTTCACCAGCACGCCGGGGCTGTCCGCTTCATACCAGCTCAGTATCTGCCTCACACGATCCGTCATCATGTCCTGACTCCCTTTCTCGATCGGAGGCGCCGCCGGGCGCGACGCGGATTCCGCTAATTAGAGCGACCAGTGTTCAGTGCGAAGTGTAGCCGAAACCGGCCTCGTCCGAGCGATCGCACGCAAGCCCGAGCCGGACTGAGCGCCTGACAGTTTCGCCGGCCTTTCGTCGCTCTTGGGAGTGTGGCACGGTCAAGCGTACTCGCTTGGCCGTGCGGAACCCGTGAAGGGACGTCGGCACGGTGGAACACTGCCAACGGAGTACCGTTGACAGTGCCACCCTGTCGCTACTCTGGGAAAGGACCGGCGTGAGGGCGC
>JACRLV010000033.1:1783-3360 GCA_016235145.1 Planctomycetota bacterium
CTTCAATAGTCGCCGATGAGAGCTCAAGCAAAATAACGGCATTCATCGTCGGACTCGGAGGTCCGACGCTACGGTTCTCACGCAAACGCCGTCACGCACCCGCTTCCAGCCGCGTCATCTCCGTTTCGAATTCCTGCGGCCGGTTCGCCGCCCGCTCCGCCTCGTGCCGGCCGATCTTGCCGGCGTGGACCAGTTGCGCCAGGCTGCGCTCCAGCGTGATCATCCGCTGTCCCGGCGTGTCGCGCGTGTTCGTCTGAAGGACCGAGTACATCTGCTCAGGCTTGTTCTGGCGGATCAGGTTCGCGATCGCGTAATTGTTGTTCAGAATCTCCATCGCGACGACCCGGCCCGGCATGTCCTCGCGCTGCACCAGCTTCTGAGAGATAATGAAACGCACGCTGAGCGCGAGCTGGTTGGCGATTTCCTCGGCCCGGTTCGGCGGATACATGTCAACCAGCCGCGAGAGCGTGCCGATCGAGTCGCGGGTGTGAATTCCCGAGAAGACCAGATGCCCCGTTTCCGCCGCCGTCATGGTCCAGGTCGCCGATTCGCGGTCCGTCATTTCACCGACGAAGATCACGTCGGGATCTTCACGCAGACAGTCGCGCAATCCGCGCTCGTAGCTGGGCACGTCGCGGCCGACCGCGCGCTGCGAAATCATCGAATTCTCGGAGCGCAGGTCGTACTCGATCGGGTCTTCGAGCGTGATGACGTGGCACTGCCGCACCGCCGCGATGCGATGCACCAGCGCCGCGATCGTGGTCGACTTGCCGGCGCCGGTCGTTCACGTCACCAGCACCAAACCCGGGCGCAGCTTGATGATGTCCTCCCACACGCCGTTGGGAAACCCGACGAACTCGATGGTCGGCGTGCTCGTGTCGAGAGCGCGGATCGCCACCGCCGGCCCGCGGCTGTCGTGGAAGATGTTGAACCGGAACCGCAGCCCGACGATCAGCCGCGCGCAGTTGACGGACCGCTGCTTGCGAAAAGTGTCCAGCTCCTTCTCATCGAGCACGGCCGCGACCAGCTTGTCCATCGTCTCTTCGTCGATCGGCAGGCCGTTGGTGACCTTCATGTTGCCGTCGACGCGGAAGCAAGGCGGCTTTCCGCATTTCATGTGCAGGTCGGTCACGCGGGCCGTGCCCTGCCGCGTGAAGGAGCTGAGCAGATCCTTCATGCTCAACACGCGGTTGTCGGACATCTTGTACAGCTTCTCATCCAGCGGCGAAGAGTCGCTCATCGCTTGCTCCCTGCTTGGCCTACAGCGACGAATGATACGCCATGCGCATCCGCCCGCACGCGTGGGATGCCGCGCGGGGGCCTGATGGCGGGACCACGCGGGCGAGGCGCGGGAAACGGTCGCGTGAACACGACGCGCGCGAGAATTGCATTGCCGCCATTACGCATTGCGCCGCGCTTTCCGTATCTCGCTTCTCGCTTTTCGCTTCTCGCTACTCGAATTTCTCGCGCCGCGTCGCCAAACAGCCCCCCTCTCCCGGCGTAACGGGAGAGGGTGGTCTGGCGCGTTCCATTTCCCGCCGCGCCGCGTTCCATTTCCCGCCGCCCCTTATAGCGGC
>JACRLV010000033.1:3370-4822 GCA_016235145.1 Planctomycetota bacterium
GGCCGCCGCTCCCGCCGGTATAATCCGCCGCTGGTTTTCCGTGGGCTGACCCAACCCAGCGCGTCTGGCTGAAGGCGGGGCATGAGCGGTTTCCGAATCGTGAGTCCGTATTCGCCGCGCGGCGACCAGCCGCAGGCGATCGAAAAGCTGGCCACCGGCTTCATTGGCGGCAAGCGAGCCCAGACGCTAATGGGCGTAACCGGTTCCGGAAAGACGTTCACGATGGCGAACGTGATCGCGAGGCTGGGCAAACCGACCTTGGTGCTTTCGCACAATAAGACGCTCGCGGCCCAGCTTTTCGAGGAATTCCGCGAGATATTCCCGAACAACGCGGTCTCGTTTTTCGTCAGCTACTACGACTACTACCAGCCGGAAGCCTATATCCCGCAAAGGGATATATACATAGAGAAGGACGCCTCCCGCAACGACGACCTGGATCGGCTTCGATTGGCGGCGACCAGCGCCGTCGTCTCCCGCGAGGACACGATCGTCGTCGCCAGCGTCTCGTGCATCTTCGGCCTGGGCAGCCCGGACGAGTACAAGGCGAGCGTCATCTCGCTGCGGGTCGGCCAGGAACTGGAGCGCGACGATCTGCTGAAAAACCTCGTCAAGCTCCAATATGAACGGAATTCGACAGAACTCACGCGTGGGGCTTTCCGCGCGCGGGGCGACGTGGTCGAGCTCTACCCCGCCCAGGAGGAGTTCGCGATCCGCATCGAGTTCTTTGGCGACGTGATCGAGCGGCTCGCCTATGTTCACCCGCTCACGGGCGCGGTGCTCCAGCAGCGGGACGGCGTCTTCGTCTACCCGGCGGTGCATTACGTTCTGCCGGAGGACAACCTGCAACAGGCCCTCGAATCGATCAAGGCGGAGCTGGACGAGCGCGTGATGCAGCTTCGGCACCAGGGCAAGCTGCTCGAAGCCCAGCGGCTGCTGGCCCGCACGAAATACGACCTGGAGATGCTCGCCGAGGTCGGGTACTGCTCGGGAATCGAGAACTACACCCGCCACCTGAACCGCACCGCCCCCGGCGCGAAGCCCTACACCCTCGTCGATTATTTCCCGAAGGACTTCCTGCTGATCATCGACGAGTCGCACGTGACCGTCTCGCAGATCGGCGCGATGTACGGCGGCGACCGCTCGCGCAAAGAGGTGCTCGTCGAGCACGGCTTCCGCCTGCCGAGCTGCCTGGACAACCGCCCGATGCGCTTCGAGGAATTCGAGGCCATGTGGAGCAATGTGCTCTTCGTCTCCGCGACGCCCGGCGAGTACGAGCTGCGCAAGACCGGCGGCGAAGTGGTCGAGCAGATCATCCGCCCCACCGGCCTGGTCGATCCCATGATCGAAGTGCGGCCGGCCCGCGGCCAGGTGCCGGACCTGCTTTCCGAGATTTCCGTCCGGGCGCAGCGCGGCGAGCGCACGCTCGTCACCACGCTGACCAAACGTCTGGCG
>JACRLV010000034.1 GCA_016235145.1 Planctomycetota bacterium
AACACCAGGTCTTTCTCGACCAGTTCGGCCAGCGCGGCGGTGAAGCTGTGCATGCCTTCGCCCTTGCTGCCGGCGACGATCTCGGGCAGGTCGGAATCCTCGGCCTCGCGGATCTTCTCCTTGACGATCGGCGTGCCCAGCAGCACCTCCGTCGCGGGCACGCGCAGGACGTTCGGGTCGATGGCCGGCAGCAGCCGCTGCGCCATCACCGCCTTCAGGCCGTTGGCCATCGAGCTGCGGATGAACTCGTGCTGGTCCGGCGGGAAGAATTCGAGAATGCGGGCCAGCGACTGCATGGTGTCGGCGGTGTGCAGCGTGCAGAAGACCAGGTGCCCGGTTTCCGCCGCCTGAAGCGCCGCCAGCATGGTCTCGCGGTCGCGCATTTCGCCGATGAACAGCACGTCCGGGTCCTGGCGCACGGCGGATCGCAGGGCGTCGGCGAAGACATCCACGTCGAGCCCGATCTCGCGCTGGCTGATGATCGACTTCTTCGGGTGAAAGACGTACTCGATCGGGTCTTCGATGCTGATGATGTTGTCGGACTTCGTTTCGTTGATGTGGTCGATCATCGCCGCGAGCGTCGTGCTCTTTCCGCAACCCGTTACGCCGCAGACGATCACCAGCCCCTCGTGCATCTCGTCGGCCATCTTGCGGTAGATCGGCGGCAGGTGCAGGCTCTCGAAGCTGGGAATGTCCGCCTTCACGCGGCGGATGGCACAGTGGAGCTGGTCGCACGAGCGGGCGGCGTTGACGCGAAACCGGTCGCCGTTGGGCAGGCTCACGGCGAAGTCGAGCGCCCCGCGGCGCTCAAATTCGGCCTTGCGCCGCTCGGGGATCAGCGGGTCGATGATCTTCTCGATGTAGCGGCTGTTGATCTCGATCACCGGCATGTCGAGCTTGCGCAGGTGCCCGCCGATGCGGAACACCGGCGGCACGCTGGTCTTCAGGTGCAGGTCGCTGGCAGTGAGCTGCTTCATCGCCTCAAGCATCGGGAAGATCGTGTCGGGCAGGGGCTGCATGATTCACCTCGCGTTGCAGAGTTGACGGGCAATACGCATGCCAGTGTAACCGATCGAGGCGGGCGGAACACGCAGATTCACCGACGGCGCGGAACAGGGCAGGGTGGGTTCGCGGCGACGGAAAACGGCCCGGGAAATCGGAACAAGCCGGTCGCCGCGAACCCACGCGGCATTTCGGTTTTGGGCTGCTTTACGGCGCGTCGTGGATCGACGGCCGTAGCGGGCGTGGCGCGTATTGGCCCAGATCAACGTGCTGAGCCGCCGCTCGGAGGGCTTTCCCCGTGCCGCCGACGCGGGTCGCGGTCCACGTGCCGCTTAAGCCCCCGTCCGAAGTGAACGTGCCGCTGGCCGCGCCGCTTGCGGCAACTGTCCCCTGATAATCGAAGTAGTAGTCATTCGACACGAATTCGATCGTGCCGTCGCCGCTGACGGCCCCACTCAAACCCAGATTCTCATCGAAACCAAACATCTTCAACGCCAGCGTTCCGGCCACCGAACCATCGGCGGCGATGGTCAGACTGAGCGTCGCGCCAAGGCTGTCGCTGCCGGTGAAGGCGCCGACCAGCGCGGAGACGTCGCCCGTCGAGGCAAAATCGGGGCGAAAAGCGTTCGTGCCGCCTTCGAACTCGGCGCCGTCGGAGGTCCCGTCGCCATCCGTGTCGCCGCTTCGAGCGTCCAGCCCGGCGACCGCTTCGACGCCGTCGCCAAGGCCGTCGCCATCGGTGTCGGCGTTGTCGGGGTTGGTTCCGAGGACGAACTGCTCGGTCGCGTCGTCGATGCCGTCGCCGTCGGCGTCCGGCAGGTCGGTCTTGGGTGCGGTGCGCGCGGCGGCTTCGTCCGAAGCAGGCGGGGCGGCGGCAAGCTGCGGCCGTACGGAACCGTCGCGCGAGCCGTAGAGCCGCTGGGCCGCGTCGATGTCGGCCTGCGTCAGCGCGCCGGTTTGGCCGTTGTCGTTGGCGAACATGACGGCGTCGGTCGGCGCGATGTGGTCGATGCCGAGGTTATGGCCGATTTCGTGCACCATCGTGCTGAAGTACAGCCGCTGGTCCGAGAAGTCGAAAGCCTCGTTCATGTGAAGCTGCCCGATCGCCGGTCCGATCGGGAAATTCGCGTGGCCGATGGTCGTGTCCTCAAACGGCCGTGACGGACAGTCCAGGTTGCGCGGCGCGTACAGTTCGCAATGCCGCTGCACGCCGAATCCGATCACGATGTCGGCCCCATTCTGCGTCTGCACGCGGGTGAAGTTCAGCGGCGTGACGGCCGACCAGCGGCTGAACGCGTCGGCGATGAGCTGTTCCTGCAATCCCTGATCCAGCTTGGACGAGACGTTGTTGATGAAATAGGTCAGGTCGTTGCGCGGGAAGCGATCGATCGACTGCTGCGTGCGGGCGACAGGCGTACCCGGCAGCGAGTCGCGGTTGGCGACCTTGGAGGTTGCGTCGTTGTCAGTGTTGGAAGTGTCGGTCGGACATCCGGCGACGACCAGCAGCGAGAGCGAGCCGATGGAAAGCCGCGTGAGTTGGCGAAGACGAAGTGAACGCATGTGCATCCTCAAGACTCAATCTGGACGATTCAGGCTCGTTGGCAGAACAGGACCATCCCGTTCGTACGGCCGACGATGTCGTCTGTTTCGCTGCGCGCAGAGGCAAACAGTCCGCAGCGGCGCCATGACGGATACCGCAGACCTGTAATCACAGGATCAGCGCAGCGGCAACAAACGTGCGGCCCAAACGAACAAACCCGAAACCACCCAGGCCGGGACGGTAGTCGAACCAGCGGCGCCGGACAAGCGGCTCGCCCGTTGCAGCGCGCGCGAACCGTGGCAGATGAACGGGCATTCAGGATCCGGACCGCCTAGGATACATTGTGGCCGGCCGGCGCGCTGTTGTCGGCTGTGTTATCGACCCTGACCCGCGGGCCAATCGATGAACATCCTCGGCATCTCCGCCTACTACCACGACAGCGCCGCCGCCCTCGTGCGCGACGGCGAAATCGTCGCGGCGGCGCAGGAAGAGCGCTTCACGCGGAGGAAGCACGACTTCCGCTTCCCGACCAGCGCGGTGGAATACTGCCTGCGCGAAGCCGGCATCAGCCCGGGTCAGCTCGATCACGTCGCGTTCTACGACAAGCCGATCCTGAAATTCGAGCGGCTGCTGGAGACGTATCTCGCCTTTGCGCCGCGCGGGTTCAAGCTGTTCTGCATGGGCGCCCCGCTCTGGATGCGCGAAAAGCTCTTTCTGCCGCGGCTGATGGACAAGGAGCTCGCCGGATACCGGCGTCGGGCGCGGCAACCGGATCGAGCTGCTAAAGGAGATGCGCTTCCCGCATTCGCTCGGGCTGCTCTATTCGGCCTTCACATACTTCACGGGCTTCCGCGTCAATTCGGGCGAATACAAGCTGATGGGCCTGGCGCCCTTCGGGCAGCCGGTCTACAAGGATCTGATCCTCAAAAAGCTGATCGACCTCAAGGCCGACGGCTCCTTCCGCATGGACATGCGCTACTTCGGTTTCTGCGAGACGGACGTGATGACCAACGCCCGTTTCGACGCCCTCTTCGGCGGACCGCCGCGCCCGGCGGAAAGCGCCCTGACGCAACGCGAGATGGACATCGCCGCTTCGATCCAGGAAGTCACCGAGGAGATCATGCTGCGCTCGGCCCGGCATGCGCACAAGCTCACCGGTTGCCGAAACCTCGTCATGGCCGGCGGCGTAGCGCTGAACGCGGTTGGCAACGGACGCGTGCTGCGCGAGGGGCCGTTCGAAGACATCTGGATTCAGCCCGCCGCGGGCGACGCCGGCGGGGCGCTCGGGGCGGCCCTGCTCGTCTGGTACCAACTGCTCGGCAACCAGCGCGAGCCGCGCGGCCGCGACATGCAGCGGGCCTCGCTGCTCGGACCGGCGTATGACGCGGAGGTAACGCGAACGACGCTCGACGCCGCGGGTGCGAAATACAAGCGCTTCGACGACGAGGCGAGCCTGATCGAAGCGGTCGCAGACTTGATCGCAAGCGAGCACGTCGTCGGCTACATGGCCGGGCGGATGGAGTTCGGTCCGCGGGCTCTCGGCAGCCGCTCGATCATCGGCGACGCCCGCTCGCGGCGGATGCAGTCGGTGATGAACCTCAAGATCAAGTTCCGCGAGTCGTTCCGGCCGTTCGCCCCGTGCGTGCTGCGCGAGCATGTGCACGAGTATTTCGACGCCCGGCCGGGGCTGGACAGCCCGTACATGCTGATCGTGGCGGACGTCCACCCGAGCAAACGTCTGCCCGGCAACGGCGACGCGGCCGAGGGGCTCGACCGGCTCAAGCAGATTCGCTCGGTGATCCCCGCGATCACGCACGTGGATTATTCCGCCCGGCTGCAAACGGTCGACGCCGAGCGGCACGGCCGTTTCTATCGCCTGATGCAGCGTTTTCATCAGCGGACCGGCTGCCCGGTGATCATCAACACGAGCTTCAACGTGCGCAGCGAGCCGATCGTGTGCTCGCCGGAGGACGCGTATCGCTGCTTCATGGCGACGAACATGGACGCGCTGGTGATCGCCGATTTTCTGCTGCTGAAGTCGGAGCAGCCGAAACGCGAGCGGAGCGAGACCGACAAGTACCTGGCGCAGTTCCAGTTGGACTAACGCCGGTAGCATCGGGTGTCGTGCGGCGCGTTAGTAGCGTCGGACCTCCGAGTCCGACGGCATATTCGCAAGCGCGCGGGGCAGCAATGCAGCCGAGGGCGGCTGCGGTACATGTGGCTGCGGTACATTTCCCCCTCTCCCGGTACTCCGGGAGAGGGTCGGGGTGAGGGCGAATCTGACGTGTGCGGTTCCGGCGTCGAAAAACGCCATTTGGAAGATTGCGATGATCAAGCTCAACCTGAAACCATCCCCCGCCGACCTGCGGCAATTCGGCTTCCTCGCCTGCGGCGTCTTCGGCGTCCTCGGGCTCCTGCTGATTCTGCACTGGATACCCGTCTGGCGGCTGCTCGGCTCGGCGACGACGCCGGTGGCGTATGGCTTATGGGTGGTGGGGGCGCTTTCCGCCGTTCTTTCGCTTGTCGCGCCTCGCGCGACCTGGCCGCTCTACGCCGGTCTGTCGATCGTGGGCTACCCGATCGGGATGGTGCTTTCGTACGTCGTGCTGGCGGCCCTTTTCTATCTGGTGTTCACGCCGCTGGGGCTGCTCTTCCGACTATTTGGACGCGACCCGCTCCATCGCCGATTCGAGCCCGAAGCGGAGACGTACTGGGTTGCCTGCAAGACGGCGAAGAAACCGCAGGACTATTTCAGCCAGCATTGACTATCATTGGGTGGATATCCGGGAGCCGCGGAATGGCCGACCAGACAAAACACGACGACGCCGGCGAATTCCAGCGGCTCTCCGCCCAGGCCCGCCCCGGCATTCTTGCTGAGTTCTTCGCCTTCGCGAAGGCCAACCGCAAATGGTGGCTGCTGCCGATCATCCTGTTCATGCTGGCGATCGGCGTGCTGATCATCCTCGGCGGCACGGCGGCGGCGCCGTTCATTTACACGTTGTTCTGAACAGCCGCCACAGCCCTTGACAGAAGTAAGTCGCACCGCATTCGAGATAGGTCGACAGCCAGACTCCCCGCGCGCTGAATCCCAGCAGCCGTAGACAAAAGCGTTCCGCGCATTCCAGAAAGCGTACCGACCGAACGGCTTGGCCGGCGGCCAACACCACCCATTGCGGGCGGGACATCCACACCGCCCCAAGCGTGCGTTCGCCCGCGGCGCCGGCATCCCCCGTCTCGATATTGCATTTCCGCTCCGATTTCATAACAATGGGGTTTGAAGCCGGCGACGCATGTCGCTCGGGCCGGCGGCGTTTCGAGCCGTCGCGGCGCGCGAACCAGCCGGTGTTGGGAGCGGGGCGCTTCTGCTTCCGAAGCGCTCGTCGTTTCGGCGATTATCGAGAATCCGTTTAGTCGCATCCCCGAACCGGGGAGAGGGTGTCATCATGACGCGTTCATACCTTCGTTTCCTGCTCGTCGCTTCCGCCGCCGCCGCTTCCATCAGCGGGTCCGCGCTCGCCGATTCGCCGGATGTGCGCGTCGCTCGCTCGGCAGCGAGCGGCGTCGCCAGCTTCGTAACGCCCACGCCGGGTACGGCCAACCCCGTTGACACGCCCACCGGCATTCTGCGGCGGCACGCGTCGCTGTTCGGAATTGCCGACGTTGACGCCGAGCTGCGGCTGGTCAAGTCCGAGATCGACGCGCTGGGCTTCACGACGACGACCTTTGAGCAGGTCCAAAACGGCGTGCCGGTCTTCGCCGCCGTGTTGAAAGTTCATCAGGATCGTGCCGGCCGTTTGTCGGCGGCAAATGGCGACTTTTTCCCCGCCGCTCGGAAGGTAGCAGTAACTCCGGCGCTGACCGCCGACCAGGCCGCTGCGGCGGCGATCGGCGAGGTTGGCCAGACGGACGCCCGGGCCACGGAAACCCGGATGACGATCGTCGATCCCGGCTGGTACGGAAACGCGCCGACGGGCGCGAAGCTCGCGTACTACGTCGTGGTGGAAAAGCCGGAGATCGTGCTGCGCGACGCGCTGTTCATCGACGCACACACCGGCGCCGTGCTGGATCGGTGGTCGCTGATCTGCACTGCACGCGATCGGCGAATCTATAACGCGATGGGCGGCGGCCCTCCCGGCGCACCGGCCCGGTTCGAGGGAGATCCCCCGATCGGCGACTTTGAAGTGGATTCGGTTTATGAGTTCGTGGGCGACGTCTACGGCTACTACTCGCGGGCGTTCGGCCGCGATGCGATCGACGGTGCGGGCGCGCCCGTCATCGCAACCGTTCATTCCGGCTGGAGCTGTCCCAACGCGTTCTGGAACGGATCACAAGTCGTTTTTTGCACCGGCGTCGCGTCGGACGACGTCGTCGGCCACGAATGCACCCACGGCGTGACGCAGTACACCGCCGGCCTGATTTATCAGAACCAATCCGGCCAGATGAACGAGGCGTTTTCTGACATTTTTGGTGAGATGATCGACCTGTTCAACGGAAACGCCGCTTTCCCCGGCACGCCCGGCGGAATCCCGTGGCCTGAGGCGCACGACACGGGCCCGACGCTCGATACGCCGAACAACCTGCGCACCACCTGCGGCAGCGGCATGCGCTGGATGGTCGGCGAAGAATGTCCGGCGTTCGGCGGCGCGATCCGCGACATGTGGGATCCGACCTGCTATGGACACCCGGACCGGGCGAACAGCCCGCTCCAGCTTTGCCAGCATTATGACAACGGCGGCGTCCACATGGGCAGCGGCGTGTTCAATCACTGCTTTGCGATCCTGACGGACGGCAAGACATTCAACGGTTTCACGGTGCGGGCCCTGGGTCCGATCAAGTCCGGCGCCGTCTTCTATCGCGCGCTGAGCACGTACCTCACGCCGGCATCCGACTTCGCCGACGCGTACCAGGCGTTGAACCAGGCCGCGCTCGATCTGGTCGGAACGATGCCGAACGACCCGCGGACCGGCGGGCCGTCGGATTCGCAATTCACCGCGGATGACGCCGCTCAAGTCGATCTGGCGGCACGCGCCGTCGAGCTGAACACGGATGGGCAATGCGGCTCGAATCGGCCGGCGACGGACCCGACCCCGCCGACGGAATGCTCATCGCAGAGCGTAATCTGGCAGGAGAATTTTGACGGCACGGTTACCGGTTGGTCGGTTTCAAACTCGAATCCCCCCACGCCATACAACTGGGAAGTCGTCGGAAACCTCCCGGCCGGCCGGGCCGGACGGGCCTACTTCGGCGCCGATCGGAACATCGGGGATTGTGCCGGCAATGATCGGCCGTACACTCGCTCTTCAGCCCGACCATCACACTTCCCGCAACGCTCAATCTGCCGACGCTCCGCTTTACGCATTACTTCGGCACGGAGCCTGGCTGGGACGGCGGAAACGTGAAAGTAAGCGTCAACGGCGGCTCATGGCAGATCGTGCCGCGGTCGGCCTTCTACTACAACCCGTACAACACGAGCCTGAATTCCGCCGGCCAGGGCAACACCAACCCGCTCCAGGGACAGCCTGCCTTTACCGGAATCGGGACGGTCTGGGCCACGTCGCTGATCAACCTCAGCTCGTTGGCCGCCGGCGGCGGGACGATTCAGTTCCGCTTTGACTTCGGAAAAGACGGCTGCACCGGCTATACCGGCTGGTACATCGACGACGTCGCCCTGTACGACTGCCCGCCGGGCTCGGACTGCAACAACAACGGCGTGCCCGACGATGTCGAGACATCCAGCGACGCGGGCGGACCGGTGATCGACCAGCACCCGGTGCCGTACACCGGCGCATTCTCCGACGCCGACAACAACGGCTTCACGCGCCGCAGCCGCGCCGAGAACTTCACCTTGACGAACGCCCGGGCGATCAACCAGATCACGATCTGGGGCTACTATCCCAACGGCGGCCAGTTCGGCAATGACAACTTCACCATCGTGATTCATCCGGACGCCGCCGGCCTGCCGGGACCGGCTGTTTTCTCGCTTCCCAATGCCGCGTTTACGCGCGTTCTGACCGGCCGCAACAATCAGGGCCTGCCTGAAAACGAGATCACCTTCACGCTGCCGACGCCGGTGGTTCTGGCGGCCGGCGGCTATTTCATCGAGATCTTCAACAACACCGTCGGCAACCCGAACAACTGGGTCTGGGAGGGTTCGGAGTATCTCGGCGGCCCCGGATACGTGCAGGCCGACGAGTGCCCGGGTGTGAATTGGTACCAGGGCAGCGGTCCGTTCGACTTGGCGATCCGCATCACGGGCGCCGCCGCCGAGGCCGACTGCAACCATAACCACCGTCCGGATTCGTGCGACATGGCGGATGGCACGGATCCGGACTGCACCGGCAACGGCCGGCCCGATTCCTGCGACATCGCCGACGGTCTCGAGGTCGATTGTGACCTCAACGGCGTGCCGGATTCGTGTCAGCCTGATTGCAACGCGAACGGCATCGCGGACGCCTGCGAACTCGCCGACGGCAGCGAGCAGGATTGCAACGTCAACGGCGTGCTGGATTCGTGCGACATCGCCGGCGGCTTCTCGCAGGATGTGAACGCGAACGGAGTGCCCGACGAATGCGAGTCCGACTGCAACAACAACGGGATTCCCGACGGTTATGAGATCGGAACCGGCGCGGCAACCGATTGCGATCGGAACGGCCGACCCGATGAATGCGATCCGGACGCCGATTCGGACGGCCTGGTCGACGCCTGCGACAATTGCCCAAACCTGGCGAATCTGGACCAGGCGGATACGGACGGCGACGGCGTCGGCGACGCCTGCGACAACTGCCTTGCGACGCCCAACCCGTTGCAGACGGACGCGGACGGCGATGGGCTCGGCGACTCCTGCGACAACTGTCGAAACGCGGCGAATCCGTCGCAGGTCGATACGGATGATGACGGCGTCGGCGACGCGTGCGACAACTGCCCGCAACTCGCCAATGCCGATCAGCTCGATACAGACGGCGACGGATTCGGCGACGCCTGCGACAATTGCCCGACGCTCCCCGGCCCGGGACAGCTCGATTCCGACGGGGACGGCTTCGGCGACGATTGCGACAACTGCCCGAACTTCGCGAATCCGGATCAGGCCGACGAGGACAACGACGGCATCGGAAACGTCTGCGACAACTGCCTCAACACGCCGAACGCCGATCAGCGGGATACCGATGGCGACGGCGTCGGCGACGCTTGCGACAACTGCCACAGCGATGGCGACGGGATTGGCGATGCCTGCGATCCGACCCAGAACGGGAATCCGGATGAAACTTCTGGATCCCCGGTACCGCCCGCGCCGGCGCCGGTCGAGGATCAGCCGGCCGATACCGGGCTCGACCAGCCCGAATCGACATCGCCGACGGATGCCACGCAACGCTGCGGATTCGGCATTCTGGGCTCGGCGATGCTCACGTTCGCGGGCCTGACAACGATGAAACGGCGTCGCCGGGGGTGGTTGTAGTCCGTACTTCCGACTGAATTCGCGTTCGCCCGGCTCGATCGCTGCCCTGGCCGGCAATGGGCTGTTTCCCGGCGGGAATGTGTTATACTCTTGTCAGATCGATTAGCCGAAACCGATCAACCGAAAGAGGTATGCGCATGTTTACTCGCCTGATGGCATGCTCCGTCTGCCTGGTTGCGTCGTTTGCGCTGCTGCTGGCTCACCCGACCGCGTCCGCACAGGAGGCGCGCGGCAACTGCAAGATCAACCGCACCAACGGCCCCCCGCTTGAAGGCGAAGTCACCGAGTACGCGGATCGTTACGAGCTCAAGCAAGTGGGGCCGGGCGGAACGGGCACGATCACCATCACCATCCGGAAAACGGAGGTGACCAAGATTGAGCCGCTCTCGGCCGGGCCCGCCAACGGCGCCGCGACCGTGGGCAGCCCGGGCCGGCGCCCGCCGATCACCGAGGCGATGGTCGCTGCGATCCTCGGCAGCGACAACATCGACGCAGCCTCGCTCGACATTGAGGACAAGGTGCAACTCGACGTGATGGCGCCTCTCGAATCGGATAAGGAGTCCGAGGCCGAAATGTTGCGGATCGCCGGTAAGAGTGCCCGGCTGCTTTACACGGATCACTTTACTTTCACGTACACGACTGACATTAAGCTGGCCAAGGATATGGCCGCCAATCTGGAACGCGTCTATCGCTGGGCGGTGTTCCTCAATAACAAGAACGGCGTAAAGTCGATCCGCCCGAAGCACAAGCTCGAGATCTACTTCTTCGGAACGTTTGAGGAGTACGACGCCTACCAGACGACGAACGGCTTCCGCATGATGGGCGCCATCGGCTTCTACAAAAACGCCGCATGGCGAACTACAACGCAGAGGTCGTTCAGCACGAGGCCGGCCACCACATCCACTTCAACCTGGGCGTCTTCCCGCGCAACACGGCTGAACTGCCGACTTGGGCGGTGGAAGGCCTGGCGACCATGTTCGAGGTGGTCGAAGGCGAGGCCGGCGCCAGCTACGGCGCGATCAATCACAACCGTCTGTCGCAGTTTCGCCGCATCTACGGCGAGAACGGCGAGCGTATCCCGGACATGCGGATCGTCATCCTGAATAACGGTTGGTGGAACGGCTTCCCGGCGTACTCGATGGGCTGGGCGCTCAACCACTATCTGTCCCGGTGCGCCAAGCACGCGGAAGCGTACAAGAAATGGATGCAGCTTCTGGCTGCCCGCGACGACGGCGAGCGCATCGAATTTACCGAGCTCCAGCGCCAGTTCGAGCAACTCTTTGGCGACATCGACGACACGTGGCGTCAGGAATTCATCGACTACATGAAGACGATCCAACTCAAGCAGTCCGAGGTGAATTGGGAACCCTGATGGGGATTTCCATCACGGCAGCCGAGAATCGAAGGCAGTTCTTGCGCCTTTGCGTGGTAGCGTTAGAGGACCATACCGGTCCCATATTCTCCATCTTAACATCCGAAAGCGGTGTCATGTGAAAATCGGATGCGGTTGTCTCTACAGAACTTACATCGCGAGATTCTGAGAATTCGGGCCGGTTTTGTCGCAAGTCAATCGCTCTTCGCGTCGATACCGCTATTGGCTGGGGGTACAGCCAGAGGCATTCGGCCCGCAGTGTTTGCGGCCGCCTCGCAGGGGTTGGGTAAGGCGATTCGGCTGTCATGGACGACGCCCGAGAGCGCCATTCGGACAACGGAGACGCCTTTATGAGGGCGAATGAGATGATCCAGGCAACGGCTCCACCGAGCGTCAACGAATCCCGTCCGACGCCGCGAAGCGACACCGCCAATCGCGTCGCCGGCAAGGCCGCCGCGGAACTGTCCAACGATCGGATCGAGCTTTCGACGGCGGCCCAGGAATGGAATCGGCAGGAGGACACGCCGATCCGCACGGACCTGGTGCAGCGCGTTCGAGCGGAAATCTCCGCCGGAACGTACCTGACCGATGACAAACTGAACGTCGTCATCGATCGCCTGCACCGGGACTTGTTCGGATCGTAGGCAGAAATCGACGAAGCAGTGCTGATTTTTCGCGGGCTGCGAACTCCCGATACGGGTTTCGCAGCCCGCTCCGTTTCTTCGCCGCGTTGCAGGACGGCGCTCGTCTGCATAGACTCATCAGCCTGGACGCGGAATGCTGCTTGAGGCGGAGAAGGCCGGAGCCATGCCGAGTTATTCGATCATCGCGTTTCTGGTGCTGCTCGTGGTGGGGCTGGCGGCCCTGATCCTCGTCGCGTCGCACACGATCACACGATTGCTGGGACTTCGGCGGACCGGGCCGATCAAGGACATGCCGTACGAATCCGGCGTCGATCCGATCGGCGACGCTCGCAGCCGGTTCAACGTGCGGTTTTACCTGGTCGCGGTGCTGTTCCTGCTGTTCGATGTGGAAATCCTGTTCCTGTACCCGTTCTCGATCCTTTACCCGCGTTTCCAAAACGAAGCGCATGCCGCCTGGGCCGAATCGCTCAAAAGCTACGGATATACGCCGGGTTTCTTCCTGGCCACGGCTCTGATTTTCTTCGTGATCCTGGCGGTCGGTTTTCTTTACGAATGGCGGAAGGGGATCTTCCGATGGGATTGAGCTCGACCCAAGACCCGCCGTCCGTCGACAACGCCTACTCCGTGGCGAACCTCGAGTCGGTCATGGACATGGTGCGCATGCACGGCATCAACTGGTGCCGCAAGCACAGCCTCTGGCCGCTGCCGTTCGCGACGGCCTGCTGCGGCATCGAG
>JACRLV010000224.1 GCA_016235145.1 Planctomycetota bacterium
CCGATGCCGCCGGGTCTGGTGACGCACTAAGCCGCCAGGATCGACCGGCGTTGATCATGCTTGAGCGCGAGTTTGCTTGAAGCCAGCAGACCGGCCGACGCCCGTCTGCGTCGGCCGGTCTCCCGCGCAGAGCGGCCCTGGAGCTTTCCATCCGGAGGCCCCCGCCGACCTCCGTTCTCACATCCTCAGATTATCCCTTTTTCACGCCCGCCCGCCCATGAGTGGACGACCTGCCCATCCTGCCGATAACAAGTACAATCCCAAGGGAGTGGTACAAGCCGTTGCGGAGTGCATTCATGGAATCGCTGACCCACGACACCTCACGTCGCCGCCCCGCCGCCCAAAGGCTGAAGCGACTTCCGCTATTGCAGGTCGGACTAATAGCGGCGTGTGCATTGGTTTGCCCAACCAAGGCCTTCGCACAGTACACGCCGGGCGCTCCGGGCGCTCCCGCTGCGTCCGGATACTCAAGTCCGACCGCCCAGCCGTTCACTCTCAACGCCGGATTCGGGCTCGGCGGCACGCCCATCCTGCGGCCTCAGTCGTTGGTGGGAGGGAATTCGTTCGCGACGGGCAATGTGCGCGGCGGATTCGCGCTCCGCAGCTACTCACCGATCGCCGATCCCACCGCGTTCCGTGGTTCGCTCGGAAGCGCGGGCCTCTCCAACTTCATTCGGGATTCGGTGAGCGTCTATGACGCGTACGGCGGCGGCGGGCTTCCCTATGCTCCGTTCTACGATCCTTCCCGAACCGCTCCCACGGCTGGTTTCTTGAGCGGCCAAGCCGGGACAATCCAGAACCCGACCAGTCGGATGCCAAACGACTTCGTGCGGCCGCGCACCGTGCCGGGCATGTTGAACTACACCCCGCCCGGCGGTTCGACCTGGGATTTGCCGGGACAGGCGGGTACGCCCGTCACGACGAGCAGCTTCGGCGTGATGCCGATCAAGCCCATCGAACTCAATCCGATCAACAAGCCGCTGACGAAGACGGACTGGGACATGAACGCGCGCCAGCGGCCCGGCGCTTTTCCGAGCCCGCTGGCGGATGATCCTGCGGCAGCAAGCGGCCGGCCGGACATTCGAGTGAATTCCCAGCCGATCGCCAAGCCGATCGGTTCGCCGCTGGAAACGGTGATGAAGGGCGACGCCAAGTCGCTGCTGGCGTCGCCGCCAGCGCTCGCGACGCCGCCGAGTATTTCGGGCAATGAGAATCCGCCGACCGACGCGCCCGAATCGCCGGTGACCGCCGCCCTCAATGACGTTTCGATGCTTCCCGGCCGCGATGTGTTCACGGACATGCGGCTGGCGCTGGCGATGGTCTCGGACCCCCAAGCAGTTGAAATCTTCCGCGACATGCAGAAGCGCACGATTCCCGGACAGGCGCGTCCGACCGGCGACGCGGCAGTGCAGGAGATCGAGGCCGCCGTTTTCATTGATCGCGTCGTGAAGGCGCCGCTGAAGTCGTTCGTCGGCCGAGGCGCCGAGCCGATCAACGACGAACTGCTGAAAGCCGAATCGCTTCTCCAACTCGGACAATACTACGACGCCGCGCGACGCTACGAGCGCGCCGCGCTGCTCGACCCGGCGAACCCATTGCCGCAGATCGGGCGGGGCCACGCCTTGCTGGCCGCGGGCGATTATCTTTCCGCGTCGCTCTTCCTGGTGCGGGGCCTCGAACGGTTTCCGGAAATGGCCCAATTCCGGCTTGATCTCAGCGCGTTCTTCAGCAGCGCTGAGGTCGTGGACATCCGCCGGGCGGACCTGATGAAGGAGCTGGCGCGCCAGGAAAACCCGACGCTGCGGTTCCTGCTGGGCTATCTGGAGTATTACACCGGCGATCGCGAGCACGGCATGGAAAACCTGGAGAAAGCAGCGCAGAACGCCGAACCGGGATCGATGATCGGCCGCTACCCGGCGATGTTGCGGGGCGACGGAGTTCCGCCGGCCCCGAAATTGCCGCCGGCGGAAGGCCCCGCGCCCGCGGAAAAATAAGATCGCCTCACAATCGGCATGAACTGAGAGGAACCATGATTCGAGTGCTGGGTATCGGGATTCTCGCGCTCGGCTTGATGCTGAGCGCGGGCTGTGCCTCCGACGTCGACCGGCAAATGGCGACGCGCGAGATCACGGCCGACGCGGACACCACCTTTGCATCGGCCGTGAGCGTCATGCGGCGCGATTTCGACCGCTTGAACATCGACCGCACCGCCCGGACGATCACCGCGGAACCGCAGGAGTTCACTACCCGCAGCGACAGCGGTACGACCCGCGATCTGATTCGCGCGCCGTCGAAGCTGCGGCGGGTGGCGACGTTGAGCGTGCGGCCGCGCGGCGAGGATCGCGCGCAGGTTCGGCTGCGGATCGACCGGCAGCGCGAAGACACGACCCGCGTCGAACAATCGCAGCCCGGCCAGTACCGCCTGAGCGACGCGCCGGGATATACGCCGATCGAGCGCGACGCGGCGACCAGCACGCGCCAAAATTCGGTGTGGACGAACATCGGGCGGGACAACGTGCTGGAGCGCGAGATGCTCGGCGAACTGGAACGCCTCTTCTCGAAGTCCACGGAACCCGCTGCGCCCGCGTCGCAACCAGCGCCCGGTCAGGAGACTCCCTGATGCCGCTTCCTGATTTTCTTACCCGCCCGCTTTCGGATACCGACCCGCAAGCGGCCGAGATCGTGCGGCGCGAAGAGCACCGCCAGCAGAACACGCTGGAATTGATCGCGTCGGAAAATCACGTTTCCGTCGCGGTGCGGCAAGCCGCCGGCTCGGTCTTCACCAACAAGTACGCCGAGGGCTATCCGGGCAAACGCTACTACGGCGGTTGCGTGAACATGGACAGCGTGGAAGAGCTGGCGCGGCAGCGGGCCAAGGAGCTTTTCAAAGCCGAACACGCCAACGTGCAGACCCACTCCGGCGCCCAGGCGAACCTCGCCGTGTATCTGGCGTGCGTCAAGCCGGGCGACACCGTCCTCGGCCTCGATCTGTCTCATGGTGGGCACCTGACGCACGGAATGAAGATCAACTTCAGCGGCGCGCTCTTCAACGTGGTCGCGTACGGCGTGCGGCGCGACACCGAGCAGATCGACATGGACGAAGTGCGGCGGCTGGCCCGCGAGCATCGTCCGAAGCTGATCGTGGCGGGCTTTTCCGCTTATCCGCGCAAGCTGGATTTCGCCGCGTTCGGCGAGATCGCGCGGGAGGTCGGGGCGCGGCTGATGTGCGACGTGGCGCATGTCGCCGGGTTGATCGTCGCGGGGCTCTATCCCGACCCGGTTCCCCATTCGGATTTCGTGACGACGACGACGCACAAGACGCTTCGCGGTCCGCGCGGCGGGCTGATCCTGTGCCGCGAGGCGGACGCGAAGCTGATCGATCGATGGGTCTTCCCGGGCGTGCAGGGCGGGCCGCTGATGCACATCATCGCGGCGAAAGCGGTCGCGTTCGGCGAGGCGCTGCGTCCGGAATTTCGCACGTATCAGCAGCGGATCGTGGAAAACGCCCGGGCGCTGGCGGAGGCGCTGCTCGCTCGTGGATATCGGCTCGTGTCGGGAGGGACTGACAACCACCTGATGCTGGTCGATCTGCGGCCGGCTCACCCGGAAGTGAGCGGAAAAGACGCCGAGGAATGGCTCGAATCCGCCGGCATCATCGTCAACAAAAACATGATCCCCTTCGACGACCGCAAGCCGGCGTACACGAGCGGGCTGCGGCTGGGCACGCCGGCGCTGACGACGCGCGGGCTGGGCCCGGCGGAGATGCAGCAAGTGGCGGAGCTGCTCCATCGCGTGCTCTCGTCGAAGGCCGACCCCGCGACGATCACGAAGGTTCGTGAGGACGTACTGGCCCTGTGCGCGCGGTTCCCGCTTCCGCACTGATGGATGCGAGGCTCACCGCCGTGGACACAGGCCGAAATCCCTTGAGAAGCTCGCGCTGGCAACTTCGTCGCGTCGGACGACGCGCGAACCGTCGCGTCGGACCTCCGAGTCCGACGAAGATTCCGCCCCGCGCGCTCGCGCTTGGGGTGCAGTGTTCTTGCGTTTTCCCTTCGTGCCTACGTGCCTACGTGCCTTCGTTTCGTGGCCCCGCGCGCTCGCGCTTGGGGTGCAGTGTTCTTGCGTTTTCCCTTCGTGCCTTCGTGCCTACGTGCCTTCGTGCCTGCTTTCGTGGCCCCGCGCGCTCGCGCTTGGGGTGCAGTGTTCTTGCGTTTTCCCTTCGTGCCTACGTGCCTACGTGCCTTCGTGCCTGCTTTCGTGGCCCCGCGCGCTTGCGCTTGGGATTCTGTTCGGCACGCTGTCATTCCTGCTCGCCGGCTGTTCCGGCGGCGGTTCGTTTGAATTCGCCTCGCTGGACATGACGAAGATCGATCCGCCGCCGCCGCGCGTGCAGCGCGTGCCGGTAGACCGGGCGTACTGGTGGGTGGATGCGGAGGACGGTTCGCTTCGTGTGGCGATGCAGCGCAACGCCCCATCGCTGCTGGGCGAGATCGGGCGGGTGCTGGTCCGGATGTCGCTGCGCCTGGAGAAGCCTCCGGCGGGCGCCTCGCGGCAATACGCGATCCGCTCGGGCGAGTTTCGTGGGCGCATCCGCGTAGGAGCTTCGGAAGCCCGAATGACCTCCGCTTTCGGCACGGCAGTCATCGATCGGGTCGACGGAAACCGCATCCACGGCGCCGTTCGCCTGACCGCGAATCGACAGATTTTGCAATTGCTGGGAGGCTGGGGCGCCGCGTCGCGGACGCTCGTGCTTGGCGAGTTTGACGCCGTGCCCGCCAAGGCCGAAGGGCGAAGCATCTACGCCGACACCGAGTCAAACGACTTCACCCGCCCGCCATTGAGGCCCCCTACCTCGAAGCCGGCGTCTTCGATCACGTCCCGGCTGGCGAACTGAGCCGCATCCGCGTGTTTCGGCGGGAGTGCGTCAACCCATCCGACGCGGCCAACGGAATCCCTGCCGCCGTTCTTGGCGAAGTCGCCTCCACCGGCTATACTTTCTGGTCTATTAATTTCGCCCGGGAGTATGTGGCATGAGCATTGATCGTTCTCTGCGGATGAAGAGCTCGTTGGCGCGGCATCGCAATGTGCTGACGCGCGCGGAGCGCGTCGCCAAGCTGATGAAAGACGAAAAGTGGTCCGACGCCATGAGCCCGATGGGAATGGCCAAGCTCGGACACCGCAAGGTCAAGGCCGGAAAGAAGCCCAAGAAGGAAGCGGCGGCGGAAGGAACCGAAGCAGCAGCGGCGGGAACCCCAGCGGCAGGCGCGGCCGCGGCTCCCGCAAAGGCCGAGAAGGACAAGAAGTAGCCGCACCGAAAGCCGCGGCGTGAAGTCGCCTTCCCGGTGTTCCGAAGGCGCTTCGCAGTTTTTTTCAGAAACGTCCTGAACCGATACCGGGGCCATTTCGTAGTCTTACCGGACTGCTGCGCGGGGTCTGTCGCGCCGCGGACGTGTTTCATGTGAAAGTGTCTTTGTCGTCGCAACTTACGCACGAACGGCGGCGATTCTGAACGATCGTCAAGCGTGCGGGTTGCGCCGCAATTCGGGTGAAAAATGCAGCACGACAGGCTTTCGCTTCAAGTGGAAACGGGGCGGGCCACAGCCAAGCTGATCGCCACGCTTCTGGGCGGCGTTTTGGTGCTCAGCTCGTTCGTCGTTCCCTCCCTGTTCACGGGCAGTTTGTTTGGCCCGGAAACCGAGCGGGCGAGCTTCTATCGCGACATCCTCGCGATGGTCGGCGCCTTTCTGCTGGCTGTCCCGCTCTGGTGGCATGCGGTCCATTGCCTCTTCGGCGGCCACATGCACATGGACGAGCTGGTGGCCGTCGCGATTCTTGCGGCGTTCGCCACCTATGACTACCAGACCGCCGGCGTGGTCGCGTTCTTCCTGCTGCTCAGCAATCTGATCGAAACCCGGACGGCCCTCGGCGCCAGGGCGGCGATCGCCGGCCTGGTCAGGCTGACGCCTACAAAGGCCCATCGGCTCGGCGCCGACGGGGCCGAAGCCGAGGTCGAAGCCCACAACCTGCGGCCCGGCGACGTCGTCATCGTGCGCCCCGGCGACAACGTGCCGGCGGACGGCGTCATCGTGCGCGGATCCTCAACCATCAGCGCGGCGAACATCACCGGCGAATCGCGTCCGGTGGAAAGAGCCGAAGGGATGGAAGTTTTCGGCGGAACGAGCAACGTGACCGGCGCGCTTCAGGTGCGGGTGACGAAGGCCGGCCACGACACCACGCTGGGTCGAGTACAGGATCTGATCCTGGAAGCCGAGCGAACACGCATTCCCCTGATGCGCCTGATCGATCAATACGCAGCCTGGTACACGCCAGTCACGCTCATGCTGACGCTCGTGGTGTGGTTCTTCAGCAATTACAACACCAACGTCGCGATTTCGATGCTGGTGATCGCCTGCCCCTGCGCCCTGATCCTGGCGACTCCAACGGCAATTGTCGCGTCGCTCTCGGCGGCGGCCCGGCTCGGCGTCTACATCAAGGACGTCGGGAACATCGAATGGGCCCGCAAGCTCACCGCCGTCGTGTTCGACAAGACCGGCACGCTGACCACGGGCGAACTCGCCGTCACGCGGCTGATGCCGGCTCCGGGCGTGGACGCGGCGGATCTAATCAAGGCGGCCGCAGCAGTGGAGCGTCTGAGCACGCATCCGGTAGCGCGCGCGATCACGGCGGTGGCGCAACGGGCCCGCGTCGAAATCGCCGAGCCGCAGGATTTCAAGGAAGTGTCGGGCAAGGGCGTGAGCGGCCGCGTGAACGGTGAAACCGTGCTGGTCGGCCGACAGACCTGGGTGCGCGACCAGGGCGCGGACCTCAGCTTCCTCAACGATGAAAAGTTCCAGGAGCCCGAAGGCGTTAGCACGCTTTTTGTCGTGCGGGGCGATCGCTGCCTCGGCTGGATCGGGCTGGAGGACCGCACCCGTCCGGAAGCCCGCCAGGCCATGGACGAACTCCGGCAGCTCGGCATTCGCGACCTGATCATGGTGACGGGCGATCGCTGGTCGGTGGCCCGCCGCGTCGCGAAAGAGATGGGCTGTTCCGAGGTTCAGGCCGAAGTGCTGCCGCAGGACAAGCTCGCGCTGGTGGACGCGCTGAAGCGGCGGGCGCACACGGTCGCGGTGGTCGGCGACGGAGTGAACGACGCGCCCGCACTGGCTGCCGGCAGCCTGGGTATCGCGATGGGCGCCGCCGGCAGCGATGTCGCGATGAACAGCGCCAGCGTCGCGTTGATGAGCAACGACCTGCGCCGGCTGCCGTTCCTGGTCGGGCTTTCGCGGCAAACCACGCGCGTGATCTGGCAAAACCTGATATTCGGCGTGTGCTTCATCATCGTCGGCGTGATGGCGAGCATCTACGCCGAGAAGTATTTCACGCCGATCGTGGCGGCGTTCATGCACACGCTCTCGTCCGCGATCGTCGTGTTCAACAGCGCTCGAATGGTGCGCTACGGCGAGCACATTCAGTCGTTCGTGGGCAAGGCGCGCGAGGCGAAAGAGACGCCGGCGCCCGGGCGCGTGGCGCTTCAGGCGGTTTGAATTCGTTCCGGCGGTCAGTATTGACCAAGAGCAGGCGATGACGGTGCGGTCTCAGGCGACAATGGATGCGGATGCAGCGGCGCGGCCTTGCGCGCCTCCGTTCGCCGCCGCCCGCGTCGTAGCGTCGGACCTCCGAGTCCGACGATTCTCGCTGCCAATGGGTCGTCGGACTCGGAAGTCCGACGCTACGGTCGACGCATTCCGGCACCTTTCGACGGTCTCGAAGGAGCTAGTGATCCGGCACAGGCTCGTTTTCGGGTGGGTGGTACGGGCGTCCCGCCCGTCAAACGGCCGAGACGGCCGTACCACCCGAACACCAGAGATTGACGAACCACTAGCCCACTTCGCGAGTCTGGAACAGCGTGACGCCCAGCGCAAGCACGCCGAGCGAATACGCCGCGGCATAAGCGGCGACGCGCCAGACCTGTGCCGCGGGCACGGTCATGCCCTGGGTGAGTGCATCGCCGACCCAGAAGAACTGGAAGTTCGGAATGGCGTGGTAGAGCACCTGGTAGATCACGCCGTCGTGAGCCCGCAGACCGAAGTAGTAGTCCGACATCAGTCCGATGAGAAACACCGCCGCACAGAACACGAGCGTCATCGTCTGGCTCAGCCGGGTGGCCAGGGCCACGGCGACCGCGGTCAGGATCATCACGGCGCAGAAGGTCATCATCACGGCGTAGACGATCTGCATGTCGCCGAAATCCTTGAACCACCACTGCTGCGGGTTCCAGGTGCGGTCGAAGCACAGCGCGGCGTGGAAGGCGATCGTCACCAGCGGCACGAAGCACCCGAGCAGCGTGGACGAGAAGTGCCAGCCGTAGACGAAGTTGCCGAACCCGGCCGTGATCAAGCTGATCGCCAGGGCCGTGAGGCCGAACACGATCGTCGGCATGTCGTATTTGTCGGCGACGGTTTCGAGCGCGCCGTGCCGAACGGTCATCATGAAGACGAACGCCAGCACGTAGTACGCGACGGCCATCGAGGCGATCACGCCGAAGAATTTCCCGGTCAGGAAGAGCGGCCGGCCGACCGGCTTGGATACCGCGGTCAGCACCGTGAAGCTCTCGATCTCGCGCGTGATGACGCCCGTAGCAGCCCGACCGCGACCCACATCAGAATTCCGAAGATCGGCTGGCGGATCGTCTCGATGAACGTATTCGCCGCGATGGCAAAAAGTTTGTTACCCATGTGACCTATTATGGACCTCCGAGCGGAAAGCGACAACGACGCATACGTCGGCTGCCCGCACTTGGTTCATTGTCCCCGTTTCTTGAGGTGCCAAGGTGACGGAAACCCCTCACGCCCGTAGCCGCCGAGCCGCCCTGATGGGGCTGGTGCTTCAGATCATCGCGACGATCGCCTGCGCGATGATCTCCTTGCGGATCGGTTCGATCGCGCTGGACGGCCTTTCCTGGTTCCTGGGAGCGGGCGTCCCGATCTGGTTCGTGGCCCTGCTGGTCATGCGCCAGCACGAGCTGGCCGATCTTGAGCAGCTCGATCTTGAGGAGCTCCGCCGTGAACGCAAAGCCACCGGCGGCGGCGAGGCGCTATTCGAGGAAGAAGGCGGCGTCGGATTTCTGGTCGCCCGCAAGCGGCTGGAGTGGATGCAGCGTTTCTTAGTGCCGGCGTTCGGGCTGGTTTCCGGCGGTCTGATGCTCGGAGTCGGCGCCTGGCTGATGCTGCGTCTACTGAACTTCGTCGACCGCCTGACCCTGTCAAAACAGGATTGGCCGGCGGTGAGGCAAGTCGAGCTGGGGCTGGTTGTTCTCTCCGTCCTGACGCTGCTGCTGTTCCTGGTGTCGCGGTATGCGTCCGGGCTGGCCAGGCTGGGCGAATCGAAGCTGCTCCGTGCATGCGGCTCAATGACGCTGGGCAACACGTTGATCGCGGTTGCTCTCGTGGTCGCGTACGGCGCGCAGGTGTACCAGCAGATCGAGTCGTGGGAACACTACATCGCCTGGGCCGTTCCGGTGATTCTCGGCCTGCTCGGCATCGAGACTCTGCTCAATTTCGTGCTCGACATTTACCGGCCGCGCTCGCCGGGCACGGAGCCGCGGGCGTGTTTCGACAGTCGGCTGCTCGGGCTGCTGTCCGAGCCCGGCGGCATCGCCCACAGCCTCGCGGAGGCGATGAACTACCAGTTCGGCTTCCAGGTTTCGCAGACGTGGTTTTACCTGCTGCTGCAACGGACCCTGATTCCGCTGTTTGGGGTCGCCGTCATCGTAATCTGGCTGCTGACGACGATCGTCGTGGTCGAGCCGAACGAGCGGGCGATCATCGAACGCTGGGGCCGGCAGATCGATGCGGATCATCCGCTCGAACCGGGCTGCTACTTCAAGGCGCCCTGGCCGATCGACATCGCGTACAAGTACGACACGGGCCGCCTGCACCAGTTCGCGCTGGGCTACCGAGACGGCGACTCGCCGATCTGGCACGCCGATGAGAAGGACAAGCAGGACGAGCGGAAGGCGGAGAAGATCGACGTCGAGCAGTGGACGGACCCGAAACACTCGGGCCGCGACCATTACAACTTCGTCGTGCCGACGCCGGCCAGCGCCGAAGATCAGCAGACGACGCAGACGGCTGCCGGCCGGCGAAGTCCGGTACACATCATCCGTCTGGAGATTTTCGTCGAATACCGCATTCGCGCCGATCGCGTGTCGGAATTCGCCGTCAGCGCGATCGATCCGCACGCTGTGATCCGCAACGTCGCCTGGGAGGAATTGGGCCGGCGATCCGCTTATTTGAGCCTTGAAGACCTGATGAGCGACTCGCGCGAGAAGCTGGTCAACGCGCTCCAGGCTTCGATCGCGAAACGCTGCGACGAGCTGCACCTGGGGCTGCGCGTCGAATACGTCGGACTGACCAACATCCATCCCGACGCGACCGCGGCCGCGGCGTTTCGAAAGGTCATCACGGCCCGGCAGGAGAAAGTCACCGACATTCGTAACGCCCGGGTGGAGGAGGCGCGGGTGCTGTCGGAGGCGGCTGGAGACAAGGAGCGGGCAACGCTCCTGTCGCACGCGATTCAAAGGACGCAGGACAACGAGCTGCTGCTGAGCCAGTTGCGGGCGGCGCGCGACGCCGTGGAGCCCAAGTCGCCCGCCGCGGCGCGCCAGCGAATCGGGCAGCCCTGTATGAAGCGTCGCTCTCGGATGAGCTCAACCAGTACCAGGCGCACGAACAGCACCGCATGAAGCAGGACGAGTACGACCTCGGCATGGGCCGCAGCCTGCGCGAGATCGAGGAATCGCGCAAGGCGCTGGAGCCGGTCGACGAAGCCGCCAAGGCCGCCCGCGCCGCCCTCGACAAGGAGCTGAACGGCATCCGCAGCGAATTGACCCGCACGTCGGACGAAGCCGCGGTGGATGCGTACCTTCGGTCCCGCGGCGCGGATTTCGAGCTCACCTTCTGGAACAAGCTGATCGAAAAGACGCTGGTTGGTTTGGAGGGCCAGGCCGCCGTTCAACTCGCCCAGGCCCAAGCCCTGCGTTGGCAGCGCGAGATGACCGCCGCGGCGGAGCTGACCAAGCTCGACAATGAGCGCGTCGCGTACGCGGCGAATCCACAGGTTTACAAAGCCAGGCGATATCTGGAAGTGCTGGTCACTGGCCTGACGAACGCGCGGAAGTATTTCATTGCGTTCAATCCGGAGGGCCGCAATGTGCACCTCCGCATCCAGGCGGAAGAGAAGCTCCGCCCGTCGGCGGCGACAGTAAGAACTGCGGAACAGAAACCCTAGAGACTTGACCGCGGCGCG
Organism: Planctomycetota bacterium; assembly: GCA_016235145.1. Classification (GTDB taxonomy): domain Bacteria; phylum Planctomycetota; class Phycisphaerae; order UBA1845; family Fen-1342; genus JACRLV01. Next base: position 11,311 of record JACRLV010000224.1, read on the forward strand.
CCGCGCCGCCGGACGGTTTGATTTCGAGGAGTTCGTCGAATGAAACGAGTGGCGTTTCCCACGATCATCGCGGCGGCCGCATTGGTGGCGGTCCTGGTGATCTACATGGTCACCTTTCAGGTGCGTTTCAACGAGCAGGCCGTGCGAATCCGCTTCGGCCGCGCCGACAGCAACGTAATCCTCGAGCCGGGGCTGCAATTCAAGTGGCCGCGGCCGTTCGAGGACGTGCGGATCTACGACCGCCGCCTGCACATCATCGACACCCCCGAGACGGAGGTGAAGACGGCGGACGGTCAGAACCTGATCGTCGGCTGCTACGCGGTCTGGGAGATCAAGGATCCCCTGCTCTACAGCCAGCGTCTGCCCGACGACAACAAGGACCGCTATCGCGACGGCGAAGAGAAATTGCGCGTGCGCATCACCGAGGCCCGCCAGACGGTGATCGGCCGCCACAACATGGCCGACTTGTTCAATCTCGACCCCGCCCTGGTCGCCAAGAGCCGCGAGGCGATCCACAAGGAGATGCTCGACGCCGCTGCGCCGGGCCTGCTGACGGACTACGGGATCAACCTTCGCTACGTCGCCATTCGTCGCAATACGGTGCCGGAAGAGACGACGCAGGCGATCCTGGCGTCGATGAGCGCGGAGCGAAACGCCCTCGCCGAAGGCTACCGGCAGGAAGGCAAGAGCCGCGCCGACGCGATCAAGTCCGCCGCCAGCGCCGGGAAAGAGAAGATCATGGCCTTCGCCCGCCGCAAAGCGGAGCGGATCAAGTCGGAAGGCGATCGGGCCGCGGCGCGGATTCTGGAGCAGATCCGGACGGAAGACTCCGATCTGTTCATCTGGCTGCGTTACCTGGACGCTCTCGATGCGGCCCTCAAGGAGCGCAGCACGATCTTCCTCGACTGGAACACCGACCTGTTCAAGATCTTCAACGCTCCGCTGGCGGCGCCGAAGCTGCCGGAGCCGGGGCATTTGCCCAATCTCGACGGGCCGAAATCGGAGTAGGCGCGCCGCAGGCAGGCTCTAGCGCCTGCCCTCGGACTTGCATTGCAGGGAGACGACGCCACATGGCGACTCATACGCATCAACATGACCACGATCATGAGCACGGTCATTACCATCCGCCGCACGATTCGCTGCCCCCGTCGAGCTATTCCGATCCCGGGGCCGAGTCTTTGAACCAGGCGCTGCGATCGGGCTTCAACGTATTACGAGTCCTGATGATCGCGTTGCTGCTGGCGTACGCGGCCAGCGGCTGGTTCAAGATCAACCCGAACGAACAGGGATTGATCGTCCGCTTCGGGAAACTCCGCGAGAACGCGGCGGCGGACTCGCAGATGCCGAGCCGCAATGTCTTCGGCCCCGGCTCGCACTTCTCGCTCCCGGATCCGTTCGACCAGAAGATTCGCGTCTCCATCGCTTCGGAGACATTCCGAGACGAGCGGTTTTGCTTTCAGATCATGCCGGATAACCGTGGCAAGAGCCTCGAGTCGATCATGCCGCAGGTGGAAAAGCTCACGCCCGGGGTGCAGGGCGCGATGTTCAGCGGCGACCGCAACCTCTCGCACGCCGTGTTCACGCTCGAATATCGCGTGACCAACGCCGAGAAATTCGTGCGAAACGTCGGCGAGGACGTGCGTGAGGACGCGCAGCGCCTCTTGAGGCATTTTGCCGATGATGCGGTGACGCGCGTGGCGGCGGGCCTTCAGGTCGAGCGCTTGCTGCGTCAGGGCAAGACCGACCAGGCGGATTTTGCACTGGACGTCCGCCGACAGATCAATGAGATGCTGGCGCAGTTCGACGCCGGCCTGGAAGTGAATAAGGTCACTCCGGACACAATCGAACCCGGAATGGTCCGACAGGCATTCCTGGGCGTAACCCGCGTGCAGAACGAGGCCAAGCAGGCCGAAGCCGAAGCCCGCGCGGAGCGCGAAC
>JACRLV010000225.1 GCA_016235145.1 Planctomycetota bacterium
ATCTGGACGCAGACCGCGATGTCGATCTTTCCGACCTGTCGCTGTTGCTGTCAAACTTCGGATGCACCACCGGTTGCACCGCGGACCTCACCGGCGACGGTGTGGTCGACATCGACGACCTGGCGATTCTGTTGAGCTACTTCGGAGCATCGTGTCCGTAAGTGGCGTGCTTCGTATTCCCGCGGGCAGGCTTGCTGCGTAGGCCGCCTGCCCGCGGGAATGCGGTGCGGGGGAATGCCGGATGAGTTTTGTGGAGCAGGCCTCGGGCCTGTCTCCTCGGAGGTGTGGCTCTTTTTATTGAAGAAACCGGGCTGGAGCCCGGCTCCACATTCGATCCTCGCCAGGCAGCCGGGGGCGGCTGCGGTAGTGCGGCGAGAAATGCAGCCGGGGGCGGCTGCGGTACACGGGAGGTTTCCATGCGACTTCGCTTCGCGGCGTGTGTGACCACGACGTTGATACTGGGTTGTTTCGCAACTCCGGTCAGCCTCGCGGATTCGGATATTTTTGCGGCGGCCCGCGTGAACGATGCGGACCGTGCTCGCGCCATTCTGAGCGAAAAGCCCGCGCTGCGCGACGCGCGCGACGCCCGCCAGCGGACGCCGTTGCACGCCGCAGCGGAGTCGCTCAAGCCTGCGACGGCGGCTGTTCTGCTGGAGCGCGGCGCGGCGGTGGATGCCGTCGACGCGGCGGGACAAACCGCGCTTCATCTGGCGGTTTTCGCCGGCGGCGAATCGAAGGAGGCCAAGGAAGCACGGGCCGACCTCGTTCGCCGACTGTGCGAGGCGGGGGCGAACGTCACACTCGCAGATCGCGAGGAATCGCTTCCGCTGCATCTGGCTGCGATCAAGGGGCGCGCCGAGGTGCTCGATCTGCTCCTGCCAAAGGGAGCGGAAGCGGACGCAAGAGACCGCTCCGGCCGCACGGCGCTGCACTACGCTGCGCTTGGTGGTCATGCGGCGGTTATTCGAGCGCTCATTGAACACGGCGCGAGCGTAGCGGCCTGTGACAACGCGGGCGAAACGGCGCTGCACGCGGCCGCGCGCCGCTGCCGCGAGAAAGCCGCGGAGTTGCTGCTTTCGAGCGGCGCCGACGTGAACGCCAAGAACACACTCGGCCAGACGCCGCTGATTCTGGCGGCATCGCAAGGGCCGGCGGATCCGGAACTGGACGCGGCGATCGCACAGTTCACGAAGCGGCTGCTCGCGGCCGGCGCGACCCGCGACGTGCGCGACAAGGAGGGCCGGACCGCGCTCGACTACGCGGTTCTGCGTGAACACCCGAAAACCGCCGCCCTGCTTCGCGAGGAAGGAGGCCGCCGATGAAAGCGCGCACTTCCTTGCATGCAATCGCAGCGATCGCGGCGCTCGGCCTGCTTTGCGGCGCCGCCTTCGCCCAGAGCTATCACACCTATCCGCAGATCGAATCCCAGCTTGCCGCGACCGCGGCGGCCCATCCGGATATCTGCCGGTTGGTGAACATCGGCAAGTCCGTCCAGAACCGCAACACCTGGGCGCTCTGCATCACGGACAATCCGCTCGTGCAGGAGGACGAGCCGGAGTTTCGCTACGTCTCGTCACTGCACGGCGACGAGATCATCGGCATCGAAATGTGCCTGAGCTTCATCGATTACCTGACGGTGAACTACGGCGTTGATTCGCGCATCACGAGCATGGTTGACGGCGTCGAGATCTGGGTCGTCCCGTGCGCGAACCCGGACGGCTTTGTCGCCGGAACGCGCGGCAATTCGCGCGGCGTCGACCTGAACCGCAATTTTCCATGTCCTTACACCAGTCCCCAGAACACGACGGCCGGGCGCGAGTTGGAGACCGCGAATCTCATGAACTTCGCCTTTTCGCACACGTTCACGCTCTCCTCGAATTTCCACAGCGGCGCGCTGGTCGTGAACTATCCGTTCGACGGCAACGCAAGTGGGGCATCCGTCGATACGCCGACGCCGGACGACGATATGTTCGAGTGGATCAGCCTCGAGTATTCGCAGCACAACCTGCCGATGTGGAACAGCTCGACGTTCTACCACGGCATCACGAACGGCGCGGACTGGTATGTCATCTACGGCGGCATGCAGGACTGGAGCTACGTGTATATGGGATGCAACGACGTGACGATCGAGCTGGCCAACTCGACGCCGTCGGGCTCGCAGATCCCCACCTACTGGAACTACAACCGCGAATCGATGCTTTCGTATGTCGAGACATGTCTGAGCGGCGTGCGCGGGCTGGTGACCGACGCCCAGACGGGGCTGCCGCTGGCGGCCACGGTCAGCGTCGTCGGGCGCGACCACGACATCTTCACCGACCCGGACGTCGGCGATTATCACCGCATGCTGATGCCGGGCACGTACACGCTGGTGTTCGAGGCTGACGGTTACGATCGGCGGACGATCAGCGGCGTTGTCGTGAATGCGGGCAATGCGACGCGGCTCGACGTCGCGCTGCTTGCGCCTGCGCACGTGTTGACGCCGAACGGCGGCGAGTCGCTCGAGGCGGGGCAGGCGTCAGTCGTGTCCTGGAGCGGAGCTGGGGACGCGCGTTTCCAGGTGCAGCAGACGACGAACTACGGCCAAACCGCCACGATCACTGATGGTTTCGAAGCGGCCGTGCTCGATCCGGCGTTTACGACGGGCGGGAATGCGCCGTGGACCACGACGACCAGCGCCTATCACACGGGCACGCGCTCGGCTCGCGGCGGCGTGATTACGCACAACCAGACCACCTGGCTTTCGCGCTCGGTGAATGGGCCGGGGAGCGTGCAGTTCTGGTATCGCGTCAGCTCGGAGTCGGGGTACGACTTCTTCACGTTCTATATCGATGGGCAGTCGGTGGTGCGCCGCGCGGGCACGGTGAACTGGACGCTTCTGACGTCCAGCCTGACGGCCGGGCCGCATGTGCTGAAATGGGAGTATTCCAAGGACGGCAGCGCCTCAAGCGGAAGCGACACGGCCTGGATCGACGATCTTCAGATTGTTCAGGATGCGACCGTCTGGGCTGATATTGCAGGCGAGACCGCGGTCGGCGTTCAGTCGATCGAGTGGACGCCGACGGTCGAGACGCAGTCGGCGAAAGTCCGCGTGCGGGCGCTTTACGGCGAGTCGCGTGATCCCGGTTTGTGGGACGAGAGCGACGCGGTGTTTGCCGTCGTCGCCCCCGCATGTCCCGGCGACCTCGACGCGGACAACGCCGTCGGGCTCACCGACCTGGCGATCCTGCTCTCTCACTTCGGTACGAGCGGCGGAGCGACGCCCGCGGACGGGGACTTGGACGGCGACGCAGACGTGGATCTCGCGGATCTGACGGTTCTGCTGTCGAACTTCGGCGAGGTCTGTCCGTAGGCGCGGCGAACGACGCGGGATGGGTGATCGCTGCTGCGTCGCCGCGCGGGGCGTATTTTCGTAGCGTCGGACCTCCGAGTCCGACGGTGATTACTTCGTCGGACTCGGAGGTTCGACGCTACGCAATGCGTGATATCAACCGTGCGCGGCGTGCGGTCAGCGTGAGCGCTGCTCAGCGGACTCGCGGACGAGCTCGTTCTCATCGCGCGCGAGTTCCGCGAGGGACTCCGTCTGCCGGAACTCGGCGTGTTGCCGCATGATCTCCGCCGCATAGAACCGCGCCCACCATGCCTGGTGATGCGCCAGCGCGGACAGCTCCGCTGCCGCGGGCGGCTCAATTTCGCCGGGCTTCAGGAAGCCGTACTGCTGTTTCCAGAGCACGTCGGACACCACGTGTTCGGCCCATAGGATCGGCTTGATCTCCTCGGGCTTTCGCAACTGGTGCGCTCGCATGAGCGTCAGCAGCGCCATGCCGGGGTCTTCCTGGTACAGGTAGCGAACGAGGCCGGAAGGTGTCGGGCGCCCGTCCCGCAACGGCTCTTCCAGAAGCTCGCGATAGCTGGAGAAATCCGGCCGCCGGCCCGCTGCCCGTTTTTCCAGGCCGCCGAGCATGTTTCGCACGGACTTGACCAGCGGGGCGTCCTTCGATTCGAGGCATGGGGCGAGCGCCCGCGCGATCGTCGCTTCCGGAATGTCCGCTCGTTTCAGGATTACGCCGGCAACGAGGCTCTCATTCGGGTCGCGCGTTCGACTGGCGTAATAGACGAGCTGCCGGACAAATTCCTCGGGAGAGGCCTTGCCTGACGCGACGGCTTTTTCGATCGCCGCTTGTTTTTCGGGGCCTGGGGATTTCGCTACCTGAATAATGGCGCTTTGCAGGGTCGGGTCGGGCGCTACCTCCGCGCGGTCCTGGTCGGACGCATTCGAGTTTGGTCCGCCCATCAGCTCAAATATCAGGGCGAGCACCCACGCCGCCGCGGTCGCGCTTCTTGTCGTCGTGACGAGCCGGCTCGAACCGTTCGCACTCGTTGGTTTCATCTGTATTCCTCGCTACGGCTGTACGATCGCCGCTTCCAGGCTCGCTTGAATGAGGTCAAGAACCTGCGCGAAATCATCGACCTGAAAGTGCGTTGCGCTTGCGCCCCAGGCTGTCATTTCCACATCCAAGCCGCTCGGCGGCGGGTTGGAATTCGGCACCGGTCCGCCGTCCAATCCAAAGTCTTCGAAGATGGAGCCGTGCTGGTAGTGGTTCAGGTGATACGCGGTGCCTGGCGGGCGGCGCAGCTCCTGTGCGGTATCGATGTCGGAATTGTTTGAAACCGAGTCGACGTACGACGTGTACGCGATTTCGAATGTGCCCAGCGCTGGACGGCTGATGTCGAGCAGGTCGGCCAAATCATATGTCGAACCGCCGCCGTGGCTGTATCCGAAGATGGCGACCGTCCCCACGCCGCGGTCGCGGATCGCCGTCGCGGCTTCGTTGAACACAATGCCGGTTCCGTCGGCGGCGACGCCGTCCTCGTCGTACATGTGAACGTCGTAGCCGCTTCGATACAGCCGCTGGGCGTCGATGAACGTACCCATGTTGGGGTCGGGCGGGTCGCTCGGCGTCTGTCCCTCGCCTCCCAGCGCGATGACGACCGAGCGGAAGCTGTGGAAGACGAGCGTGTCCTTCGGCGCTGCGAACTGGGGCGACTCGACGTGCAGGCTCGCGGCGCCGTGGATCGCACCGGCCCACTCGACCCAGACCGTCAGCCGCGTTTGCAAAGGGCCGATCGGCAGGATGCCGGTCTTGTCGCCGGAAAAAGCGATCTCGGTGCCCGCTTGCCGATCGCGTGTCAGCCACGCCCGCAACGCTGCATCGCCGCGACGGAGCGCCAGATGCGCGCCGGGCGGATCGACGTCGAGCTGAACTTCGATCAGATCGTCTTCGCCGGCGGGATCGACGTCGCCGGGAGAATGGAGACGTATCCCCGGACCGCGCGACGGGCTCTCCTCGTCGAGTTCGCTCGCGGCGGTTCTGGCGAACGGCGCGTAGCCCGCTCCGTGCTGCGGCCTGTATGCGGTCAGGTTCGCGCTCGCCGCGAATGCTCCAGTGCAGTCGGGCGGAGCTTCGTCGGAGGAGCGGCTGAACAAAACCGCGAAGAGGGCGAAATCGTGCATGTCAATCGCGGCGCTGCCGTCCATGTCGGCGCAGGCGCACTCCGGCGAGGAGTTCGGCGGTTGATCCATGCAATCGATGAGCAGCTCGAAATCGACGAAATCCACCGTGTTGTCGCCGTTGAAATCGCCGCAGGCGGACGTGCACGGGCCGTCGGCGGCCGCGAACTGGGTCGCGAAAATCGCGAGCGCGACGGCTCCGTAGCGGCGACGCCGCTCGAAGGACGATGCCGTGGCGGATCGAGAAGCCTGACGCAGATAACGCATGCCCCCTCCGCGCTGATCATCTGATTCGGGCGTATTGCTTCCGGCCTGAAGTTGATCCTATCAAAGGACGCATGTGGATAGTAGCGCAATTGTTGATTGACGGGCGGAGAGGGGCCGGCAGGTTCGGCGGAGGGGAAGTCAGAAAGTAGCGGCCTGCGTCTCGCAGGCCGTAGATTGGGAGTAACGCCGATCGCGGCGGTTCGACGGTCTACGGCCGGCGAGACGCCGGCCGCTACGCATTTCGCCGAGCGGCGGCGCTTGGGCCGCGGGCTAGGCCTGCCCTGATGACTCGGACGTGTGCCAAAATCCCTGGCCAGGCCCCGGCTACATGGGAACTGGGCGCCGTGTTCCCACGGCTCGCGCCGTGGGCTGATATCTTCCGCCGCTCCGCGG
>JACRLV010000244.1 GCA_016235145.1 Planctomycetota bacterium
AGCGCCGCGGCCCAGCACGTCGGTCACTGGCGGCTTGAGAACTGCACACTCTATGTGACGCTCGAACCCTGCGCCATGTGCGCCGGCGCCATCGTCCTGTCCCGAATTCCCCGCCTGGTCTACGGTGCGCACGACCCCAAAGCCGGAGCATGCGTCTCGCTGTACAACATCACGACCGACCCGCGCCTGAATCACAGGGCGGACACGATCGGCGGCGTCTGCGAGGAACGCTGCGCCGAACTGTTGCGGGCGTTCTTCCGCCGCCGGCGGGAGCTGGGCGAAAAATAGCCGCCGGGGCGAGACCAAGAATGGGGGGCCGGCCTCCGAGCTTGTGAATGTTCTGGGGAGTGCGGGCGTCTCGCCCGCGTTCTCAAGCCAGAAACGGCGATCGCTGTTGGAGTTTGCCCAAAAAATTCACAAGCTCCCCGGCCGGCCCCTTCGGTGAAGTTGTCCTGCGGCGCGCAAGAGGCAGGCCGGAGGCCGCCAACACATATGTAGGGAAAATCTGTCAAACATGGGACGCGCCGCGCGTGCCCGCGCGGCGCCGATCAGCAGGTCGCCCCGAACGCCGCCAGAAAGAGCGTCAAATCGTTCAAGTCGACGTCGCCGTCGCTGTCGAAGTCGCCCGCCGCGCACGGCCCCGGCCCGCACGGCGAGCCAAACGCCGCCAGGAAAAGCGTCAGGTCGTTCAGATCGACGTCGCGATCGCCGTCCATGTCGCCGACGCAAGGCGGACCGGCCTGGGGCCCAGCGAGAGTGACTGCGCCGTCGGAACCAGTCTTGAAGTAGCCCACGACCGCCTGCACGTCTTGCGGCGGTCGGTCGGAGTCGAACCGGAAGTTGTAGAGCGTTCCCCAGCGAATCGCGTTCGCGTTCGGGTTTGCGACAAACGTCTCGCAACTCCATTCGATCGCGGTCGAGGAAGTGGCGACGCTCCACGGTGCGTTGCTCAGGCCGGCATTTCCGGCGGTTCCGTCGCCGGGCCAGCCGCCCTCATGCTCCGGGGCGTGAAAGTCGATGTTGGTCAGATGGGCCCCGTCGCCCACGGGAATGCGGATCAGGCGTATCGAGCGGTCGAGATTCTGGTTGTAGAAGGCATACTCGTAGTGCCACCAGCCCGCGACCGGCCCCGTGACCTTGTACGCGACGAGCACGCGGCCATCGACGCCGACGGCCGGCTCGATCACCGTTCGCACCGCCCCCGTCCACTCGTCGATCGCGGGAGACTCGCGGATGGCCTCGTCGGTCAGGGTCGCGAAGCCGTACCAGTCGCCCGTGTTCCCTACGGCGGCGAGCGGACGGTGGCATGGGTTGTTGTGCTGATTGTTCGCCACGCCGTTATTCGGCAAGTACTCGTGCGGGCAGATGTAGATGCCCTCGGAGAAGTACTGGGCCGTGTCATTTCCATTCTGGTCCTGCGCGATGTCGGCTTCGCGGAGCGTCAGGCGGTGCGAGAGTTCGTCGTGCGCATGCCCCGTGTGGCTGTTCGTGCCGCTTGAAGGGAACGCGCCGGTAAAGGGATTGAACCAATTGCGCGACGCCAGGATGTTCTGCTCGGCAAGCTGGTTGGCCGTGTAGGGGTCCGCGCAGCCGCTGCACAGCACCGTGCTCGGACAGCCCGGCGTGCATCCCAGGTTGCACAGGTCCAGTTGGGCGGCGCCGAATCCATGCTTGACCCACGAATAGCCGAGCTGCTCGAATCGATCGTTTTTCAGCCGGAACATGTTGATCGTCATGACCGGGTGATTCACGTTTGGATTCGCGTACCAGCTGACGGGCGTGTCGCCTTTGTTGCAGGCCGACGTGCCGGCGGCAAAGGACAGGCGCTCGCCGACGCGGCCGTACTCGTGCAGAAACCGCACGTCGCCCACGATCAGATCGGGGCCCGCCGTTCGCGGCCCGCCGCGGCCGGTCTGGCTGCCTTCCCCCGCGGCGGGAGAATCCGCCGGACCGCCGGAAGCAGACTCCGATTCGAGCACGAGGTTCAGGCGCAGCGTGAGTTGTCCGGCTTTCTTCAACGGACCGGCGGACTCTCCGCTCAGCAGCGGAGCGTCGATCAGCAGCGTTTCGGTCGCGGGGTCGTATTGCTGTGCCGCGCCGCCCAGACTGTAGATACGCCGCCGCGCCGTCCAATCGATGATCCGAACGGGCATCGCGTCATCATCCGGCGTGAATTGCAGCTCGAATTTCGCCGGGATCTTCGCGTCGGGACTGCGGCCGATGAACAACGAACCCGCAACCAACTGCCGGAGGGCGTCGTTGATCGTGACGATGCCGATGGATCCGTTCGGCTCGACGGCGTACGAGCCCGTTGCCACGCCGGGCAGGGTCGCATCGGTGACGAACACCGCCTCTCCGTCGCTGACGAGATAATGCCGCTCGATTTGCGGCGGCTGGTCGGCGATGGCGGGCGCGACCAAACAAGGAAACGCGAGCAGAAAGAGAGCCAGGACACGGTTCGCTCTGGACATGGATTGGACTCCGCTCCTCGTTAGAGGCCGTTCAAATCGGCGCACACGTACCGACCAGGAATGTGGTGGGCCCGTAACGGAAGCGATGATAATTCGAGCAGGAGCGCAATTCCAGAGAATTTTGTCCCCAACTGGATCGCCGGTCGGCGGGGACGGGAGTGGACGATCAGCCGCGCGACTCCGCCAGGCCGACCAGCCGGTCGCGGACCTCCGGCCACTCCTGGTCGATGATGCTGTACATCGCGGTGTCGCGGATGCGCCCGCCCTGCGTGGCCTGGTACTTGCGCAAGATTCCCTCGAATCGGCCGCCGATTCGCTCAATGGCGCTGCGAGATCGGGCGTTCAGGGCGTCCGTCTTGAACTGCACGCGCACGCAGCCCAGCGTCTCGAACGCGTGGCGAAGGAGCAGCAGCTTGCATTCGGTGTTCACCGCCGTGCGCTGCCAGGCGACGCCAAGCCACGTCCAGCCGATCTCAAGCCCGCCGTCACGAACGGAGATATTCAGGAAGCGAGTCGAGCCGGCGACGCGGCCGCTCGTCCGTTCGAAGATCGCGAAGGGCAGTTGCGTGCCCGCCGCCTGTCCGTCCAGCGCGTCGCGCAACCACTGCCGCATGTCTTCGACGGAGTTCGCGGGACAGCGCGTCATCCACGTCCAGATCGAGGGGTCGCCGCCGACTTCCATTAGTGCCGGCACATGCTCAGCCGAGAGGGGCTCAAGTCGAACGAAGGCGCCTTCAAGCGACACGGGCGTGGGAGTGAGCATCGATTCGGACCAACCTCCGCCGCGTGCAGACCGTCGCGTACAGATCGTAGCGTCGGACCTCCGAATCCGACGACACATCGGTCCGCGCTCAAATGTAGCTGGTCACGCTGCTGGCATATTGTCAGGGTGGTCCGGGCGTCCCGCCCGGAGCTGACGGGGGGCGAGACGCCCGTACCACCCGTGACAGGCAAAACGTCCGCACCACCCGTGATGCACTATTTCTCACTCGCTACACCAGCGCTCGGATCCTGAAGCACGAGCTACAGCTCCGGCCCGCCGTCGTACTGGCCGTAGACGCCCTTGAGCGTCTCCATCATTTCGCCAACCGTGGCCCGCGCTTCCGCCGCATCGACCAGCGCCGGCATCACGTTTTCGCCTTCCATCGCGATCTGCCGCAGTTGCTTGAGCGCCTGGCTGTGGCGGGTCTTGTCGCGGCGTTTCTTCAGGTCGCGCAGCCGGGCCACCTGTTCGCGCTCGACCCATTCCTCGATCCGCAGGATCGGAATCTCGTGCGTCTCATCATCGGCGTGCTTGTTGACGCCGATCATGACGCGCTCGCCGCGGTCGAATTCCTGGCCGTAGACGTGCGAGCTGTCGGCGATCGAGCGGCGGAAGTAGCCGGCTTCGGTCGCGGGCAGCACGCCGCCGTAGTTCTTGTAAATGTGGTCGATGATCTCCAGCCCGCGTTTTTCAATATCGTTGGTGAGCGATTCGATGAAGTAGGAGCCGCCGAGCGGATCGACCGTGCGCGTGACGCCGGTCTCGTCCGCCAGGATTTGCTGCGTTCGCAGCGCGACCTTGACCGCCTGTTCCGTCGGCAGGGCCAGGGTCTCGTCCATGCTGTTGGTGTGCAGCGATTGCGTTCCGCCGAGAACGGCCGCGAGGGCCTGGTACGCGACGCGGACGACGTTGTTCATCGGCTGCTGCTCGGTAAGCGAGACGCCGGCGGTCTGGCAGTGGCAGCGCATCCACCACGAGCGATCCTGCTTGGCCCCGTAGCGGTCGCGCATGATGCGGGCCCACATTCGCCGGGCCGCCCGCAGCTTGGCGATCTCCTCGAAGAATTCGTTGTGCACGTCCCAGAAATAGCTCAGCCGCGGGGCGAAGGCGTCCACGTCGAGCCCGCGTTTCAGCGACTCTTCGACGTAGCACATGCCGTCGGCGATCGTGAAGGCCAGCTCCTGCTGCGCCGTCGCGCCGGCCTCGCGGATGTGATAGCCGCTGATGCTGACCGTATTCCACTGCGACATGTGTTTCGTGCAGTATTCGATCGTGTCGATCACCAGCTTGACGCTTGGCCCGGGCGGAAAGACGAATTCGTTCTGCGCGTGGAACTCCTTGAGAATGTCGTTTTGCAGCGTGCCACGAAGCCTGTCCAGCGGAACGCCCTGGTGCTGCGCCACGCACACGTAGAACGCCAGCAGGATCGCGGCCGGCGCGTTGATCGTCATGCTCGTGCTGACGTCGGCGAGGTTGATGCCGTCGAAGAGGAGGAGCATGTCGTCGAGCGCACTGATCGCCACGCCGCACTTGCCCACTTCGCCGATCGCGAGCGGATCATCGGAATCGCGGCCCATGAGCGTGGGCAGGTCGAATGCGGTCGATAGCCCCGTCTGACCGTGCTCCAGCAGGTATTTGAATCGCTCATTGGTCTGGCGGGCGGTGCCGAAGCCGGCGAATTGCCGCATCGTCCAGACGCGGTCGCGATACATCGTGCGGTGAATGCCGCGCGTGTAGGGAAAGACGCCCGGATCGTACACATCTTCCGCCTTGACGGGGCCGCTGGTCTCCGGCGTGTAGAGCCGTGCGATCGGGATGCCCGACATCGTGGTGGGATCGGCATCGGCGGCGCGCGGCGCGCTGCGGCCCGCCGAAAATGGAGTCGCGATGACGCTCATGCATTCGCTCCTGCCGGCGGAAGCCGCGATCGGTCGCGCCTCACGGTCCGGGAGTTGATCAGCCCTCGACGGCCTGCGGCGTTGCGGCCGCCGCCGTGTTTCAGAACAGGCGAGTATAGCGATTCTCCGGCCTTGCGGGAGCAGCAGGCCCACATTGAACCTGGAGCGGGTGTGCCAGGAGATCTTTGCAGTTCGACAAGTCCGAGCCCGAGGCGCAAGCGAGGGACGGTCGCCAAGGAGCAGGGCCGCCCTGCGTGCGGTTAATGCCTACCCAGATTATTATCCCGAAGCCGCGCTCTGATTATGCGGACGTTCCGCGAGCGATGGGCGGCCTGATGTCGGAAGGCGGGACTGCGATGAGGCGTTTCGGCTACGTGTGTGCAGCGACGTTGCTTTGTGTGGCGGGGGCGGCCTGGGCGCAGACTCCACCGGCGACCGCACCATCCGAACCGTCAAGCCGCCCGACCGGCGCTGAAAAGGCGAAGGCCGAGGAACCCTTGCCCGCCCGCCTGAACGTGGGCGACAAGGCGCCCGCGCTTTCGATCGAGAAGTGGGTGCAGGGCGGCGAGATCAAGGGCTTCGAGAAGGACCACTTCTACGTAGTTGAATTCTGGGCTACCTGGTGTCCGCCGTGCCTGAAGAGCATTCCGCACCTCTCGGAACTTCAAAAGCAGTACAAGGACAAGGGGCTGTCGGTCGTGGGCGTGACCTCGCAGGACGAGAATGGAAACACGCTCGAAGCCGTTCAGGAGATGATCAAGACGCAGGGCGAGAAGATGTCGTACACGGTCGCGTGGGACAAGGGTCGCGCGACGGGCCGGGCGTACATGGAGGCGGCCCGGCAGGGCGGAATTCCCACCGCGTTCGTAGTCGATCGCGACGGCACGATCGCCTGGATCGGTCACCCGCTGGAGATGGACGAACCGCTCGAGCAGATCCTGGCCGGCAAGTTCGACCGCAAAGCCTTCGCGGCGAAGTTCGCCAAGCAGCAGGATCAGGTCGAAATCGAGATGACGCTTCAAAAGGACCTGGAGCCGCTCGACGAGCTGATTCAGGGACACAAGGTCGATGAGGCGATCAAGCTCGTCGATGGGCTGTTCGCAAAACGCCCGCAGGCCGCCGAGCAGCTTGCGATGATCAAATTCCAGATTCTGCTCATGATCGCCCGCGATCAGAAGAAGGCGTTCGAGTGGGCGGCGGAAGCGGAAAAGCACCTGACCAGCTCACAGACGATGAACGAAATCGCCTGGGTGATTCTCGATTTCAAGGACGCGCCCGGCCGCGACCTGGATCTCGCGATGCGGCTGGCCGAAAAGGCCTCGAAGCTCGATCCGGAAGACCCGGGAGTCCTCGACACGCTCGCCAGGGCGTACTTCGAGAAGAAGGAGCCCGCCAAGGCCTTTGAAACGCAGAAGAAGGCGATCGAGCTGGCCCGCAAAGCCAAGCTCGAAGACGAGAACATCGACGAACTGACCGCGCGCCTCAAGCAGTACGAAGAGGCCGCCAAGAAGTAGTCACCAACTCACCAAGCGCGAATGCGACGCCACGCACGCACCATGACCCGACCGATTCTTCCGCTGGCCGTGCTGCTCCTGGCAGGCATGGCTGGTTTTGTCGCCTGCTCCGGAGACGCCCACGGCACAGCCGGCCGGTCTCCGGTTGCCGCACCGGCGGTCGGCACGTTTGAAGGCCTTTCCTATCGCGGCGTCGCGCTCCAGATCAACTCCGGCAGCGCCGTGCGCGAGACCTATGCACCTCTGCTGAAGGAAATCGCCGATCTCGGAGCGGACACGGTCCTGATGTGCTCGGCGGCGTACATGGAGCACGCCCGATCCCAAGCGATCTTCATCGACGCCGTGAAGACGCCTTCGCAGGGCGACTTCGTGGGTTTGCTGAACGAGGCCCATGGGCTGGGGATGCGCGTCATCCTGATGCCGATCGTCCTGCTGCGCTATCCGCGCGGCAGCGAATGGCGCGGCGTGATCGAGCCGCCGGAGTGGTCCGATTGGTGGCGCGACTACCGCGATTTCATCAAGTACTTCGCGGACATCGCTCGTGAAGGGAAGGCCGATTTGCTGATGCTCGGCTCCGAGTTGAAAAAAAAAAAAAATCGAGACGGCCCGCGACCGCTACCCCGGCCGGCTCGGGTACTCAGCCAACTGGGACCACTACGAGCCGGTGAAGTTCTGGGACAAGCTCGACATCGTCGGCATGACCAGCTACTACACGCTGGCCGATCGAAAAGACCCCGGCGTCGACGAGATCGTCAAGAAGTGGGAGCCAATTCGCAACGACATTCTGCGATGGCAGCGAAAGGTCGGCAAACCGATCATCCTGACGGAGGTCGGCTGGTGCAGCCAGGAAGGCGCCGCGACGGCCCCGTGGAACTACTACCAGAATCAAACCGCCAGCTCCGCGGGACACGAGGAGCAAAGGCGTCTGTACGAAGCCTTCCTGAAAGCCTGGGACAAAACCAGCGGCCTGGCCGGCGTCATCTGGTGGGAATGGTCGCCCGGCCCGGGCGGCGCAGACGATTTCAACTACACGCCGAGAGGCAAGCCCGCCGAGCAGGTGCTGCGCAAGTGGTTCGCCGAGCAGCGGGCGAGCGGAAAATCCGACGCGAAGGCGATCGAAGGAAAGGACATCGTCCGCTGAAACGCGGGATGTATTGCGGCACGCTGCTCAGCATTTCGATGCCGCAGCGATCCGCGCTGCGGAAGGTCGAATTCGTTCGGGAAGGAATGCAGCCGGGGGCGGCTGCGGTACATTTTCAGCCGTTTGTCAGGCCGCCAGACCCGCCGTCACCGTGTTGAACAGCAGCGAGACCAGGTTGGCGATCAGCGCGTTCGTGATCGAACTCGTCACGAAGAACTGCGGATCCGGCCCGAAGCAGGCCGTGAATTGCAGCAGCGCCGCTCCGGCCGCCAGCAGCGCCATCCGCCTCACCAAGTGCGAGCGTTTCATCGCGGGTCCTTTCCTTCTTTCCGGTGCGAATCGCCGGCGATCAGCGTCATGAGCGCGTTTTGCGCGTGCATGCGATTCTCCGCCTGGTCGAAGATCGCCGAGTTCGGCGAGCGCGTCACATCGTACGCGATTTCCTCGCCGTAGTGCGCCGGCAGACAGTGCAGCACGAGCGCGTCGGGCCTGGCGAGCTTCAGCAGCGGCATGTCGATCTGGAAGCCGCGGAATTTCTCGCGCCGCGCGGCGGCTTCGGATTCCTGGCCCATCGACGCCCACACGTCCGTGTAGAGCATGTCCGCGCCGCGGGCGGCGTCGGCCGGATTGTTCACGACCTGGATTTTCGCTCCGGTGGCGGCGGCCATTTTGCGGGCCTCCGCGACAACCGGAGCGGTCGGCTCGAATCCCGGCGGCGATGCGACGGTAAAGTTCATCCCCACGCGCGCCGCGCCGAACAGCAGCGAGTTCGCGACGTTGTTCCCATCGCCGATGTAGGCGCCGCACAGCCCTTCGAGCTTGCCCTTCCGCTCACGAACTGTCAGCAGGTCGGCCAGAATCTGGCAGGGGTGCTCGAAATCGCTCAAGCCGTTGATCACCGGCACGGTCGCGTGCCGGGCCAGGTCTGCGACGATCGAATGGCCGAAAACGCGGGCCATGATGATGTCCGCGTATCGCGAAAGCACCAGCGCGATGTCCTCGGTCGACTCGCGCTCGCCGAGCTTGATGTCGGCCGGCGAAAGGTAGATCGCATGGCCGCCCATCAGCGTCATGCCGGTCTCGAACGAAACGCGCGTCCGCAGCGACGGCTTCTGAAAGATCATCGCGAGCGTCCGGCCGCAAAAAGGCGCGGAACGCCGCAGCGCCGCGAGGTCGCGTTTCTGTGCGGCCGCCAGATCGAGTATCGCGTGAATTTCCTCGCGCGACAGATCGCGCATCGAAAGCAGGCTTCGTCCGTGCAATGAGGCCGCCATCCAGAAACCCCTGATCCGGAAGAGCATCCATCCGGCCGCGGCAGTATAGCAACCGAACTGTCGGCAGCGGAAGCGGCTCGGATTCCGCCGCGTTTCGCGGGTAATGCCGTCGATTTTGGCACACCATCCGAACCCCAAGAGCGCCGCTGCTTGTGGAAAGCAGCGGCCTGCGTCTCGCAGGCCGTAGATTGGAGGAAACTCCGCTCGCGGCAGTTCGACGGTCTACGGCCGGCGCGACGCCGGCCGCTACGCATTCTGCCGAGCGGCGGCGCTTGGGTCGCTGGCAAGGCCTGCCCTGATGACTCGGCGGTGTGCCAAATTCCCCGGCTGCGCCCGAACCGCGGGTGATTCGCTCGGCTACTTGCCGTTCGCGGCCCAGTGGATACGATGAATTGCTCGACGAAACGCCTGCCGCCGGCAGGCGTCGCCGGCGTTCACGATGCAACCTGAGCGGTCGCCTCGGCCGGGCCCGGCGTACGTCGTGCGATGATCGTCTGCTGGACGCGAGGTGCACCGGAATGGCCCGACGCCGCAAGAAGCTCGGCGAGATTCTGCTGAGCTGGAATCTGATCAACCCGAACGCACTCGCGGACGCGCTGGCGTATGCGACGCAGCAGAGCAAGCGCATCGGCGAAGCGCTGGTGGAGCTCGAGCTGGTCAGCGAAGAAGACGTCACCAAGGCGCTCGCGACCCAGTTCGACCTCGAATACGTCGACCTCGACAAGAACGTGGTCGTGCCCTCGGCCCTCGACCTGGTGCCGGAGAGCATCATCAAGCAGGACAAGGTTCTGCCGATGAGCCACGAGGACGGCCGGCTGAAGGTGATCATCTCCGATCCGCTGGACCTTGAGCTGCTCGACAAATTGCGGTTCCGCATCGGGATGGAGATCGACGTCGCGCTGGCCCCGCGGGCCAAGATTCAGCGCTTCATCGACACGTTCATCGCCAACAAGGTCGACGCGAGCATGGACGAGGCGATCCAGGAGATCGACCGCGACGCCGACCTCCACGCCAAAGAGCTGGACGCCCTCAAGAAGGCGAAGGAAGCCGAGGATGAGGAAGCGCCCGTCATCAAGCTGATTAACCTGCTGATCAGCGAAGCGGTCCGCATGCGCTCATCCGATATTCACATCGAGCCGATGGCCGACCGCGTCCGGGTGCGCTATCGCATCGACGGCGTTTGCATCGTGCGCGACAACATCCCCAAGAGCATGCAGGGGCCGGTCATTGCGCGTCTCAAGATTATGAGCGGCATCGACATCGCCGAACGCCGGCTGCCCCAGGACGGCCGCATCAAGATGCGGGTCGGCACGGCCCCGATCGACTTCCGCGTCAGCTCCTGCCCGGCGTATCACGGCGAAAGCGTCGTGCTGCGTATTCTGCGGCCGGATTCGGCCAAGATCGGCATTACGGGCATGGGGTTCGAGCCGGACGACTACGAGCGATTCCAGAAGATCATCCGCCAGCCCAACGGGATCTTCCTGGTGACGGGTCCGACCGGCTCGGGCAAGACCACGACGCTCTACGGCGCGCTCCAGGAGCTGAACCGGCCCGACAAGAAGATCATCACCGCCGAAGATCCGGTCGAGTACATGTTCGCGGGCATCAACCAATGCCAGGTGCGCGAGGAAATCGGGCTGACGTTCGCGAAAATCCTTCGCTCCATGCTCCGCCAGGCGCCGAACATCATCCTGGTCGGCGAGATTCGCGACCGCGAGGTGGGCGAAGTCGCGATTCAGGCCGCGCTCACCGGCCACCTGGTCTTCAGCACGCTGCACACCAACGACGCGCCCAGCGCGATCACGCGTCTGGTCGACATGGGCATCAAGCCCTTCCTGGTGGCCTCGTCGATTCAGGCGATCATGGCCCAGCGGCTGATCCGCGTGATTTGCACCGAGTGCAAGACCATCGACCCCAATCCGGACAAGTTCGTCCTCAAACAGCTCGGCATCACCGACGAGGATCTCGCCGGACGGCATGTCTACAAGGGCGCCGGCTGCCAGCGCTGCGGCGGCATCGGCTACCGCGGCCGGCAGGGCATCTTCGAGATGCTCGAGATGACCAACGAGCTGCGCGAACTCGCATTCCACCGCGCCCCGGCGAGCCAATTGAGAAAGGCCGCCCGCGCGGCAGGCATGCGCGACCTGCTGCACGATGGAAAGCTGAAAATCCTCCGCGGCACCACGACCCCGGACGAAATCGTGAAGATCGCACAGATGGAAGGCGTACTCACGGAAGAGTGATTCGTCCAATCGAAACGCGCGGCGTCAATGTTCCATTGCGGGAACGGAGCGATCGTCGGGCGAAGACGCCTGTTGCTATCGCTTTCTTGCCGCGAGCCAGAAGTTGTCGCCCAGCGGGTTGGCCTGCCGACCAATCACCTCAAAGCCCGTGGCCGTCAGTAGCCGACCAAGCAACTGCGGCGTGAAATACTGCACGTGCTCCGGCCAGCGATAACCGGACCATCGCCGGCCGAGCGTTTTTCGCAACCAACTCGCGTAGTTCGGCGTCTTGTGAGCGCAGATGCCGCCGGGCTTCAGCAGCCGGTGCATCCGTACGAGCGCTTCGCGCGGTTGTGGATCGTGCTCGAGGTAGCTGACGGTGAGAATCAGGTCGAAGCTTTCGGCGGGAAGGTCGAAATCGGCCAGCCGGCCGACCTTGACGCGCTCCGGTCCGATTCGGCGCGCGGCCTTCGCGGCCATTTTTCCGGAGGGCTCGACGCCGAGCACGTCGAATCCCGCCGCCGCAGCGCGTTCCAGCAGCCGCCCGTCGCCGCAACCAACGTCGAGCGCGCGCCCGGACGAAACGAAACGCCGAATGAAACGGAGGGCCCGCGCCTCCCGGCTGGGCTTGAGAAAGAGCACCGCCATCGTCCAGGCGCGCATGAGCGGGTTCCGCATCCAGCGCTCCCGGCGCTCGCGTGCGAATGAGTCGCTCCATTCGAATTGCTCGTCGACCGCATCGTCGCAAGGATGCTCCGGCAGATAGGCGAGCCCGCAGCCCGCGCATTCCACGAGCCGCCACGGCGGGCGCGAAATCAGCGTCGGGCCGCCGGTTCGTCCACAGACAGGGCACGATCGGCTGACAAGCGAGGGCGATTCGATTCCGGGTTGGGGGTCCAAGGTGGCTCTCTTCCCGGCGATCTGGCCGGGCAGGCGTCAGCGGGTCGATGGACAAACTCCATGCGGACCGGTTCTCTCATGAGGGCTGCGACGGACGCTCTGAGTGATTCTACGGGCCTTGACCGCCGCTCGCTTGGGCGACGCTGCGCTCGGGGATGGAAGGAGCGCATGACAGGTTGGGCGGCCCCTCAATCGGAGCCCTCAGTGCGGGTGTTGCCCGCAGCCCAGCAAGAAATGCTCGATCGAGGGTGGCACGGTCAAGCGATCGCGCGAACGGGGCCGCGCTGCTCGAACGATCCTATCGCGATCGCTTGGCCGTGAGTTCGGAGAA
>JACRLV010000245.1 GCA_016235145.1 Planctomycetota bacterium
CCGCATCGTCCGGCAGGCGCTCGATCAGATGCCCAAGGACGGGCCGACCCGCACAAAAAACGCCAAGAACATCAAGCTGCCCCCGAAAGAGGTCTACTTCGAGGCCGAGAACCCGCGCGGCCAGTTGGGCTTCTACATCCAGGGCGACGGCACCGCGATTCCCTACCGCGTGAAAGCCCGCGGCCCGAGCTTCTGCAATCTCTCCGCCCTGAGCGAAGTCTGCCGAAACGTGCTCATCGCGGACGTGCCCGCGATTATCGGGAGCATCGACGTCGTGATGGGCGAGGTCGATCGGTAGGACGGGATCGCCGGGTTGCATGCGCGAGGTTGTACGGGCTTCCGGCCCGGTTGGTTGCCGCACCGGGCGGTGGTACCGCGTTGATTCGCGACGAAAACGGGTCCACCGACGGCAGCCCCGGGGGTTTTCGGCAACCGTGAAAGAACGTAACTCGCTTCCCGCATTCGCGTTGCAAACGTGTCCGGATTTTGGATATTGACTGTTATGGGATATCCCTAATACTGGATGGTAGCTGCCCGGAATCGCATAGGCGGGTATCACCGGACTCGATGCGGCGACGCGTCGAATTCTGGATGAATGACCTCTGCCACTGCACCGAACCGAGTTGTAGGTTGCTTTCCTCGTGTCGGCAATGCATTCGGCCGGGACGTACTGCAATCGAGGAACGTCGCACGTGATATCTCCGAGGCATTACGGAACGACTGGACCGCTCAATCCGGCCCCGATACATATCCGGACTCCGCAGCGCACCCGTTGGGAGAACTTCGGGCGATGCTGAAATGGCTCCGCCGCCTCTTCTGGACTGGGATTGCGAGCACGATCATTGTGCTCGGTGTAGCGATCTTCCTGTATCGATTCTCGCCCCAGACGCTGATCGACATTCGCTTTGCGCACCTCAGTCGGCTCGTGCCGAACACCGACGGCTTTGATCTGCCGCCCAGCCAATTGCGCGCGGACGGTTTTCTCGTCGATGAACCGGAAGAAATCGCGGCCTATCGGCGACGAGCGGAAAACGAGCTGCCGTACCTGAGCAAGCTGCCGGCGCATTTCGAGGCCATGAGCACGCTGGATCGAGCCAAACAACTCACCTTGCTCATGTCGGGCGGCGGCGGAGCAGGCGGATTCTCCGATGCGACGCTCCTGATGGAGAAGCTGCAAACGATGCCCGCTGGCATGGGCAAGTGTTCAGACCTTGTCGAGGGCTTTCTCGCGTTGTGCACCATGTACGGAATCGACGCATACGAGCTGTCGATCACCCACCACACGATTGCGGCGGTTTATTGTCCGGAATACGGGCAGTGGATCATGTTGGACCCTGAGTTCTGCCTGATCGCCAAGGATCCGGAAGGCCGCTACCTGTCGCCCAAACAGGTTCGCGAACGGGCTTTTTCGGGGCGTTCGGTCGATTTCTATTTCTTCGGCAATCCCAGCCGCCAGTTTGCCCGTTTGAATCCCCAAGCGCTGGGCTACTACGACGACCCGACTGATTACGGCGATTTCATACTGCCATTCGGGAACAACGTCATCCACGTGAATTCCTTCAGGAGGAACATGCGCTGGATTCCCAAGCCTCTGCGGCAAATCTGGTACTGGGCGATCGGGATCATGCCGCCGTACGAAATCGTCAATGACCAGTACGCACTGATGGCGCCGCGGCTGAACCGAATCCGCATCATCGATTATTCGGTCGCGTCAATCCTCACGTTGCTCCTGACGCCGTTTCCCGCGGCGCGCGCATGGAGACGGCTGTTTCCATCTCGAGAGAAGCAAGCCGCGATGCCGGAGACGGCGCCCGTCGCGAACCGATAGGCCGCGCGCCGTCCTGTTGAGCCGCCGCCGGATCGCGTGGCAGGCGGCTACCCGATTCGCTCGTACGTTTCCGCCAGCCCGCGCAATTCCGCTGATAGAACCTGCGTCGGCAACGGCTTGCCGAACCGCCACTCCCAGTTTCCGGTGTCGGTGGCCGGCGTGTTCATGCGGGCGGAATCATCGAGACCGAGCAGATCCTGCAACGGGAAAACCACCACGCTCGCCGGGCTGGCGTACAACGCGCGGATCGCAGCGGCCCGCAGGCGGCGCTCATCGCAATCCAAATAGCGCTGGCAGCGCTCTCGGCTGGTCAGGCCGTCACTGCCGCGCCGCCTGGACAATCCGCGAAACCAGCCGACCAGCGTCTGGTTGTCGTGCGTTCCCGTATACGCGACGCTGGTGCGCGGGTAGTTGTGCGGCTGATCGTAGCGACCGTCCTCGCCGAATCCGTTTTGCAGAATCCGCATTCCCGGAAAGCCGAGCGCGTCGCGAAGTTCGCGCGCAGGCGGCACAACCGCGCCGAGATCCTCCGCCACGATCGACATCGGCCCGAGCGCCTTCGTGGCGGCGGCGAACAACTCGCGCCCCGGCGACAGCCGATACACGCCGCCCTGGGCCGTGCGTGCCCGCGCAGGAACCGTCCAATAGCGGTAAAAGCCGAGAAAATGGTCGATGCGGGCCGCGTCGAACAGCTCAAACGTCGCGCGCAGCCGGGCGACCCACCACGCGAACCCGTCGCGGGCCTGCGCCCTCCAGTCGAACAGCGGATGCCCCCAAAGCTGGCCGGTCCTGCTGAACGAATCCGGCGGGCAGCCGGAGACGGCGCGCGGTCGGCCGTCGGCGTCAAGCTGAAACAGCCGCTGATGAGCCCACACGTCGGCGCTGTCATAGGCGACAAAAATCGGCACGTCTCCGAGCAGGCCGACGTCGTGCTTGGCGGCAAAAGCACGCAGCGCGCTCCATTGCTGGTGAAACAAGTATTGCACGAAGACGTGGTATTCAACATCATCCGACCAGGATTGTGCCGCCCGCTTCAGATCCGCCGGCGAGCGCCGTCGAAACGCGCGAGGCCATCGGTTCCAGGGTTTTTCGCCTTGATCGTCGCGTATGGCCCGGTAGAGCGAGAAATCGTCCAGCCAGTACGCCTGGGCGCGGCGGAATTTCGCGACAGAGTCGCGTTGCTTGCGGGTCGCGGCGTGCTTGAATTGCTCGAATGCCGCCCGCAATGCCGCTTCGCGCAAACGCGTCGTCGCCGCGTAATCCACTCGGTCTGTCGCGGGAAGGCTGTATCGCGTCAAGGCGCTCTTGGGAAGCCAGCCGTCTTCGGCCAGCCGTTCGAGGCTGATCAGCAGCGGATTGCCCGCGAACGCCGAACTCGACGAATCGAAACGCGGCCGGCCCCAGGTCGCCGCAGCCGAAACGGCCGGGCAGGCAGGTCGGATGAAGCAGCACGCCGGCGGCGCGCTGGTCGAGACGAAAGGAGGACAACGCAGCACCTCACGCAGAGCCTACGAACGCGATCCGCATTGCACACGGAGAGAGAGTATACGCAAGTTGAGTGTAGCCGCGGTTGCCCCCTCTCCCGGTACTCCGGGAGAGGGAGGCGGTGGAATTCGTAGCGTCGGACCTCTGAGTCCGACGGTGAATCGGCCCCGCGCGCTGGCGCTTGGGGTTCTGATGGACCGCAGCAGCTCTCGAGTGCTGCCCTCACCCCGGGCCCTCTCCCGGAGTACCTAGAGAGG
>JACRLV010000246.1 GCA_016235145.1 Planctomycetota bacterium
AACGCGTCGCGCCGTCGCGTTCTTTGCAGTCCTCTGGGTGACGTGAGTCCGAGCAAGACGGAGCGACGACGGATCATGCTAACACGTGACGGCGAGCCGTCAATCACCGAAACTCCCAAAACTCACGGGCCAACGAAGGGGGACCGCCCCCCGGCCGCGAGCGGGGGCGTCTGACAGTCCTGATCCACAGCAAGCCGACTCCTACTCGCTCGGCCGGCCGTGACAAAGTTGCTTGGTTAGCGTCGGCAGCGAACGAACGTCACGGCTTCGCCATCCGCTCGTACTTGGCTTCTTCCTCACGCTCGACCTTTGCGATCTCCTCCTGCACGCCCGGCAGCGCGGCCAGTGCTTCCTGACCGACCTTGCGAGCCCGGGCGGCGCGCTCGCGCATCTCATCGATACGCGTCGTCCGGGCGCCGGGGACGAGGCCCTCGGCCATGCGGTCGGCCGCTTCCTCGGTCCGATCCGCCTGCTTCACAAGCTCGCCGCGCTCGCGCAGCGCCGCCGCGCGGGCGCGCAGCTCGATCAGCCGCTGCGTCACGGCCGCCAGCTCGGCCTTCAGCTCGGGATCGGGGCACGTGCGGATGAGGTTTCTGCGGGCGTCGCTGGCGTCGCTGATCGCCGCCTTGATCTCGTCGAGGCGGGCGTAAAAAGGCGCCGTCGCGTCGGCGTGTGCCTTTTCCGCCGCCGAGAGCCGCTTGTCCTCGGCCGCGACACGATCCCGAAGTGCGGCCTGTTCCTTCTCCAGCGCAGCCGCCTTGCGACGCTGCTCGTGCCAATGCGCGCGCTGCGCCATGAGTTCGACTGCCGCCTGCAATTCCGTCGGCGTCTTGCCGCTCTCGGTCAGCAGCTTCTCGACCGCTGCCGCCGTGACCTTCTCGCCGGCCGCGAGCTTGCGCGCCGTGGCCCAGAAATCCGTCTCACGATCCTTGCGCCGCGATTCCAACTCGCTGAACAGTTCCTTCAACATCGGATTCCGTTCCTTTCTGCATGACGGGCGCGTCCTGCCCCGCCGTGGGGATGGAGATGCGACGCCCGCACGCTGCGAGCGTCATGGGGAGTTCGTGAGTAATCTCGTGTTGCGACATCCAGCCGCGCACGTCTGCCTGCCACAACTCGACAAACTCGGTCGGCGGGGGAACTTGACTGATTTTCGTGATCGGCCGGCCAGCGACGTGTTCCGGCTCATTGCCCAGCGCCAGGACGTACCGATGTGTGGGCGACAACTCGTATTCGCGCGCGTCGAAGACGTCGCGGGCGGCAACGTCGAGCCCCAGCCGGGCGGCCCGGTACGCCAGGTACAGCGCGATTCTGATGAACGGCCATTCGTGGCCGCGCCAAGGCACGGCTGCGCCTGGGCCGTTCGTCGGCGCTTCCGTTCCCGTCAGGTCGGCGGCGAGCGAGAGTCGGCCGAACTGGATCAGGGCGGGGTCGGGTTCGACTTCGTCGTCGCGCGGGCCAGTGATGACGATATGAGCCAGCTCGTGCAACACGACGCCCACGGCGACCGCCGGAAACACCCGCCGCCGCGACGGCCGGGGGCGGTGCCCGGCGTCGGCCGCGATGGCCACGGGATCGAGCAGGATCGTCGGCCCACGCCCGCGCCACCGCCGCTGCCGTTCGAGCGTCGGACGCAGCATCAGGTCCAGGTGCCGGGACGTGAGCGCCAACGCGCCGCCCTCGCCGCCCTGGTACTCGGCGGGCAGGTCGGGCCGCAAAACCACGTAAAACGGCCCTGTCGCCGCGTCTGGGGCGACGACGCGGCAGAGGGCCTGCGCCTGGGCGGCCAGTCCGCGGCCGCCCACCAGCCATGTCGGGGTCCGCATGGCCATCTACGCGACCTCCTGAACGCCGCCACGTCCCCACGTGAAGCCAATCTCTTTCTGACGGGTAAACCCCGCGTCGGCCGTATCCCAGACCATCTCGAACTCGACGCTGGCATCCTTTAGGGTCGCAACGGTAGCCCGCCATCCTGCGTTCGCGCGCGTGGTGACGTCGGCCTCGCCGGTCTCCAGTGAGAGCGTCACATCACGGACATTGGTCAGCTCGGTCCACGCGCCGCCGCCGCCCTGGCCGCCGACCTTGTAGTAAATCTTGGCTTCCATGCCGAGCTTGATGGGCATCGCACAGCCTCCTTACCGCGTGTAACCAACAACGAGCAGCAGGTGCCCCGCCGCGCCTTGGACCTCGAACTCTGTGATATCCACACCTTCAAACATCGCCGCAGCCCCGGGCGGCCACGAGACGGGCGTCCCGCCTCGGAACCGCACGTTGACGCTGCCCGAATTCTTCGACCCGGCGATGATCGCCATGTTCATCACGGTCGATGCGTCCGCCAGCTTGACGTAGGAGCCGGACCCCAGGTTGAACGATTTCATGTAGACGTTGGCCGCCATCGCTCACCCGATCTCCCCGCCGCTACCACCGGACTGTGCTCCTCCACCCGGAATGGGAACGAAGGGCTTCGAGCCCGAGCGCTGCGATCGCCCTCGTGGGTCGGTGCCCGGCGCGAACGCCGCGACATGCAGTGAATGACCGGCATTGCCTTGTACTTCGAGATCGCCGAGATCAACCGATTCCAACGGAACCGCCGCACCCGGCGGCCACTCCGCAGGCGTTCCCTGCCGGAAACGCATGCTGATCGTGCCGGAATTCTTCGGGTCGGCGATCAACGTCGCCTGGGTGACGGTGGATTTGTCCCCGAGAGGAGTCCATTGCGGGCCGCCCAGCGCGATCGTCTTGATGAATGCGTTTGCCGGCATGCCTACCTCCGCACGCGGTAAGTGACCGTGAGGACGCTGGTGAACACGCGCTGCTGGTCGAGATGCTCTGACGCAAACGCCGGCTCGTTCTCGATCGAAACCCACGCTGCCTCCGGCGCGTCGTCGAGCCGCTTCATCCGCAACTGGTCGGCAATCTGCTCGACCAGCGTCATCAAAGCGTCGATGTCCTCGGCTTGATCAGCGTTGACCTTTTTCTGCACGCCCACGTCGATGGCGCAGTCGAAATAGCTGCTATCACGCGTCGCCGTGGTGATGGAGACCGCGCGCGGAACGACGCTCACCTGCACCTCCGTCAAGTCCGCGAGCTCGAACGTGGGGCGGTACTTGCGCTCGACGGCGACGGGCTCGCCGTAGCTGCCCGACTGGATCGCGCCGACGACGGCGTCCGCGATGTCGATGACGGTGCTCACGGCGTCACTCGGTCTCCACGTGCTTCGTGTGAATTCGCAAGGTCTTGCGATACGGATCGCTGTAGCGCCACGGCGGTTCGCCGCCCGGGGCCATCACCTCGTAGACGAACGTCGTCGCGCCGACGGTCTCGCGGATGCGGTCGCCCGCCTTCGGCAGCGTCACCGCGTTGTCGATCACGAGATCGATGGCGCGGACCAGAAAATCCCGCGACTGCGTCTTGTGAACGATGCCGAACTCGTCCACCTGCTCGAACTCGGTCTTGCCGATCGTGGCCGCCAGATCGAAGACGTAGCTGAATCCCGGCGTGTCGCGGACATACGTCACCGTCCGCGTCATGTGCGCGTGACGCTGGTCCTCCAACCACGCCAGTCCTTGCTCGAGCACGTCCGGCATCAGCTCACCCTCACTGCGCCATGCGGACGCGCACGGTTGCATCGGCGTCCGCCGCCGCCTTCACAGACTTTCCGATCAGTTTGTTCGCGCCTGCGCCGCTGCTGGTAGTGGCGAGGTTGTTCGTGTCGTCCCAATAGGTGATCGCGCCGGCGGCGATGGCCGATCCGCCGGCGGTGGACTTGGGAAAATCGAACACGCCGGAAACGTCGAGCGCGCCCAGCTTGTTGGCCTTGATGTCCAGCTTGGCGACGCCGACCAGCTCGCCCTGCACGATCACGTCGCCGGCCACCACGTCCGCGCCCGGGGTGTAGTCGATCGCATCGCCGTCATGCACAAATACGGTTGCCGCCATTGGTTACTCCTGATTACCGTCTCAGTGGTCGATTACGCTTCGCCCTTCATCTTCACGCCCGCGCGGAACTCCTGAAGCGCGACGCCGAAGTCGTGGTAGCCGCGCACCTGGATGCCCAGCACGTTGAAGTCGGCATCGGCCGATTCGACTGTCGGCTGCTCGCGGCCGTTGAGGAACGCCACTTCGATCGTGGCCAGGTCGTTGGGATCGGACAGCAGGTACCACGCCTTCGTGCTGTTGCCGGTGTATTTCGGGTTGCTGAGGTAGCTCGACCGCGCCACCTTGAACTTGCCGGCGTGCGGGTTGGAGGTTGGGAATTTCTTCGCCACGCCGCCAGTGTCCTCGCGAAGCTCCGTGCTGTTCATGAGCTGCGTGGCAGGGACAAACAAGGCGTTCGGCGTGAGCAGGATCATCGGGTCCACGGCGAGCGGGTTCCCGTCCGCGTCGGTCTGGTTGAAGAACAGCTCCTCGGCCTGCGACAGGCTGTCGATGCCGAGCGCCGTGCCCGCGCCGGCGGCGTAGTTCTTGTTGCCGGCGACAAAGAACGCTGCGTTGTTCATAAACGCCGACCAGAACACGTCGTTCAATTTCAGCGCTGCGCCGCGACCGAGACGGCGTGGAACAGCCGTCAGCGCGCCGAGATCGTCATTGATCATGTGCTCGCGCGTGATGCTGAACATGCGCCCATAGGTGCGGGCCTGATTCGTGAACGACTCCTCGCCGACAGACGCGTGTTTCAGCTCGCCGGTGGGGCCGACTTCCAGGTATTCGAAGCCGCCGGTGAGCCGATAGCTCGTGACTGCCTTGAAATCCTGCACGTTGCGAATGGCGGCAATGGCGCGCCAACTCGATTCCACGGCCTCGAAGCCGTCGAGCAGGAACTTATTCGCCACGTTCGAGAGGATTCCCGGCAGGCTGAGCGTGCTGAATGCGGCCTGCAGCACGCCGCGCATATCCGCCTTGAAGCTGCGGCCGTCGTAGCCGTTCGCCCACGCCGCCTCCAGCAGCAACTCCTGCAGGCCGATGCGCCCGCGGAACCGCTTGTCGGCCGCCTCCAGAATCGGGGCGGCGAAATGCTTGTCAGCGCCTTCGACCCGCCCGGCGATGCAGACGGCGGCTTCCAGCACGGCGGCGCTGGGTACGTCGTGGCCGCCGGTAATGACGCCCGGGGCCTTCGGGCGGCTGGCACGCAGCACTTCCAGTTCGGCCTTCTCGACCGTCCAGCCCTCTTCGACCGCCTTCGCGGCAATCTCGCCGTAGCGCTCGCCGCAGACCTTTCGGATTCCGGCTTGCCGGCGCAGCTCGTCGGCCGCTTCCTTCCGTACCGCCTGGATCGGCGGGGTCTCGTCGCCCTTGGCGGCGGTGACGACCGTCGGCGTTGAATCGGTGCCGGCGTTGGGCGGCGTGGCGTTCGTGTTCGAATCGTCCATGACGATGGTCTCCTGCTTGGCTGCGATCTGGGCCGACGTACTGCCGTCCGCTCCGAGGTCAACGAAACTGATCTCGCCCAGGTGCGTGCGGTGGGCGACATAAACCGGCCCATCGAATGTGCGGCCGTTGACGGTGACTGTCTTTCCGGCGCGGATCAGCTCCGCATGCGCGACACTCGCGCCGATCGAGGCCTGCCAGGGGAAGCCGCGCTTACCGCTGATCACGATCTCGCGCGCGGCTGACGTGTCGCGTGAAACCACGCCCTCGGCCACGAGGCGGCCGCCGTCGATGGCGACGCGCTCGGTGTGCCCGACGCCGGCGTTCATGTCGTGACCGAAGCGCACGGGACGGCGCTGCGACGGGATGGCCAGCCCGGCGAGATCGACGACGACGGGATGTTTCCAGCCGTCGACCTTCATCGCCTCGCCGGTGTAGGCGACCATCGAGAAACGCGGCATCGTCTCTGCGCCATCGTCGGCCTTCGCCGCCTCGATGCGGATATCGCCGGCGCTGCACACCAGTGCGATCTCGTCAGGAATCGTGTCGTCCTTACGCCGCACGGGCATCGGCTTCCTCCTCGTCTTCGGCATCGGGCGGTGCGGTTTCTGCTGCGGGCGTCGGTGCGGTCTGCGTCGGGGTCAATCCCAGCTCGCGCATGAGCGCAACCTCGCGGGCGCGCTGTTGCAGCTCGTTCTCCCAATCGAGGCCGGACTTGGCGAACTCGGCGGCGAGCGTCGTCGTGTTGCTTTGGAGGCGCGTGGCCTGCGCCGCCGCTTCCTTCTGCGGATCGACGTGTTCCAACCCGTCCCAGAACCATTGGTGCGGGAACTCCGCGTCGAGCGTGCGTACCGACTGCGGCAGGTAGCCTTCGATCAGCACGGCCTCGTTCAACCACGCGTCGAGAATGCGGTCTAGGACAACGTCGCCGATGAATACCTGGTCGATGCGGATCGCTTTGAAAAACGCTTGGTGGTCGAGGCGACCGGAGGCGTAGTTATAGCCCGACGAATTGCCTGCCGCGATATTGAACGGCATGTTCAGACAGCGGGCGATCTCGTTGATCACCTCGTGCTTGAAATCGCCGTAAACCGTCGTGGGCTGCTCGGCTTTGACCTGTCCGATCTTCCAGCCGGAGGGCATCGTCATCCACGTGCCGCGGTCCATCTCGACCGTGTCCATCGGCTCGACCTGCGCCGCTTCGGCGTCGGCTGGACCATCGGTGTAGATCACGCCGGACGGCAGCGCCGCCTGCTCGGCCGAACCGAGCACGGCGAGCGTGTAGCGCCGCAGCATCGCGAATAGCGACAGCGACGGCGTGATTTCAGGGATACCACGGCTCTGGCCCGGGCGCTCCGGGCGAAACAGGTGAATCACCGACTCGGCCGGTAGCGGCTCGAATTCGTCGCGCCCGACCGACCACGAGGCGTTGTCGCCCGGGTGCCGGCGGAGTACGAAGTACGCGACGGGGTTGCCGAACTCGTCGAGCACGATGCCGTCGACGACGCTCTCGCGTTCGCGCGGAGACAGCATCGAGACCGGCGTCGCGACCTGGTCGGCTTCGACCAGCTTCACGTCGAGCTGCACGCGCGTTTCGATCCGGGGATTGGTCGCGAGGATCGCGAACACTTCGCCCGATTCGGCCTGCGCGATGCGCATCGTTCGCAGCTTGTGCGCCAGGCCGGTTGCCTTCGCCCAGCGCGAGAATTCCTTTTCGATCAGCCGGTTGGCATCGGGATCGTCGGTGAGCATCTGCAGCCGTGGGCCGGTGCCGACGACGTAATTCGCCAGCGTCAGGATGATGCCCTTGGCGTAGCTGTTGTTGGCGATTTCGTAGCGGGCGCGGCTGCGGAGGACGCGCCGCACTTCGGCGCTGGTTGCGGCGTTGGCGGACAGATGATCGGCGTTGGCCCAGTGGCGGCGGTTTTCGTGGGTGGTCTGCGAAGCGTCATACTTGCCGCGCACGACGAGCAGGCGTCCGCGGCCCGCGTCCGAACTCAGGCGGCCGCCCGTCGGCGAGGCGAGCTGTCGCAGCCACTTGAACATCACACGGCTCCCGGCGGAACGACTTTCATCATGCGAACCCCGAGACCTTTCTTCACAGCCTCTTTCGACGCCAGGTAGCGGTCGGCCTCGATCTGCTCCGTCAGCGAGTGCTGCTCGACGGAACCCGAGTCGCCCTGCGCCTTTTTCGGGCCAGCGGCGTTCTCATGAATTGCGTCCTGAATCGTGTCTGGCATTGGCATAGCTCGCAGCGACGTGTCGGCGAGCGCAAACAAGAACGCCGCACGGGTTCTTGTTGTCCCGCACGGCGTCGATGCCGGTGGCGCGGCTGCATTTCTGCCGGCCGCAGTGCCTCAGGGAGAGCACGCTGGATTGTCGCTACTTATTACTTATGCTTCGCGAGGTCGTTCTGCAAGCGAACAAAGACGCCTGAAATCAGTTTCGTACAGATGTGTACGCGACCGGGTTGCATCGAGTGTATTCATTGCACTCGCTCGCGCGTTGTCACGCGCCGCCCGCAGAAGCGACACGCTCGGACGCGCAGCACATGCCCTGGGCGCTGGCGCGTATAGAGAACCGGAAGATGCGCGCAGCCGCACTGTGGACAGCGCACCCCGCGCGGCTCGTCCGACTTTGACGGTGAAGTCTTCGACTCCTTCATCGCCGGGTCCTCTGCAATTCCGACAGCTTCACGCGCGGACGCGTCGCGGGGCGGGAGTCCGTTCCGAACAGAATGACGCCCTGCATGGACGCGGCGACGGCCGCGCCGACGGCGCAGTCGAGCCAGTGGTTGTCCAGCCCATCGACCCGCAGCTTCCACTCGTCCACGGTGCGGCCGCGCCCCTGCGTTTTCACGCGGTATTCCGAACAGAGGTGGTCGGCGAAGAGGCGATGCTGCTCGGGCTTGTGGCCGAAGAGCGAGACGCAGCCCGGATCGCCCATCGGAACCGCTAGGCGCGCGTGGACGAAGGTCTTCCAGTAGTTGGCGTCGAAGATGGCGTGTCGGACGGCACGCTTTCCGGTCACCACCGGAATGCGCCAATTCAAACCGACGCGGTCGCCGCGCTTCCGCTTGTAATCAGAGAATGGGATCGACGACGCCCCGACATAGCGCCCGTGGCTTGGCATGACCGCGTTGGCGAATTTCGACTGCCGGCAGAACTGGTAGACCAGATCAGTCGTGCTGCCCCAGCTCGCGTCGATGAGGCAGCGATCGATTCGCACCATCGCGCCGTCGTCGCGCCGCCACTCGCGACCGAGCTTCGCGTCCGTCAGGCGTTCGAGACCCGCGTAGATCGCGCCCTCGATTCCGGCCCGCGAGGAGGCCGCCGACAGCGTCTTGCGGATGTCGCGAAGCGTGAAATACGTCTCCGACTGGTCCGGCTCGGTGCCGTAGTCGATGACGTAACCCGTGAAATCCGACTCCCACGCGGCCACGAGCCAGAACAGTGCCTTGCCCTGCACGTCGATGAACATTGTGGCGCAGGTGCAGCCGATCGGAATCTCGCCGCGCCGCTGCCCGTTGCCTTTGGCAGCGATCTGATCCGCCGTCAGCAGGTCTTCGTCGGCGTGTTCCTCGGGCAGGGGCTCATTCTGATACTCAGCCCAGAACGCGGCCTCGCCGCGATCGAGCTTCAGGTTCATCGCGTGCTGGACCGCCGACAGCTCGTCGGGATGGTGACGCTCCGGCCACGAGACATGGGCGCCGGCATCCATCGCCTCACGATTCTCACGGTAGAACTCCGTCGCCTCCGCTGCGCCGCGATCGGCGCGCATGCCCTCGCGCCACAGCTCGGCGTAGCGCGCCCACAGCGCCTCGTTCGACGGGAACGCATAGACCATCTTGGTGCGTTCGCCTTGCCACTGCGGGTGCTTGTCGCGATCGAGGATGCGGTCGGCCAGGTCGTCAGGGCGCACCACCGTGAGCGTCATGAGGCCTGCGATCTTCCGCCCCGGGCCGCCGAGACCGAGGATCGCGCCGGCAAGAATGCGTTCGCGGGTGGCGCATTGCGACGGCGACCGTGCCGACTCGTCCGTCTGCGGGTCGTCGATCAGCACGAGCGACGGGCGGATGGACGAGCCGTCCACGCGCTTGTGCTTCATGCCACGGATGCGCCCGGTGATTCCCGCGACGCTGACGATCGCGCCGCTTGGCGTGCTGTCCGGCAGCGTGGGCAGCACGATTTCCTTCGCGGTCCAGCCGATGTGCGTCTGCCGTCCCTGGCAGAGCTGTCCCGCCGCCCGCTGGTGGATTCCCTCCAGCGCCCGAATCGGAAAGCACACCTCCGGGAAATCATCGAGAAGTTGGTCGTTCGCCTCCAGCTCGACCTTGATGCTGTCGAGCATGTTCGCGGCGTGTTCCTCGTCCGAGCCGCTCAGCGCCACAAATTCGCGGTGGCCGTATACGAGCGCCCACAGGCAGGCGATCTCGCAGAGGCTCGTCTTTCCGCTGCCGCGCGGCATGGCCATCGCGAACAGCCCGCCTTGCAGCACGGCCTGCTCAATTTTGGCGACAACCTACAGGTGATCCGGCGACCACGGCAGATGAAACGTCTGCGGCAGGTATTGCTCACAGAAGTAGCGGAAATCAGTCGCCGCCTTCGCCTTGCGATCGGCGTTGACGACGGCGGGCAGCTCGCCGATGTCGCGGCCGAGGAGGGCGATTTCGCGGTTCCGCTGCGCCGCGCGCTGCTTCATCGCCTCGTAGCCGGTCAGACCCTCCGGTTCCTCGCGCGGGCGGTGACGTTCGATCACGAGCCATGCGGCGTAGCGCAGCAGGTCCACCGTTCGGCCGTCGCCGATGCGGAACCCGGCGCGCGAACGATGACGGTGGAGCTGGCGCTCGGAGACCACCTCGCCGAGC
This sequence comes from Planctomycetota bacterium, assembly GCA_016235145.1. Taxonomy (GTDB): domain Bacteria; phylum Planctomycetota; class Phycisphaerae; order UBA1845; family Fen-1342; genus JACRLV01. Next base: position 10,235 of record JACRLV010000246.1, read on the forward strand.
GGCGTCGAGTTCAATAGCCGGACCAGCTCGGTCGGCTTCAATTTGCGCGGGTCCATCGCCACGGCTGGACATCTCCCGCACGAGCCACGCCGCGTAGTGGACGAGATTCAGGCTGCCGTCGGCGTTGGTCGGCGCGCCGGACGCGATGTCGGCCTCCAGCATTTCGACATCGACGCGCTGTCCGCCGGCGGCGCTGAGCATGCGGGCCGCGTTTGCCACGGGCAGGGCCTTGGGGTCGAGGCCCGGCTTCGGCCCTGAGTTAGGCGCGAGTTCGGACATTACGCCGCCTCCCGCCGCAGCACTCGGACCTGCCGCCGGAATCTGCAAGAAAATCTCGACATTCTCGCGAACCCGCCTTGCTTTCCGGGCGAAATCAGGGACTCATGTGGTTGTACGCACGGCGCGTACCAAACGGAGAAACGCAGATGACGACGACGATGAAGAACGCGAACCGACGCCTGACGCCCGGCACGCGGGTGGTTTCCAGAACGGACGGCGAGCCGGGCCGGGTGGTCCGGGTCGCGACGTACCGCCGCAACGGGATCGACGCCTGGTCGTACCTGGTCGAGACCGCCTGCGGGCAAGAGACCTGGGACGCGGGCGAGTTGTTCGTACCGGAACAGGACTGAACCATGACCGCCGAACCGAAGGGAGACAACGACATGACTGCGAACGACGCCAAAACGAATGACGGGATCGACGCGAGCGACGTCCTCGACACGCTGGAGATCAAGAAGGTGCAGCGCCGCACCAGCGCCGGCGGCGCGTGGGTGCGCGGAACCATCGCCGGGCACCGCTTCGAGGCGCTGGTCTTCCCCGAGCCCGCGACGAACCGCGAATGGGAGGTCGGTGGCGACAGCCGCATCTCGAAGCTCTGGGTCGAGCGAATCAGCGACCGCGTCACGGTCTACAACTGGGACCGCGGCGCGGACGTCGAGCCGGCGACCGAGATGGCCGGCGTAATCGTGGACCTGCTCGCTGCCGGGTTGGCCGACGCAATCTGCGAGTAGCGCCGAAACGCGGGCGTTCCCCGCGTAGCCCGGGCGCTTGAGACCCGGGCCTGACGAGGCAACCAAAAGGAGATTGCCATGAAGAAGAGCACGAAGAAGACCGCGAAGCAGAACAAGGGCACGAAGGCGGCGAAGGCGGCGGCCACGCCGAAGGGCGCGACGAAGCCGAAGGCTGAGCGCAAGCCCGCCGCCGACGCCAAGCCGAAGCGCGTCAGCGCCCTCGACGCGGCGGCGCAGGTGCTGCAGAAGTCCGGCCAAGCGATGCGGGCGCAGGAGATGATCGCCGCCATGTCCGAGGCGGGCCTCTGGTCGTCGCCCAACGGCAAGACGCCGCACGCGACGCTGTACGCCGCGATCCTGCGCGAGATCAACGCCAAGGGAAAGGACGCCCGCTTCCGCAAGATCGAACGCGGCAAGTTCGAGTTCGCTGCCTAACGCGACGCTCATCACGATCCCTCCTTCGACGCCTCCGCGATGACGGGGGCGTCTCTTCGGCCTGAGAATCTTTCCGCCTTCCGCCCCGTGAACTTCTCCCAGCGCTGCACGATCACGTCCGCGTACGGTGCGTCGAGTTCCATGAGGAACGCGCGGCGGCCGGTCTGTTCCGCCGCGATCAGCGTGGAACCCGAGCCGCCGAACAGGTCAAGCACGTTTTCGCCGGGTCGAGACGAATACTGCATCGCGCGGACGGCCAGCGCGACGGGCTTTTCGGTGAGGTGGATCATCGATTGCGGATTCACTTTCTTGATGTGCCAGAGATCCGTCGCGTTGTTCGGCCCGAGGTACACGTGCGCCGCGCCTTCGCGCCAGCCGTAGAAGCACCACTCGTGCGCGCCCATGAAGTCCTTACGCGTCAGAACCGGATGCTCCTTGTCCCAGATGATCGCCTGCGAGAAGTAGAGCTCGCAGGCCTTCAGTACCGGCGGGTAGTTGCCGACGTTGGCGTACCCGCCCCAGATGTAGAAGCCGCGACCGGGCAACAGCACGCGGGCGATGTTGCCGAACCACGCCGCGAGTATCTTGTCGAACGGATCATCGGAGACGAAGTCGTTCGCCAGCGGCCGATCTTTCGGGCGCATCTTTCGGGTGGTCGGTTTGGCCTTCTGGGGGTCGCGGGCGAGATCGAAGCCCTGGTGGTGCTTCAGCGATTCGGGGTTCGCAAACGAACTGAGGCCGGCGGCGATCGCGTTGTTGCTACGCGGCTCGACCTTCACGTTGTACGGCGGGTCCGTGTTCACGAGGTGAATCGCCGCGCCGTCGAGCAGGCGATCCACATCCGCCGGCGATCCGCTGTCGCCGCAGAGCAGGCGGTGATCGCCGAGAATCCACAGGTCGCCCGGCTGCGTAATCGCGTCGTCCGGCGGCGCGGGCACGTCGTCGGGATCGGTCAGCCCTTCCTTCACGCCGTCGGCCGCGTCGAACAGCTTCGCGAGGTCGTCGGCGTCGAACCCGAGCAGCGACCAATCGATGCCGGCGTCGCGCAGTTCGGCTATCTCGATCGGCAGCAACTCCATGTCCCATTCGGCCAGTTCGTTCGTCTTGTTGTCGGCGATGCGGTACGCGCGAATCTGCTCCGGCGTCAGGTCGCGTGCGACATGCACGGGCACCTTCTCCAGCCCGAGCTTCTGCGCCGCCTTCCAGCGCGTGTGCCCGCAGACGATGACGCCGTCACCGTCCACGACGATCGGTTGGCGGAATCCGAACTGCCGAATCGACTGCGCGACGGCGTCAACGGCCGCATCGTTATCGCGCGGGTTCTTCTCATACGGTTTGACCTCGGCCAACGGCCGCAACTCAATCTTCATCGAACGACCTCCGTATCTGGTGGAAGCAGCCCGCACCCCGCGCCGACGGTCGGCCCCACGAGGCCGGAAACGCCGCCCCTGGCGAACGGGGGCCGCCGGGGGTAGCCACGCTCGGGATGGCGGCGACGGGTCGCCCCGTTTGGCCCCAAACGCGCAACGT
>JACRLV010000247.1 GCA_016235145.1 Planctomycetota bacterium
CAGATACGAACAAACGCGCTTGTTGAGCTTGCCGTGCCAACCCAGCAGGTTCTTGCCGGGACCAGTGAACCAGGGCCGCTGGTTGTATCCCGGGGGCTTCGCAGCTTCGAGTGCGAAGTCGGTGTTTCCTTCCATGAACACGATGAACTCGCTGGCAAACCTGCCGTCCTTGTTCTTCAGGAGCTTGGCGCCCAAGCTCTTGTAGGTGGGGTTCGGAGCGATACCCAGAATCTCAAGAAACCCCTCATTCGGGTAGCCGTCTTCCGGACCGCCCGTGGCGCTGCTGTAGTAGTAGTAGTACGGCCAGTACCAGTTCACGCAGTAGCTGTTGCCCAGGTACTTCCACATGGGATACGCCGTGTCGGAATCCGGCAATTCGTTTCGTTCGCTAACCCAGGGCAGATAGGGGTGCGAATCAGACGGACAAGCGAGGAAACCGGGCATCTCATGGGGAACCAGTGGCGACGTCGCGTTCGCACCGTTGACTTCGCAATCCCAGGTGACTGACGGTGCCAGGTACTTGTTCATCGGCCGTTTGCGCGGCTCGACACGATATGCGTCGAACTGATTGGCGGTGAAGTCGTTATTGTGCTGGAGCAACGCCCCCGTTGCGCGAAACTCGAGGTTGGTCGCATTGGGAATCGTTCCCGCCCATACCACTTCGGACCAAACGATGAAGTTGTTCGGCGCCGCACCGGGTCGGATACCCCATGAATAGTCGTTGAACTCGAGCGAGTACTGCACGCCGCTCGTACCCATGGATTTCATGTTCGCCATGCACTTGGCGGTCCGGGCCTGCTCGCGCGCTTGCTTCAGCGACGGAAGCAGAATCGAGATCAGCAAGGCGATGATGGCGACCACCACCAACAACTCGATCAGCGTGAATGCGGAGCGCCTCACAACGTGTCTCATTGCATGTTCTCCTCACGTACGCGGGAAGTGATTTCAACCCGATCGTACTGACGAATGAAAACGCGAAATGTCCGCGAATCAGTCTACCCGACCCTGCCCAGAAGAGTCAAAGCCAATTTCGCGTGATACAGCCGGTGGCGGCCGATCCAAAAGGCGGCGTCGGCTCCGGAGCCGAGAACCACCCGGGCTACCGCCGCGGCCGGGGAGCATGTCGATGTTAGTCGAGCGCTTGGCCGCGTCTGGTGTTTCGTCACACTCGACTCTTGGGGGAGCATCGGCGTCTCGCCGGTGCTCACCGGCTGCAAGCCGGTGCTCCCCAAACCGAAGAATGCAGTGTGACGAGCCGCTAGTGTAGCTAGTCAGAAATAGTGCATCACGGGTGGTACGGGCGTCTCGCCCGTTGTCCGACCCGGGCGGGACGCCCGGACCACCCTGTTAAGATGCAAACAGCGCGACTAAATACACTAGTGGATGAAGCTCTTGCGCAGAAGCAGGGTGGTCAGATCCCGGCCTTCGGGAGAGAGGTCACTTACGCGACGCGAATCGCAATTCCGAGCCAGCTCGACGTTCGCCAGGCTCAGGCCGCCTTCGTGGCTCAGTTCGCCCAGCACCTGAATCAATGCGCTCGCCTGCCCGTCGGACAGGTGGGCCGACCCGCTCCCGACGACCAGCAACTGAATCGAGGAACTGCGCGGATTCCAGCTTACCTCCCCGCTGGGAAGGACCACGCAGTCGTAGTCCGTCGCACGCCAAGCCTGACCCGCCTCGATGAACTCGATCGTCACGTCCGCGACCTGCTGCCCGCTTTCCATCATCAAAAGCGGCGCGCCGCCCCGACCGCCGCGAGGCTCCATATAAAGCAGCACCGCGGCTCCAACGGTCAACGCACCGATCAGAAAGGCGACGACTCTGGCGTTTCGCTTTTCGGAATTCACGGCCAATCCTTTGTTCAACGGAAGGCAGCCTCCCAGCCCGCCCGTTCATCATCGCACCTTGCCGCGGATTGCAACCGCCCGGCAACACCAGTCTGCAAAAAGTGCGGGGCCCCGGTCAAGCGGCAAACTCTGCGCGGCGGCCCAGCTATACNNATGTTTCGCACGGTCCTTGGCTATATTGCGCCCGTCTTGTGCGTTTTTTGCTGCGCCGAAACTGCCGCTCGGGGCGACAGCGTAACCCTGCGCGAAAAAACCCCGTTCACCGCGGTCACCGTCACTGATTTTCGCGCCGGCGTGCTGCATTTTCGCGGCGTGAGCGGCGAGACGCTGCGCAAGCCCATCGAGCAGGTCGAACGGATCGATATCACCGATTTTCCGGCGCTCCAACAGGCGGGCGAGCTGGCCGCCGACGGACGGACCGACAAGGCAATCGAGCTTCTCGCCGCGGCGGGAAAATCAGCGCCGCTCGACTGGCAGCGTCGCTTGGCGCGATTTCGATGCCTCTCGACAATGAACCAGGCGGGGCGAATCGACGACGGATTGCCGCTATTTCTCGAACTCGTTCGAGAGGAGCCGGGGCTTTCGCCCACGCTGCTCCCGCGCGACTTTTCGCCGCGCGGCTCCGAGCGAAACCGCGAGGCCCTGGCGCTGCTGCGAAAGACACGACTGAAAGGAAGTCCCGCACTGGTCTCCGCGGTTGAATCACTGCGACTGGAGTTGACGCTGCTGGAAGAGCCGCGCAGTGCGGCCCGCGAGTATCCTCAGAGACAGCCGACCACGCGCGCGGCCGCAGCCGAGGATGGCGAGGAGGCGCCGCTGCTTTTCGGATCGCCCCGCGCGGCGGCGACGTCGGAGCGAGTGTACTTGCCGCGGAACTCCGGCGTGCGCACGGAGGCCGGGCGAATGCTCGCCGCCGGCGACGTTGCGGGCGCGTCGCAACTTATCGAGGCCGCGCTCCCATACGTTGCTTCGGAAGACCGCGATGCGTGGGATCTGCTGGCGGGGCGTTGCCGAATCGAACGAAAGGAATACGCTCGCGCGGCCGAGACGTTGCTCGCGCTCGCAGAAGCGACGGCGGCGCGCGATCGGGCTCTGAACGCCGAGGCGCTCTACCATGTGGCCGTCGCGCACGAGGGCCTCGCGCGGCCGGACGTTGCGGCGGGCATCTATCGCGAGTTGCTGGATCGAGAGGATTTGCCGGCGAGCGTTCGGCAGCGGGCCGAAGCCGCCGTAAAGCGGCTCGCCGGGCGGGGTTAGATCGCGCGCAGGTGCGTCGGACCTCCGAGTGCGACGACAAGATCGCGGTGGAAACCACGGCGGACTCGGAGATCCGACGCTGCGAATACGACGAATCCCGCGACGAGACGTGTCTTGTCAGACGGATTCGAGGAGACTTCGTCAGGCGACATGAAACCGGCAACCTACTTTCTTGAGACCTTCGGCTGTCAGATGAACGTGCTGGACAGCCAGCTCGTCGAAGGGCAGCTTCGCGCCCGCGGCATGCGGGCGGTCGACTCGTCGCCGCAGGCGGACGTGATCCTCTTCAACACGTGCAGCGTCCGGCAGCACGCCGAGGACAAGGTGCTTTCGCGGCTCGGCCAGCTCAAAAAGCTCAAGAGCCGGCGGCCGGAAGTTATCGTCGGCGTGATCGGCTGCATGGCGGAGCGCGAAAAGGAAGGCCTGTTCGTCAAGGCGCCGCAGGTGGACCTGCTGTGCGGGCCGGGCGAGCTCAATCGCCTGCTGCCGCTGCTGGACGAGGTGATCGAGCGGCAGGAAAAGGTCGCGGCTCTCACGGGCACGCTCTCGCGCCGCACGGAGACGATGGCCCGCGCGCTCCAGTACGACAGCATCGAGGAACTGGACCAGTCGCGCCGCCCCACCGCCGAAGAAAACACGCTCCAGTCGTACATCCGCGTGCAACGCGGCTGCGACAAGTTCTGCACGTACTGCGTCGTGCCGTTCACGCGCGGGGCCGAGCGCAGCCGGGCGGCGGAACACATCGTGCGCGAGGCCCGCATGCTGGCGGAGCGCGGCTGCCGCGAGGTGACGCTGCTGGGCCAGACCGTCAACTCGTACGTGAACCAGGAGGACGGCCGGCCCGTCCGCTTCGCCGAATTGCTCGAGCGCGTGCACGCGGTCGAAGGCCTTGACCGCATCCGCTTCGTGACGAGCTTTCCGGCCGACTGGGATGACGACATCTTTCGCGTGATGCGCGATTTCCCGCGAATCATGCCGTATCTGCACATCCCGGCCCAGAGCGGGTCCGACGCCGTGCTCAAGCGGATGAAACGCGGCTACACCGGCGCCGAGTATCTGGCCCTGATGGATCGCGCCCGCAAATTCGTGCCGCACATCGCGCTGGCCGGCGATTTCATCGTGGGCTTCTGCGGCGAGACGGCGGCCGATTTCGAGGCGTCGCTCGATCTCCTGCGGCGGGTGGAATACAAGAGCCTGTTCGTATTCAAGTATTCGCCGCGTCCGGGAACCTCGGCCGACCGCGCTCAGCTCGACGACATCTCGGACGAGACCAAGCACGCCCGCAACCAGGAAATGCTCGCCGCGCAGGCGGAAATCAGCCTGCGGCACAAACAGGCGTTCGTGGGACGCGAAGTCGAGCTGCTCGTCGAAGGCGCCAGCAAGCTGGGCCGCGCCGGCGGACAGAAGGCCGCCGCGGAGTTCCAGCCGGAATCCGAGCAGGATCGCGGCGGCGAGGCCGTCCGAAATCCGCACGCAACCGCGTCAGGCGCCGCGCCGATCCAGCTCGTGGGCCGCACGCCGGGCGACCTGATCGTCGTGTTCGACGCGCCGGCCGCGTACGTCGGAGCGCTGGTGAATGTCCACATCGAAAGAGCGACCGCCCTGACGATGTTCGGGCGCGTCACGGGCGTCGTTTCACCGCCGCGGCCGGCAACCGTTCAGGCGGAGCAGGAACCGGCGGCGAACGGATTTCGCCTGGCGGTACTCGGCGGCCCGGCCTGACAAAGGTCGGCGTTCTGATCGCAGCGTCGTTCAACGACCAGCACATCGTACGGTGGCTAACGCCGCCGCCGCCGCCGCCGCTTTCCTTGCGTGCCGCGGGCGGGCTCGAATCCTTCAGCTCTCAGCCGCTGCTCGACCAATTCGCCCACCTGTTCTGGTTCGAGAATGTCCTCAGGAGCGGCGCTGGACCCGATCATCTGGAATAGTTGGTCCAGCGCGCGCGACAGCTCCGGCTGGGCTTCCGCCGGCGCCAGGTTGACCAGCTGCTGTAGTTTGATGTTGAGGGCATCCGACTGTTGCGCGATCGACGCATCCGATTCCCCCGTTGCACCGCCCGCGTCGCCCTCGTCGAGTGCGGCGTCCGGCCCGTCAGCGCGGGATTGGCCGATTGCCTCCATGAACATCTGGCTGGCTTCGGCGATGCACGGCGAAGGCGTCTGGCCGTTGGCTAAGCACCATTGCCGGGTGCGCTCCGCGAATCGCTCCGAAAAGACGTCCATTGCGGCGTCGACTTCGACGGAGTTGTCGTCGAGCAGAGTGAAATCGTCGGCGACAATTTCAAAATCGATGTCGTCGCGGGCCAGGAAATCCTCGACGCGGCAGCCGACCAGGCGGCGTTTCAGATCCTGCATCGTCGCCAGGCAACGCAGGCGGCCTTCGCAGCCGAAAGCGGAAATGTCCGCCTCGCGCCAGTCGCCGACGCCCCCGATCAGCGCGGTCCAGCGTTCGTAGCGGGCCGGATGGCGGAATCCGTTCTGTTCGGCGAATCGCAACCCGCCCGCCACCATCTCGCGCGCTTGCTTCAAGGTGAGCGGCGCCAGCGGATGCAGGTCTTCATTCGGCTGAAGAATCTTCTCGACAAATTCTTCGTAGGTGGCGTCGAGCGCACCCCACGCGTCCTTGAGGCCCATGCACCAGGTGTCGATCAGGAACGCCGCCGACGCGTGTCCGCCGCCCGGAACTTTTCGGAGCACGTGGATCGCGGCCATGCCTCCTTCCTGCCAGTCGCGATTCACGAAGCAAAATTCGGTTTCGTCCGACGCTCCGATTAATCGATACTGGCTGCCCCCACGAACTCGCGATCGCTCCCGTTTCCGCTGCTGCCGCTTTCGCGATCCCATCCTTCGGCTCCTGGTCGCCGGCTACGCGCCGCTCCCCGCATTCCGTATCAGATCCCGCACGGCTTCGACCGCCGATGCCGGCGAGGCCAGTTGTTTTTCGCCTGGCGTGCGCCGCAGGGTGATTTCGACCTGGCCTTCCGCCAGGCTCTTCTTTCCCACCACGACGCGAATCGGAACGCCGATCAAGTCGGCGTCCTTGAATTTGAAGCCCGCCCGTTCGTCGCGATCATCCAGCAGAACATCGACCCCGGCCGCGGCCAGTTGATCGTGCAGCTCCGCCGCGGTGCGGGCGACGTGTTCGTCGCGCGGATCGAGCGAAATCACCAGCACCTCGAACGGCGCGATCGTCAGCGGCCAGATGATGCCGTTGGCGTCGTGGTTCGCCTCGATCGCGGCGGCGACGATGCGGTTCAGACCGATGCCGTAGCACCCCATGATGAAGGGCTGCGGCTTGCCGTCCCGATTCAGAAACTGGGCCTTCATCGCCTCGCTGTATTTCGTGCCGAGCTTGAAGACGTGCCCGACTTCGATCGCCGTCTTCAGCCGCAGCGCCGCACCGCTGCCGGTCGGCGAGAGGTCGCCGTCCACCACGGTGCGAATGTCGGCGATCACCGCCTTGTCGCCGTCGAGCGGAAAATCGCGGCCGGCCGTCACGCCGCCGACGTGATAGTCCGTTCGGTTCGCGCCGCTGTAGGCGTTGGTCATCACACTCACGTCGCGATCGATGATCAGCTTGTCGACCCGCTCCGCCAGGTTCTGCGGACCGGCAAACCCGACCTTCGCGTCGGTCAGCTTCTCGATCGACTCCGGCGTCGCCATTTCGAGACCCAAGATCAGCTCGTCGGCCAGCGCGGTCTTGACCACCTTGCGGAATTTCACCTCGTTCAGCTCGTGATCGCCGCGAACCAGCGCGACGACCCAGCCGCGCCACTCGATCTCCTTGCCGCCGCTGTCGCGCAGCGAGTGCAGGTCGAAAATCAGGGTCTTGATCATTCGCGCCGGCGTCGTGCCGAGAACAGCGCACACGTCGTCAACCTTGCCCGCGCCGGGAGTGTGAATCTGGGTCAGCGGCTGGGGCGCCGCGTTCGAATCCGCCGATTCCGAACACGACGAGTACCAGGAGGTCGCCCGTTCGGTGTTCGCGGCGTAGTCGCCCGACTCGCTCACCGCGACCGTGTCCTCTCCGGCGTCGGTCAGCACCATGAACTCGTGCGAGACGTCGCCGCCGATCGCGCCGCTGTCCGCCTCGACCGCGACATAGGGCAAGCCGCAGCGCGAGAAGATGCGGCAATAGGCGTCGTACATGACCTGGTAGCTTGCGTCGAGGCCCGCCTTGTCCGCGTCGAAGGAATACGCGTCCTTCATCAGGAACTCGCGGGTGCGCAGAACGCCGCTCTTGGGCCTGGCTTCGCCGCGGAACTTGGTCTGAATCTGAAAGAGATTAACCGGGAGCTGCTTGTAGCTGCTCAGGTAGGCGCGGGCGATTTCAGTCACGACCTCTTCGTGCGTCGGGCCGAGGACGGTTTGCGTCCGCCAGTCGCCCGCCGGCCCGCCCAGCCGCAGCAGCACGTCGCCCATCGCGGCGGTGCGGCCGGTCTCCTCCCAAATCGAGAGCGGTTGCAGCACGGGCATGTGCAGCTCGAGCGCTCCGGCGCGGCTCATCTCCTCGCGCACGATCGCCTCGACCTTTCGCAACACGCGATAGCCCAGCGGCAGGTAGGAGTACAGCCCGGCCGCAAGCTGCCGGATCAACCCGGCTCGCAGCATCAGCACGTGCGAAGCCGCCGTGGCGTCCTTGGGGGTCTCCTTCGTGGTCGGAACCAGAAATTGCGTCCAGCGCATCGCGGACTGCTCCTATCTGACGCACACGACGGCGCGTCGGCACGAGATTTTCGCCGAGGGCTATTCTGACGGTCGGATGGCGGCGCGGCAAATCCGCTCGGATGCGCTCAACGCGCGTACTCGACTGCGCGAATCTCGCGCAGCACGGTCACCCGGATCTCGCCTGGAAAGGTCATCGAATCCTGGATCTTGTTGGCGATGTCGCGGGCCAGCTTGAGCGACGAACGGTCATCGACCCGCGCCGCGTCGACAATCACGCGCACCTCGCGCCCCGCCTCCACCGCGTAAGCCTGCCGCACGCCCTCAAAGCTCGTCGCCGCCGCCTCGAGATCCTGAAGCCGCTTGATGTAACGCTCCAGCGAATCGCGCCGTGCCCCGCCGCGCGATGCGCTGATCGCATCCGCAGCCATCACCAGCGGCGTGTACGGCGTGGCAGCCGCGACGTCGCCGTGGTGGCCCTCGACCGCGTTCACGACGGCGGCGTGCTCATTCAGCTTGCGGACAAATTCCGCTCCGAGTTGCGTGTGCGTGCCTTCCTGCTCGCTGGGAAAGGCCTTGCCGATGTCATGCAGCAGGCCGCAGCGGCGGGCCAGGGAGCCGTCCAGCCCGAGCTCGTCGGCCATGACGCCGCAAAGGTGGGCCACCTCGATGCTGTGCTTGAGGACGTTCTGCCCGTAGCTCGTGCGGTATTGGAGCCGGCCGAGCAGGTCGGTGATCTTCTTGTTCACGCCGTGGACATTCGCTTCGACGGTGGCCTGCCGGCCGTATTCCACGACGCGCTGCTCGATTTCCTTTTCGGTCTCGGCGACGAGCTCTTCGATGCGCGTCGGGTGGATGCGGCCGTCCTTGATCAGGCGTTCGAGCGACAGCCGGGCGATCTCCTTACGCACCGGGTCGAAGACGTTGATCGTCACCACGCCGGGCGTGTCGTCCACCACGATCGTGGCGCCGGTCGCTTTCTCGAAGGCGCGGATGTTCCGCCCTTCGCGGCCGATGATGCGGCCTTTCATGTCGTCCGACGGCACATCGACCGTCGCCACCGTCGCGTCGCAGGTGTGTTCGGCGGCGTACCGCTGGATCGCGTCGATCGTGATCTGGCGGGCCTTTTCGCGGGCGTTTTCCTGGGCCGCGGTCAGCACGCGCTCGATCAGCTCGCCGGCCTCTTTCTCGACCTCGACCTCGATCCGTTTCAGGCAAAGCGTTCGGGCTTCCTCCGACGTCATTTTCGCGACGCGGAGCAGCGCCGCCCGCTGCTCGGCCAGCACCTCGTTGACCTTGGTCCGGGTGGCGGCGACGTCTTTCTCGGCGTCAGCCAGCCGCTGGTTGCCGTCTTCGAGCTTTTTTTCCTTCGTGTTGAGCACGTCGAGCTTCTTGTCGAGGTTGTCCTCGCGTTTCGCGAGGCGGCGTTCCGCCTCTTTCAGCTCGTCGCGCACCTGAGCGGTCTCGCGTTCGAAGCGGTTCATGACCTCCAGGAGCTTTTTCTGGGCCTCAACCTCGGCGTTGCGGAGAATCTGGTCGCGCTTCTCCATCGCTTCAGCCCGATGCCGCTCCAGGTCCGCCTGCCGCTGGAGCAACTGGTTGCGAAAACGGGCGCCCAGGATCACCCAGGCAACGGCCAGCCCGACCACGATCCCGACGATCGCCGCGACAGCGATTCCTCCCATGCCGCCCGTTTCGGCGGCAAGCAGCAAAAAGGGGTGGGACATTGCGAATTCCAATCCAATCTTGGCGCAAGGTTAGTCCGACCGCACAACGGCCTGCATGCGGCCGGCGCAGTTCGATGATGAACACCAGGGCGGGACACGGAATCGAGCCCGAAGCCGCCAGCCGGCCCGGGCGCGTGGAATGTCGGCGTTATCGCTTCAGCGCGTCAGCGTCGGAGCTTGCTCCCTGAAAAAGCAGCCGGACCCGGACAGACCGGAAGATGATGATGAATAGGATAAAAATCGATCAAGTCACGGTTCCGTGCGTATTTCACATTGACAGGCCCGCAGGCCCGCCGAAGTCCAGACTCTGAACAACGCCAATCGAACGCTCGGCAGATTTCCGTGAGCGCCCGATGGTCGCCATTAACCACCGGTACATCAACGAACTACATTCAGGGCGGGAGTATACGCGCAGCCGTTTCAAGCAGCAACAGCGCAGCCGGCGAGCCTGAGAAAGAGGGTGTGGCCGTCGATTATGGCACACCGTCCGTACCCCAAGCGCCGCTTGGGGGAAGTAGCGGCCTGCGTCTCGCAGGCCGTAGAGCGTAGGCAGCTCCGATCGCGGCAGTTCGACGATCTACGGCCGGCGAGACGCCGGCCGCTACGCATCGTGCCGAGCGGCGGCGCCTCGGCCGCGGGCAAGGCCTGCCCTGATGATTCGGACGTGTGCCAAAATCCCTGGCCGCACCCGAGAAAGATGGTTTCGGCGATGCGGCCGAATGCTGCTCTAAAGAACGAGAGCGGCGACCGTTTCCAGTCGCCGCCCTCGATAAGTCATAGAGTACCGGCTGTGCCGACGTCGTGGTTCAGCGACGACGGATCAGAGCCAGGCCGCCGAGCGCCAGCAGAACCAGCGAGGCGGGCTCTGGAACGTAGTTGAAGGAAACGGTGTAGTTGCCGGTTGCCGAGCCGCCGACCACATCACCGATCGCCTGGCCGATCGCGAAGTTCGTGCTGTAACCGCCGACCAACAGAGCATAGTTGCCTGCCGCCAGCGACGCGCCGTCGAACCCGTCCGGGGTATCCTCGTTGTACGGATCGTTCGAGCCGAAGGTCAGATTCGAAGCAAGACCCACGCCACCGTCATCGTTAGTCGCGACGCATAGCCCGGTGCTCAGGTCGAACAGGCCGAGTTGGGTGTCGAAATTCGTCGTTCCGCCGCTCGTGCGCGTGTTCAGATAGTCGTTGATGTTCGCAACGGCGTAGGGCAGCGAGAAGTCATAGCGGTCCACCAAGCCGGCGCTGCGCAAGTCGCCAGCGTAGCTGACCAGCGTACCGTCCGACGGCAGAGCGCCGACGGCGATCGTCTGGTTCGTGTCCGGCGGCAGCGAATCGTTGACGGTAATCGTCACGTTCGACCAGATCGCATCGACGCCAGGATCATCATAGCTTTCCCAGAAGCGGAAATTCCACGTTCCCGGGCCGCCTGTTATGGTCCCACTGAGATTGACAACCGCGTTGACGTGAATCGTACCGGCCCATGTGGTGCCACTCACGAAGCTGCCGGTTGTGGCGGTGCCGCCGCCCGGCCCGACCACGCGCACGCGCAGTTCGCTCCGGTAGCTGCCCGTTCCGCCGTAAGTCACGTCGCCATCGATCACGATCTGGTTCGTGTTGAAGGCTGCGCCGGCATAGCCCCAACTCATGATGCCGTTCGCGGCGTTATTGTCGCCGCCGTCCGAGTTGAACGGCCCAGCCGCAGGGCCGGCGACGAAGCCGGCGAACGCCGAGCTGGTCAGGGCCAGCCCGAAGCCCAATCCAAGTGCTCGCTTCATAACATTCCTCCTCTGGAATTGCTGAAACTTTTCTTCGGGTACTCGAGACCGCCGATGCTCTCCAGCGAACTCCGCCGACGGGGACAAATCGGCGATCCCGATCCCAACTTCCCCTCAGCCGGGCTCACCCCCGGCACGCAACACGAGAGAATCGAACCGAGTGACTGCGATCCCGCCACGAGCGCAGGGCTTCGACACGAGAACGCAGATGTGCAAGTACTGTGGGGGTTCTCCTCCTCCCTCCAGTACCTACACTTTACCTCCCCGCTTCGCGTGGGTCAATGGGATTTTTCCGTTATCGCGATGATTGCTTGCTGGTACTCACTCGACGATACTTCCGGAGGCGAAAAAAAACGGATTCTCGGACCACTGTTGGATGTAACCCAATGAAAAGAAACAGATTACAGGCCGCAAATCAGATCTGTGAAGCCGGCCGCAGACTCTATTCCCGCGGGTTCGCCGCCGGAAACGACGGGAATATCTCCTTCCGAATCGACGAGAAGTCGGTTCTCTGCACGCCGACCCTGATCTGTAAGGGCTATATGACCCCCGGGTATCTTTGCACGGTGGATCTCGACGGAAACCAGCTCTCCGGAAAGCGAAAACGAACCAGCGAGATCTTCCTGCATCTGGAGGTCTATCGCGGCAACCCCAACGTAGCCGCCGTCGTGCACTGCCACCCGCCGCACGCGACCGCATTCGCAATCGCGCACGAGCCGATCCCCACCGGCATCATTCCCGAGGTCGAGGTTTTTCTGGGAGTTGTGCCGCACGCCCCATACGAAACCCCGGGCGGCCGCGATTTCGCCGCCACCATCCGCCCCTTCACGAAAAGCGCGAACACGGTCGTGCTCAGCAACCACGGCACGGTGAGCTGGGGCCCGAGCGTCGAGCGGGCCTACTGGTGTACGGAAATCCTCGACGCTTACTGCCGCATGCTCATCCTGGCGAAGCTGATCGGCGGCGCCGAGCGCCTTCCGCCGAAAAAGGTGCGCGAACTGCTCGCGCTGCGGCCGGCGTTCGGCATGCCGCCGGACGAACGCAGCACGCCCGCGGAGTTGTACGTCAATCCGGCGTATGCGGCCCGAAAAGCGAAGAGACCACGGCGAGACCGCCGGCGTAGCTAGTTGTAGTCGCCGCAAGACGGTGGTACGGGCGTCCCGTCGTTGCTCGAAAGGGTGGTACGGGCGTCCCGCCCGTTTCTCCGTGTGACGGGCGGGACGCCCGTACCACCCAGAAACACACAGAATCACCCAGAAACACTCGTAAAAATGCGAACCGTGCGACCAACTAACACGAGCGGTGTCTTGAAAGCGGCTTGCTACATTCCCTGAAAGAACGACGACAAACTCAGCTTCATGGCGCCGCAGATTCGCGCCAGCGTCCAGGTCGTCGTCGCGGTCTTGCCGAGCTCGATCTGCGATAGCTGTGCCGCGCTGATGCCGGCCGCCGCGGCGACGTCCTGCTGCGTGCGGCTGGCGGCGTTGCGGATTTCGCGGAGCCGGTTGCCGAGGCGACGATTGAATGCGGATTCGGTTCGCTCCGCGAATCCAAGCTCGGCGAGCTGGCGGCCGAGTGCGTCGAGCAGGCTGGGTTTCTGAATCGGCTTGCTGAGCAGATCGCACGCGCCGGCCTGCATCGCCCGAACGACGTGTTCCCGCTCCGGAAATGCGCTCATGGCGAGCACGCGCGTCTGCGGCGACGACTTCATCAACGCGGCGATGACGTCGGAACCGTCCACGTCCGGCATGCGCAAGTCCACCAGCGCGAGATCAAACGGAGCCGCCGCCGCCTCGCGCAATCCGGTCGTTGAGTCGGTGCAGGCGAAGACGTCGTACTCCTCTGCGGTGAGCCACTCGTTGATGCGATGACAAACCGACTGGTCGTCATCGATCACGAGCGCGCGCACTGGGATGCGGTCTTTCATCGGTGCGGCAATTGTGCCGACTCTGCCGAAGCAAATCCAGACAAGCAATTTGCGTGCCTGCTTGCTCGCGACAGCCGGAAGCCTGGCGGGTATAAGTTACGATCGGGCCGTTGCGGGATGGCGGCTTGCAGGAGTTTCCCCATGCTGTTTCGTGTCTTTGCCGTGTGTTTATGCCTGATTGCGATCCCGAATGGGCCGCGGCCGGCGGCCGCTCAGGACGGGTCGCGCGACGATCGCAAGACCGCCGAAAAAGAAGAACCGACGGGCTATGGGCTGGTGCTGACGCCCGCGGTAATGGACAAGCTGCTCGACCGCTTTTCCGAACGCATGTCCACCTACCTGCGGCTGGACGAAGCCCAGGCGGACGAAACGCGGCGCGTATTCAAGGAGGGCGTGCTCCGCTTCCTGAAGGAGAATCAGGGCGACCTGAACAAGCTCGCGAACGACTTTCTCGAAAAACGCCTGGACGTGGAGCCGCCCACGCCGGACCAGGTAGCCGAATGGGCCGATCGGGCCCTGCCGATGTTCAGCAAGGGTCGGGAGTTGGTGACGCAAATCACCGATGGCATGCGTCCCTATCTGGATGACGAGCAGCAGGCCCGAATGGACGCGACCATCGCGGCGGTCGACGTCGGATCGGAGCTGCTGAACAAGCGTTTGAACAAATGGTCGCAGGGCGGCTTTGACGTCGCGACGGAGTGGTATCGCAGCCCGGGTGCGCAGAGACTCGACCGCGAGCGCGCCCGCACGCTCGAAACCGCAATGACGCAGGCGCGCAGCGAGCGCCTGGCCGCCCTCAACGGCGAGCCGCCGCCCGGCGGCGCGGAGATGACGGTCACGCCGGTCGGGACGACGCCGGCCGCCCCGGCGCGCGTGAAGGCGGAAGCCGCGCCCGCCCAGCCCAAGGACGAGTGGGAGCAGTACGTCGATGCGTTCATCGCCCGCTACGCGCTCGATTCGAGCCAGCAACAGAAGGCGCACCTCTTCCTGGACGACGCCAGGCGGCAGCGCGACAATTTCCTGCGCGGCAAGGGCACGCAGATGGAAGAAACGGAGAAGGCGTTCAAGACCGCCTCCACTCCGGAACTGGTCAAGGCGGCGGAAGAGCGTTATCAACAGCTCATGCTGCCGGTGGAGCGGATGTTCGACCGGCTCAAGGAGCGATTGGACGGTCTGCCCACGCGCGAGCAGCGTCGCAACGCCGCGGAGCCCAAGCCCGTGATCCGGCCGGCCAAGCCCGTTGCAGCGCCGAAGCCGTCCGACGCCGAAAGCCAAACCCCGAAACGGTCGGGTGGCGCGGAGGAGAAACCGTAGGCCGCCATTGATCGAATCGGCCAGGTCGGGACGGACGCGCGGAAGCGGACGAATCGCTGGAGAAACGCATGCTGTACGGGATCCCGCGCCTCATTCTGATGGTCGCGCCAGTGGTTTGGTTGTCGTTTCAGGCGCGGTGTTCAAGGAACGGATCGTTCGCTTCCTTGAATCGAATCGCGCGGAGATTCAAACGCTTGCCAACGAGTTTTTCGAGGTCCAACTCCACAACGAAGCCCCGACACCCGAGACGGTCGCGGCCTGGTCCCAGCGCGTGCTGCCGCTGCTCGATGAGTTCGGGGGCGTCGCCGACACCATCGCCGACGACATGCGCGAGTACTTCACCGACGACCAGATCACCAAGCTCGAAGGCGAAATGGCCGCGTTTAAGACCGGGCTGACGATAGCAACCAGCAAGCTCGGGAGTTGGGCCGGCGGCCAATACGATCCCGAGCGGGAGTGGTTCGCTCCCGGGCCTGCGCGCAACCGGAAAGAGCGGGAAGAACGAGCGCGAATGGAAGCTGAGATGGCGGCGGCACAAGCGGCCGCCGAGGCGAACGCC
>JACRLV010000260.1 GCA_016235145.1 Planctomycetota bacterium
CGACGCTACGAAACAAATGAAACCGCTCTACACGTCGCGTTCCCGGATGTTGAACTCATAGTCCTGCGCGGCTTGCCGCGCCGCTTCACGACGAAATTCCGTGCCGAGCTGGTCCGAAATCACCCGCACGCCGTCTTTGCGCAGGTACTGGCCCACGGCCGCGTCGGCCGCGGTCGGCCCGATCGGCCAGCTTCGCGGGTTGATCGCATCGGCGATCAGCGACGGGGCGCGAACCACCAGTTTGTAAAGCCCGGTGGCGATGGCCTCCGCCCACGCCTGGTGCGCGCGGAGCAGTTGCGCGAACGGGGCCCGTTCCCGGCCGCGGGCGACGTATTCGCGCGTCGCCGCCGCCAGCGACGATCGCTTCAGCATCGTCAGAAATCCGAACATCGGGTCGTTCTGCTGCGATACGTCGCGCAGCTCGTACAGCTTCTGAAGCACGCATTGCTCCTGGAACGTGCTGAGCCGCAGCAGCACGACCAAGGCATCGGCCAGCCGCTCGAACGTGTCGTGCGTCGGCACGTGCGTATCCGGGAAAACGTCCGGCATGGCGGCGCTCAATCGCTCCCAGACCCGCCCGAATGCTGCGTCCGCCGTTCGGCCGCGGGCGTCCGACAGCTCCGACGCGCTCTCGCGCATCGTCCGGTCGCGCGCCTGGAGCGCCTCTTCGATCCGCCGCCGCAGCGTCTCGTTTTCCGACTTGAGCAGATTCATTTCCTCGGTCACTGCGATCGCCGACTCGCTGACCGATTGTCGCGTGGACCTCAGCCGCGTGAGCTGGAGCTGTGCGTCCTCGGCGGCGTTTTCGAGCCGCTGGGCTTTCAAGTCCAGTTCGTTGACCCTTGTGCGGAGCGTGTCGCGCTCCTGTTCCAACTCGCGGTTGCGGTTGCGCAGCAGGCCCAGCGAGCGCTGCAATTCCTGTCGCTCCGACTCCGCCCGGCGGTTCTCCGTTTCCGCCGCTTCGAGCCGGCTCTGCGCGGCTTGCAGTTGCAGCTCGACCGCGGCCCGTTGGCGCAGGGCTTCGTTGAGTGCATCGTTCGCTCGGTCTTGCGATTCTTCAGACCCGCCCGGCCTGACGCCACCGATCAGCGCCACCGCCGAGCGAATCTGCTCCGTGCGTTCGTGCTTGTCCGCGCAGGTGGCCAGCGCGTCGCCGCAGGTGCGATCGACAAGCTCAGTCGCGAGCGTCGCGCCCGGCGTGCGATGCGTTTCGACCATTGCGCGAGCGAGCGCCGCGAGGCGCTCCGGGACCACGAGCGTGGCCTGATCTTCCGTCATTCGTCGTCTCCACTCGTGGGCAGGCGGCCGTGGGCTCCCGACAGCAGCCTCTGGGCTGTGCGGGCCGGTCCGCCGCGGCCGAAGAGGACGTCGTCCAGCATCGCGATCAAACCGTCAACCTCCAACAGCGGCAGTAGCGTCTCGCCCGCGGTCCGCGGCGCCGGCATGGCGCGCGATTCGCAGTATCCGAAGCCGGCGACGGAAGTCAGCATCCGCAGCCCCCACATGACGATGGAAGTCCAGAGAGAAGTCGGCAGAGCATCGGGCCGCGTCTGCTGGCGATCCTCTTCGCGGAACAACAGATTCCGCCGGGCGAATGGATTGGCGGGCGCGTCGATCACCGCTCGATCGGCCGCCCACATTCGCGCCGCGGCGTCGCGCTGCTGAACCGGCGAATTCGACAGCGTCTGCAAGAACTCGGCCCGCTCGCGGAGCAGGGCGGCTCGATATGCGGCGGGCGGCCGCTGGTCGTTGGCGCCGAGAGTCTGAAAGAGCAGCATGCCGACCGCGAAGAGATCGACCGATTCGTCGAACCGCGGATACCACGTGCATTCGCAGCCTTCGAGCTGCTCGCCGGTTTGAAGCGATTGCGTCGCGCCCTCGGCGGTTCCCGCAAACGGCAAGCCGTCGCCGTCGTTCGGGTTTCGCGATTCGAGCGGGCTCAGCGTCAGCTTGCACCCTCCGGCCCGCACGTGCATGACGTCGCGCGTGGTGAAGCCTTCCCACGGCAGGTGCAGCGATTCGAGCAGCACGGTTGTCCTGAACACGCCGCCCTCGGCCTTGGCCCGCTTGACGAAAACCGTCGCGCGCCGCGGCTGACCAAAGACACGCACCGCGGAGGCGATCTCCGGCGGCAGAAAATCAGGGTCAGACAAGATCGGCGGGTAGGGGAGCGTGGCGCCTCCCGGCGCCTCGATGGGCGAGGCCGGCTGGTAGCCGGTGAATCGCAACGTCGGCTCGAATCCCCAGGCCGAAGCCGGCAGCGCCTGCGGCCTGCGCCAGATGCTGCGCACCGTGTCGCCGCGCCAGATCAGGTGCGGCCGGCCGCTCGCTTTCCAACTCGCGGCGAGTTGTCGCAGTACGCCGGCGATCATCGCGAGCTTCAGCCGCGCGGCTTCCAGTAACTCGCGGCCGTCATGTTCGTCGAGCAACAGGTGCATCGGGCCGGAGGTTTCGATTTGCTCGGCGTGTGCGTGCCGCCATGCTTGGCATGTGCGGGCATCCGGGGCGAAATCGGCTGGGTTCTGCGTCGGACGCTGTCCACCGACAACGGCCGCCGCCGCTTCCAGGCTCCACGGGGCGTGCGGCCCAAGCCGCGCGTTATCCGCCGCGATTCCCAGCGGCATGAGCCGATCCGGCGCGAACGCGTACCCGCCGTCCGTCGGAAAGCACCGCGCTCGCTCCGAACAGCCGCAACAAGCATGCCTGGCCCGGAGTTCCGCGGCTCGCACCGGATCGTCCTTGGCGAGCCTCTCGTGCAGCGCGGCGACGTCGCCTTGCGACGTGATGAGCTGTTCAAAAAAACGCTCGCCGGGCGGCTCAGCGGGAGGTGAGGAAGCGCCAACCGCCGCGCCGCTTTCCGAAACCGAAGCGAACGGCCCGATCGAGGCGTCCGCGCGCAATCGCGCCGCCGAATCATCCTCGACGATTCGCGCCTCGAACACGCACGCACGTTTTCGGCAGAACAGGAGCAATCCGGGAAGCGGCGTCACGGAAGAATGTTGCGGCGCGGCATTCCGGCTCGCGGTCAGCGCCGCGAACGGAATGGGCCCCTCCGGGCCCTTTCCGACGAGCAACTCCAGTTCGAGCGGCTCGTCGAGTTCGCCAGGTTTGCCGGGGCTGGCAGCCAGCAGCCGCTGCGTCGGCCCAACCGGTTCGCCAATCGGCGTGAACGGCTGCACGAGAGTCTGCACATCGGATCGATCCTCAAGCACGAGCCCGGCGAATTCCGCGGCGGTGTTCCGAAGCGGAACAAGATCAAAGTGCCCGGTCTCGACGCTCATAAACGCCCGATCACAATAGTGCGGCCGACGCGAACGCCGCCCGGCGCGCACCGGGCAGCGTGGCGAGCGCGATTATATCGTGCATTTCACCGGCGGTTGCGGCGGGCGGCGCTCCGATTCGGCCGCTCTCTTCGTCACTGCCACTCGATCGTCGCCGGCGGCTTGCTGGACAGGTCGTAGGCGACGCGGTTGATGCCGCGGATCTCGTTGACGATGCGCTTGCTGACGGCGGCCAGGACTTCGTAATCGACCCGCACCCAATCCGCGGTCATGAAGTCCGTCGTCTCGACCATGCGCAGCACGATCATGTGCTGCCCCTCGTACGAGCGCCCGTCGCCCATCACGCCCACGCTTTCCACCGGGGCCAGCACCGCGAACGCCTGCGCGATCTTGCGATACCAGCGGCTGGCGTGCAGCTCTTCGAGCAGGATCTCATCAGCCGTCCGCAGCAACTCCAGCCGCTCAGGCGTGACCTCGCCGGCGATTCGCACGGCCAGGCCGGGGCCGGGGAACGGGTGCCGCCAGAGCAGATCCTCCGGCAGGCCAAGCGCCTCGCCGAGCTGGCGCACTTCGTCTTTGAACAGCATCCGCAGCGGCTCCACCAGATCAAAGCCGAGCTCGGCAGGCAGGCCGCCGACGTTGTGATGGCTCTTGATGAGGGCGGTCTGGCCGGCGGCGCCGTGACCCGATTCGATCACGTCGGGGTAGATCGTGCCCTGCGCGAGGAATTTCGCCCCGTCGATCGCCGCCGCCTCATCGCGAAACACGTCGATGAAAACGCGGCCGATGATCTTGCGCTTGGCCTGCGGATCGGTCACGCCGCGGAGCGGATCGAGGAACCGCCGCACCGAATCGGCGACGCGCAGGTGCATCCCGAAATGCCCCTGAAAAGTTGAACGGACCATCTCCGTTTCGCCGCGCCGCAGCAATCCGTTGTCGACGAAGATGCAATGCAACCGGTCGCCGATGGCCCGCTGCACGAGCGCGGCGACGACGCTGCTGTCGACTCCGCCGGAAAGGCCGCAGATCACCTTTTCGTGCGGTCCGATTTGCTCGCGCAGCTCGGCGACCATCTGCTCGACGACGCCGGCGACCTTCCAGTCTCCCGCGCAGCCGCAGACGTCGAAGAGGAAATTGCGGATGATCTGAGCGCCGACGGGCGTGTGGGTCACTTCCGGGTGGAATTGCACGCCGAAGAGCGGTCGTGAGCGGTGTCGCACGGCGGCGAACGGGCTGTGGTCGGTCGCGGCGAGCGGCTCGAATTCGGAGCTGATCTTCGAGACCACGTCGCCGTGGCTCGTCCACACCGAGGTCGTCGCCGGCAGGTGAGCCAGCACGCCCTCGGCCTTGTGAACGTGCAGCCGCACGCGGCCGAATTCGCGGGCGGCGCCGGCGGCGACCCTTCCGCCGAGACGTTCGCAGAGCGTCTGCATGCCATAGCAGATTCCGAGGATGGGAATTCCCAGGTCCAGGAGTTCAGCAGCAACGCCCGGCGCGTTTTCGCCGTACGTGCTGGCCGGTCCGCCGGAGAGGATGATGCCGCGGGCGTTGAGCGCGCGAATCTCGGCTGCGGTCGCAGTCGGCCGAAGGAGTTCGCAGTAAACGTGGTTCTCGCGGACGCGACGGGCGATGAGCTGGGAATACTGGCTGCCGAAGTCGAGAATCGCGATGGCTTCGCGGGGTTTCATGGGAAAGATTTACCGCGCGGGCGGGCGGCGATCAAGGTATCGGCCGGCGTTTGAATACCCCTTCTGCCGCCGAACCCCTCGTCACGTGGTCCGCGATCTCGCCCGTAGCCGATCCAGGACGACCGCCGAGACGATGATCGCGCCGCTCACGATCTCTTGCACCCAATTATCGAGGCCGAGCTTGGTGCAGCCGTTGTCGACGACGGTCATCAAAAACGCTCCGACCAGCGTACCCAGGATCCCGCCTTCGCCGCCGGACAGGCTCGCTCCGCCGATGACGACCGCGGCGATCACCTTGAGCTCGTAGCCGTCGGCGGTGGTCGGATCGCCCATCGAGAGAAACGAGAATTGCAGCACGCCGGCGATTCCCGCGCAGATGCCGGCGAACGCGTAGACCAGCAGCTTCGTGCGCTCGACGCCCACGCCGCAAAGCCGGGCTGCGGACTCGTTCGAGCCGACAGCGTACACGTGACGGCCAAAGCGCGTGTAGTGCAGGATCAGGGCGGCCAGCACCGCCAGGCCCAGCAGCAGCCAGACGCCGAAGGGCAACACGGAGCCCAGGCCGTCGCTTTCCAGTTGCATCAGCCGGTCGAGCCACGTCGCGTGATCGGGATAAACGGCCTGGTTGCCCGCGATTCCCTTGGCCGCGCCGCGCCAGGCGCCCCACAGGCCGAGCGTGACGATGAACGGCGAGAGCGGCACGCGTTTGAGCAGCCAGCGGTCGACGGCCAGCACGGCGAGGAACGCCGCCGCGGCCGCGAACAGATCGAAGGGCCAGGGCGCGATCGTCCAATGCTCGCCGCCCCAGCGCAGGGCGGCCAGGCGCACGGTCCAGAAGACCGCGAACGCAACGGGCAGCGCCGCGACGCGCCCCACGTGCCCGATGACAAGCGACCCGATCGCCAGCCCGCTCAGTGCCGCGGCGCCGACGCCGCCCAGCCCGGCCCAAAGCGGGTCCACGCCCGCTCGCAGCAGCATGGCGATTACCACCGTTCCCAATGCGATGGTCGAACCGACGGAGAGATCGATGCCGCCGGCGATGATGATCAGCGTCGCGCCGATCGCGGCGGTTCCGACGACGGCGGTCTGAAGCAGCATAAGGCGCTGGTTGTCCCAGCGCACGAAATCAGGGCCCTTGAGCGCGGCGAAGAGCAGCCACACGGCGGCCAGGCCGGCCAGCGGTCCGAGTCGTGCGAGCGCCGCGGCGAACCATCCGCTTGCGACGCGCAGAGGTTGGCGCTGGGACTGAGCCAAGATCGACTCCGACTTTGCAATGACACCCGCGCCGCGGGGTCGTAGAATTGTGCCCGAAACCGCTCGCGAACGCGACCGGCGCGCCGCGTTCCGGCCGCAACCTCGAAACGCCTGATCGCGGAAAGGCAAAACGGCTGTGCTTACGCATGGACGGCTGACCGAGAACCACTCCATCGGCCACGACTGGCGGCTGGTGCGTTTCCCGCACCTGATGCCCCGGCGAATCGAGCGGATTCTACTCGTGTCGAGCGCGTACGACTCGTTTATTCTCGAGGAAGACGGACTGCTGACCGAGTTGATCTTTTCCGAATACACCGACCTCGGCCTGACGCACGCGCCCAGCGTGACCCGCGTCAGCACGGGCGAGGAGGCGTTTGAGGAGCTGCGGCGGCATCCGTACGACCTGATCATCACCATGCTGCGGCTGGTGGACATGGATCTGAAGCGCTTCGGCCGCGAAGCGCGGCAGATCAACTCCATCGCCCCGATCGTGCTGATGGTGTCGAACGTCGCCGAACTCGCCCGTCTGGACGACCGCCGCGAAGACCTCGGCTGCGACGCGATCTACGTCTGGCATGGCGACGCGAAGATCTTCCTGGCAATCATCAAGGTGATGGAGGACCGCTGGAATGTGGAGCACGACACGCGCGAGGGCGGAGTCGGCGTCATCATTCTGGTCGAGGATTCGGTGCGCTATCGTTCCTCGATTCTGCCGATCATGTACAGCGAACTGGTGAATCAGACCCGTTCGGTGATGCTGGACGGCATCAATCGCATGCACCGCCAGCTGCGCCTGCGGGCCCGGCCGAAAATCCTCGTCGCCGAGACGTTCGAAGAAGGGATGCAGCTTTACCAGAAGTTTCGCGAGTACATCTTCGGCGTGGTTTCGGACGTGGCGTTCGTGCGCGACGGCGCGCCGGACCCGGAGGCCGGGATACGCTTCATCCGCGAGCTGAAGCAAGACAACCCCGACCTGTCAGCGCTGCTGCAATCCTCGGACTTGAGCAACCGGGAAAAAGCCCGCGAACTTCAGACCAGCTTCCTGCACAAGCGCTCGACCTCGCTGCTGCACGACGTGCGCGAATTCATGCTGGCGAATTTCGGCTTCGGCGATTTCGTCTTCCGCATGCCGGAAGGCCGCGAGGTCGCCCGGGCCTCCGACTTGCGCGACATGGCCCGGGTGCTGCGCGACGTGCCGGCGGAGTCGCTGGCGCACCACGCGCGCCGCAACCACTTCTCCATCTGGCTGCGCGCCCGCACGGAATTCGTCCTGGCCCGCAAACTCCGGCCCAAGAAGATCACCGAGTTCGGCGACGTCGAAGGGCTGCGGCGCTACCTGATCAGCGAGCTGGAGGATGTGCTGCGGCGGAACCGCCGCGGCGTGGTGGAGGATTTCGACGCCGGCAAGTTCGACCTGCACACCAGCTTCGCCCGGGTCGGCGGCGGGTCGCTCGGCGGAAAGGCCCGCGGATTGGCGTTCATGGATGCGATGCTGATGCGGCATCAGGTCGACCGCGCGTTCGAGGGCGTGCGCGTTTACGTGCCGCGGACCGTCGTCGTCGGGACGGACGTGTTCGAGGAATTTCTCGACGGCAACCATCTGCGCTCGCAGGGACTGTACACCGCGAAAGACGAGTGGATTCGCTCGGCGTTTCTGAAGGCGGAGCTCTCGAGCGAGGTGGTCGAGGCGTTGCGGGCCTACCTGAACATCAGTCGCTACCCGATCGCGGTGCGCTCATCGAGCCTGCTCGAGGATTCGCAGACCCACCCGTTCGCGGGCGTTTACGACACGTACATGATCCCCAACAATCACCCTGACGACCGGGTCCGGCTGGATCAACTCTGCGACGCGATCAAGCTTGTTTTTGCTTCGACCTTCTATTCCGCGGCCCGCAAGTACCTCGAATCGACGCCTCACCGCATCGAAGAACAGCAGATGGCCGTCATTCTCCAGCAGATCGTGGGCACGCGGCATGAGTCGCACTTCTACCCGAATTTCGCGGGGGTGATGCGCTCGTACAACTTCTATCCGTTCGGGCACATGCGGCCGGAAGACGGGGTCGCATCGGTCGGGCTGGGCCTGGGGCGGCTGGTGGTCGAAGGCGGCGAGGCGCTGCGCTTCTGCCCAGCCTATCCGCAGGTGCTGCCGCAGCTTTCGTCGCCCAGGCAGTTCCTGGCGACGTCGCAGAGGGGTTTCTACGCGCTCGACCTGAGCCGCACGGAGTTCGACGTCGCCGGCGATCCGAACGCCGCCGTGGCGCGGCTGCCGCTGGAGCAGGCGGAGCGTGACGGCACGCTCGCCCTGATCGGTTCGGTCTGGTCGCCGGAAAACCAGTGCTTCTACGACGGCATCTCGCGGCCCGGCCCGCGCGCGGTGACGTTTGCGCACGTGCTGAAATCAGACGTGTTTCCACTCGCGCCGATCATCCATCGCGTGCTCGAATTGGGCCGCAGCGGCCTGAGCGGGCCGGTGGAGATGGAATTCGCGGTGAATCTGGCGAGCGAGCCCAAGGAGTTCGCGATCCTGCAAATGCGGCCGTATGGCGTGGGCGGCGATTTCGAACCCGTGGACATCGCTGAAATTCCGGACGAAATGCTCTGCTGTTCGAGCCCGCAGTCCCTGGGCAACGGCGTGATCGCCGGGATCGCCGACGTCGTGTACGTGATTCCCGAGACGTTTGACCCGATGCGGACGCGCGAAATCGCCCGCGAGGTGGCGGAATTCAACGAGCGGCTTCGCGCCTCGGGGCACAGCTACCTGCTGATCGGCCCCGGCCGCTGGGGGTCGTCGAATCACTCGCTCGGCATTCCAGTCACGTGGGCGCAGATCTGCGCCGCGCGGATCATCGTCGAAACGAGCCTGAGCAATTTCTCCGTCGACCCGTCGCAGGGCAGCCATTTCTTCCACAACCTGACGTCGCTGGGAACCGCGTACATGACCATCAATCCCAAGCTCAAACAGGGGTTCGTCGATTGGGCGTGGCTCGCCGAGCAGCCGGTTGCCGCCGAGGGTGCGTTCGTCCGCCACGTCCTGCTGGAAATCCCCGTCGAGGCGCGGATCGACGGCCGAACCTCGCGCGGCGTGGTTCTGAAATGGTCGGCTCGCGAGACGCCGATGTAGCGACCTCCCCATGCGCCGCTATTGGATCGCATGGGCCGCCGTCGTCCGCCCGCCATCCACAAAGCTGCGCGGCAGGATGATCGCCGCCTCCAGTTGCTGGACGTATTCCTCGCGCGAAATCTCCTCGGCGCCGAAGCGCGTCAGATGCGCGGTCTTCCACTGTGTATCGAGCAGACGATAGTCGCGCCGGCGCATTCGCTCGACCAGCGCCGCCAGCGCCACCTTGGACGCATCGGTCGCCCGATGAAACATCGACTCGCCGAAGAACGCCGCCCCGATCGCGATGCCGTATAACCCGCCGACAAGCCTCCCGTCGCGCCAGGACTCGACGCTGTGCGCGTAGCCGGCCGCGTGCAGAACCTCATACAGGTCGATGATGCGCTGCGTGATCCAGGTGCCGTCCGCACGGTCGCCGCACGCCCGGATCACCTCGCCGAACGCGGTGTTGACGCGGATTTCAAAGACGCCAAGACGAATGGTTTTTTTCAATGTCCCCGGCACGTGAAAA
>JACRLV010000261.1 GCA_016235145.1 Planctomycetota bacterium
GCCCTCTCCCGGAGTACCGGGAGAGGGAGCATATGGCGCTGCTTCGCCGCTCCGCTGCTTCGCTGCGTCGCCTCTTCGCTGCTTCGCTACTTCGCCCGCTTCGACCATTTCTCCCACATCGCGGGGTCGGCGATCATCGGCATGAAGATGCCGCCGACCACGGAACGGGCCTGAAAACCAACCTGCTTCGCGTCCACCGTGGAGAACCAGTCCGTCAGCGGCACGCGGCTCGGCGTTTCGACCACAAACGCGTGGACCGGCGAAACGATCGCATCAAAGTGAGCGCGTTCGCCGGTCAAAGCCCCCGTCCAGAGGCACCAGTCGAGCTTTGTGTACGTCGCTCGATTGTCCAGCGGCAGACCGTACTTGTTCAGCTTCGTCAGGTAGAACGCTGCTTCGCTGCGGGCCAATTCCGGCGGAAAGAGCTTCAGATCCAGCACGCGGTCCCAGACGAGGTTGTACTTCTGGCTCCATGTTCCGGGCTTGTCGAAGGCCAGCCGCGTGTGGTCGCCGTCGGCGGCGTCTTTGACCCAGCGCTGGGCCATGTTCTC
Organism: Planctomycetota bacterium; assembly: GCA_016235145.1. Classification (GTDB taxonomy): domain Bacteria; phylum Planctomycetota; class Phycisphaerae; order UBA1845; family Fen-1342; genus JACRLV01. Next base: position 552 of record JACRLV010000261.1, read on the forward strand.
CGCGATTTCGCGCCACGTTTTGGCCGCTTCGGCCTGGTGGGCCGCTTCGCAGGTCTTCGCGTACGCGCCCAACGCCACGATCGCCTTGATGGAGAGGTTCGTGTTGTGCGCCAAGTGTCCGGCGAAATCATCGGTGCAAAGCTGGTTTTCCGGGTCGTAGCCCTTGTCGTCCAGGTATTCGGCCCATTTCTTCGCCTGGGCGGCGTAGCGCTGGGCCAGGGCGCCCTTCCCGTCCAGTTTCGCGAGCGCGCCGAGCAGGATGATCATGTTCGCCGATTCCTCCACCGGCATCTGCGAATCGGCGCTGACTTCGCCGCCGCCATAGACCTGCCCGTTCGCCTGCGGATACGTTCCCAGATCGTGCGGTGCGAAGGGATGCGGCCAGCGCGGCGTGCGGGCGTATTCGAGGATCGGCATCATCTGTGCGGTCAGCATGTGCGGGTTGAAGAGCAGGAAGAACGGCGCGGACGGATAAAACACGTCGACCGTGCTGATGCAGCCGTTACTGAAGTTTTCCTTGGGGAACATGAGCGGGGTGCCGTCGAAATCGGCGGCGAGCTTGTGCGCGGCGAGCGTCTGGCGGAATGCGAGCGTCGCGATCTCGGCGTATTTCGGGCCGCCGACGGTCGTCAGGTCGGCGATCAATTCCTCGTCAAACGCCTCGCATCGTTGGCGCAGCGCCGGGTATTGCTGCTCGGCCGAGCGCAGCAGCACGTCGAATTCCATCCCCTACGCCAGCAACACGTGCCGCGAGACTGCCTCCGGGCCCACCCGGCCCAGGTCGAATTGGCACGCGAGGACCGGCCAGCCGTCGTTGACCGGGCGCGGAAAACGCAACTCGTCGCCCGCCGGAAGCTGTCCGAGTTTCGCAAAGCCTTCGCGCGCGGTCGTGTGAGACGTGATCACGTCGTTGGAGGCGATCGCTTCGGCCGGCTGGGTCGCGTCGGCGGTATGCGGCGTCTTCCGCGGAATCGCCAAAGTGAAGAAACCCCAGTCGATCCGCAGGTCGTCGCCGGCCCGATCGAGCAGCGGCTGATTCGTCGTGCCGAACCGCAGCATGGTCAGGCCCTCGCCGCGCAGGCGCGACGGCATGACTCGCTGGTTCGTGCGGTCGACGCACAGCTCGGCGCAGCAATCAAGGTAAATCGAGACCTCGTGCGGCTTGCCGTCGAGCGAGGCGACGCTCCAATCCAGGAATGTGACCGGCCAGGAGGCGAGGTCCATGTCGAACGGCAGCGCGGGCGTGATGAACGTCAGGGTGGCCCGCACGCCGCCGGCCTCGAATTCATAGATCGTTCGCGTCGGAAAGACCTGGAGCCGCGTCTGCTTCATCACCGGCGTCTCGCGCGGATTCGGCCCCATGTATCGGTAGGCTTGGCCGTCAATTCGAATCAGGCCGCACATACCCTGGTTTGAGCCGGTCCAGTGGCGCGGCCAGCCGTCCGTCAGGCGGTCGCTGAAACTCCACACGCTGAAGTAAGGATCATGGGTCACAAGCGGGACCGCCGGCGGGCGAAACGCGGGCTCGTCGGCGAACGTCGGTGCGGCCATCGTTGCGATCAATCCAGCCAGAAATGCGCTAAGGCGCTTTGTCGTCCGACTCATCGAATAACCTCCACTTGAAGAACCGGATTGTATCCAAGTCGGGTGCGCGTCCAACCGCCCTGAATCCGCGCCATGACGGCGGAGCAACGCGCCAAATCGCCGCTCCGCCGCCGGAAATCGGCACTTGTAAGGTTTGAGTGGTGCGGGCCTCCGTGCCCGCCGAAAACGGGCAGAGACGCCCGTTCCACTGTCAATCCTTACCAGTGCCCGGAAATCGGGCTCACTTTACAAACGCCGGTCCTTCGTGTCTGCTAGAGGGGCGTCGCGCAACAAAACCGTCTCCATTTGGATCGCAAGGAGGATCGACAACATGCGTCTCGCTCTGGCCGCACTGCTCAGCGCCTCTCTGTTCCTGGCCGCCTGCAATCAACCGGCGAAGACAACGCCTGTCACGACGGATGACACCAGCTATCCGACGGACAAATCGACCACCGACACTACCGGCGCCACCTATCAACCGACCTACACGACGACGACCGTCCCGCCGAGCGACACTGGATCGTCCGGATACAACACCTCCGCGACGTCGCCGCCGGTCACGACGACCGTGAAGCCGAATTCCAACGTCGAAATGAGCGGCGACGAATCGCTCGCACCCAGCAGCGGTGGAAAATCGCACGGCTCGACTGCCCGCAGCAGCGGCGGCGGCCAGACGTACACGGTCAAGTCGGGCGACAACCTGTCGAAGATCGCCAAGAAGTTCTACGGCGATGCGAACAAGTGGAACAAGATCTACAACGCGAACAAGTCGCGGATCTCGAACCCGAACAAGCTCAAGCCCGGCACCAAGCTGATTATCCCGTAACGTCGCCGAAGATGACGAGGAATCTCACAGGGCGAACCCGCTCGGGGCACGGGCGGGTTCGTTTCTGCATTTGATGCAAACGCCGAACAGCGACAACCCGCTCCAGTATGTCCGCGGCGTCGGTCCGCGCAAGGCCGAAGCCTTCGCGTCGCTCGGGTTGCACACCGTCGGCCAGCTTCTCGAGTACTTTCCGTTTCGCTACGAGACGCACCTCGGCGACGTCGAAATCGCCGACCTGCAACCGGGCATGAACGCGACCATCCGCGGCGAGGTGCTGCACCTGCACCGCAGCGGGCCGCACATGTCCGCCGAGATTTCAGACGGCAGCGGCGAGTGCATGCTGCGGTGGTTCAATCAGCCCTACGCCGGACGCGGACTGCGTATCGGCGCCACCGTCGTCGCGACCGGCAAGGTCGAGGTGTTTCACAACGATCTTCAAATCGTGCAGCCGAGCCTGCGCGTCTTTGAAAGCGACGCCGAGCTTCGCGCTCCGCAACCCGGCGAGCGGCAGTACGGCGTTTACTCCGGCAATGCCGCGATCAAGTCGAATACGATCCGCCGCGTGGTGCTGAACCTGCTCGACGCGCCGCAACTGCCGGTGGCGGAGTTCCTGCCCGCGCGGCTGCTCAGCGCGCACCGCATGCCGCCGCGCGAGCAGGCGATCCGCCAGATGCACGCGCCGGACAACGACAAATCGCTCGAATCAGCCCGACGACGGCTCGCGTATGAGGAGTTCTTCCTGCTGGAAACGGCGATGGCGATTCGGCGGCGGAAGTTGCTCAGCGTTCAGGTGGGAATTCGCCTGCACGCCACCAAAGAGATCGATGCCCGCATTCGGGCGCGATTCCCATTCCCGCTGACGGCGGCGCAGGACAAGGTGATTCGCGAGATCGTGCGCGACGTGACGAGCGGGCGGCCGATGACGCGGCTGCTGCAAGGCGACGTCGGCAGCGGCAAGACGGTGGTCGCACTGTACGCGTGTCTGTTGGCGGTCGCGGCCGGGCGGCAGACGGCGATCATGGCCCCGACGGAGATTCTCGCGGCCCAGCATTTGGCGAACATCGAGCGCTACCTCGAAGGCAGCCGCGTGCGCCGGACGCTGCTGCGCGGCGGAATCGCCGCCGGCCGTCGCACGGAGGCCCTGCGCCAGATCGAAGCGGGCGAGATCGACCTCGTGGTGGGGACGCAGGCTCTGCTCGAACAGGACGTCTCGTTCAAGGCGCTCGCGCTGGCGGTCGTGGACGAGCAGCACAAGTTCGGCGTCATGCAGCGGGCCGGGATTCGCACCAAGGGCGCGCTGCCGCACTATCTCGTCATGACGGCGACGCCGATCCCGCGAACGCTCGCGATGACGGTCTTCGGCGACCTCGACGTGTCGATTGTGGACGCCTCGCCGCCGGGCCGCGGACGAATCACGACGCGCGTCGTGGTCGGACGGCAGTGGGCGACGGTGATGAACTACGTCCGCGGCAGGCTTGAAGCCGGCGAGCAGGCGTACGTTGTCTGCCCCACGATCGGCGAAGACGTTTCGCCGCTGCCCGAAAACGCCGCCGGGCAACGGAACGCAGCGACGCGGCCACAAAAGGCCGCGGAATTGCGTTCCGTGCGCGAGACGTACCAGCAACTCGTCGATGGACCCTGGAAAGGTCTGCCCATCGGTCTGCTGCACGGCGGCCTGAAGAGCGACGAGAAGCAGCGGGCGATCCGCGAATTCGCGGAGGGCAAGCTGCGGGCCGTCGTCGCGACCACCGTCGTCGAGGTCGGCGTCGACGTTCCCAACGCCACGATTATGGTGGTCGAGCACGCCGAACGCTTCGGACTTTCTCAATTGCACCAGCTTCGCGGCCGGGTCGGCCGCGGTGCGCGCGACAGCCTTTGCGTGCTGATCGCGCGGGGCTCGACGCCGCAGCTTGGCGGCGCTCCGCGCGGCAAAGCGGGCGAGCGGCTCGCGGTCCTCGCAGAGACGACGGACGGCTTTCGAATCGCGGAGGCGGATTTACGGCAGCGCGGTCCGGGGGAATTGCTGGGCACGCGCCAGCACGGCCTGCCCGAGCTGCGCATCGGCCGGCTGGTCGAGGACTTCGACCTGCTCGAAGCGGCCCGCCGCGACGCGTTCGAGCTGGTCGCCGCCGACCCCGCCTTGCGCAAGCCCGAGCACGCCGTCCTCATCCCCCATCTGAAGCGCATGTTCGGCGACAAGCTGGCGCTGATCGACGCGGGATAGGTGGAAGCAACGCGAGGCTATTCGTGCTCCGCGACGGCCCGCTCGACCGCCTTGCGGACCTCGTCCTCGCGCTTAGCGTCGATTCCGATGGCGGTGTATGCGATCTTGCCGTCTCGCCCGATCACGATGAAGACCGGCGCTTTGTCGATCCTGCACTCATCGGCCAGCGCGTCCCCTTTCAGCAAGACAGGAAACGAGCAGCCGTTTTCCTTCAGCAGCGCGGTCGGATCCTGGTCATCCCAGACCAACACGCCATAGACCGCAACGTCTTTGCCTGCCGATTCCGAAATCCGCTGGATCACGGGAAGCGCCTTCTGCGAAGGCGCGATCTTGCTCGACCAGAACGCCAGCAAGACGACCCGGCCTTTCTGGTCGATCAGCGATATGGTCTTTCCGTCCGGCGTGGCGAGCGAAAACGCCGGCGCCGGTTGGCCCGGCCGAATGATGCCGCTCTGGTTCTCTTCGATCTCCGGCGGCGATTTCAGCGAAAACGCGGCGTCGTCGAGTGCGGGGTTGACGACGAGGTTGGTCAGCTCCATCACGCTGCGCGCTGCGCCGCCCAGAATCCGCTCGACGCGGCGCGGCAGGTGATCTTCGACGCCGAAAAACCAGCGGGCGCGCTGTTCGAGCCCCTTGTATTTCACCGAGACGATTTCGCACTCGACGCCGCCGGCGCGGGCTCTGCCTTCGTACTTGTGATCGTCGCCTTCGATCTCATCGCCGAACGGCCTCGGGTGGTTGAATTCGTGCATCCATGCGTTGCGAAAGAACCAGACCAGCTCGCTGTCCGCCTCGCGCTCGTCCGCGACGGAGCGGCCGCGGCGGATTTCCTTGGATTTGAAATCGACCAGCGCCAGCTCATCGCCGTCGTTGATCGACACAATCCGCACTTCGCCGCCCGCCCCGGCGGCGGAACCGTCTACCAAGAATAAAGGCAATCCGCTCTCGGTCTTGTCGCCGATCTGCTTGAGCCGCACGGCGGCCTTGATCGTCACTTCGCTGCTCGGGCTGCGCATCGTGCTTTCGACGTTGTATTTGACGGCGCGAACTTCGCGCGTGGCGGCGTCGGCCTGCGTCAATAGCTCGCGCGGGTCGCGCGTCTGGCCGGCGACGGCCGAACCGGGCACGGCGACGCACGTGCACGAAGCCATCGCCCACAGAAGCGATTTCAAGCCGCGCATACAAGACCTCCGCCGCCAGATTCGCACCCGAGCCGCGCATGCTGGCACATCGGCCGGGCGCTCTCCAGAGCCTGCCGGATTGTATCGGCGCCGCTTGCTCGCAACGATCGCGAACCGGCCAACGGCGTAAGGCTAAGGCGTAGCGTCGGAACTCCGAGTCCGATGACGCATCGATTTCACATGTCATCGCCAGCGATTCTGCCAGTTCACCGTCTCCCCGGCCCTCGCCCGGAGTAAGTGGAGAGGGGGGCGGCGGGACGGGCGGCGGGGCTTGCCGTACAATCCGCGTAGGGTCGCCCGCCGCGGGCGCCGATCGAGGCCACTCTTCCAGACGGAATCATCATGCCACACGTCGTCACCGCCCGTTGTGTTGCGTGCAAATACACGGATTGCTGCGCGGTCTGCCCGGTGGATTGCTTCTACGAAATCGACGATCCGGTGATGCTGGTCATCGATCCGGACACGTGCATCGACTGCCAGTTGTGCGTGCCCGAGTGCCCGATCAACGCGATCTACGAGGAAGACGAGTTGCCGGAGCCGTACAAGGAATGGGCGGCGAAGAACCGCGAGCTGTTCCCCAAGGGCAAGGTGATCAACACCAAGAAGCCGGCCCTGCCCGACGCCAAGCCGCTCGATGTGATTCAGGCCGAGGAGAAGGCCAAGGGCTGGAACGTGCAGGAACCGAGAAATTCCTGAGCAAGCGCGGCGCGGCAAAAATGAAAGTACCGCAGCCGCCCTCGGCTGCTGTGTCCCCGTCGTGTTGATGCGGGCGGGAGGCCCACGCTCCCCTGATAGGGGCCGGGATTGTGACGGTGCCGGCATGGCGGCCGGGCGAATTCTATTTTTCAAACGCCGAGCTTTTCGGCCAGCACCGTCTGAAGCTGCCGCTTGGATTGCAGACCCACGACGCGGCCGACCTCCTGGCCGCCCTTGAAGAGAACCAGCGTCGGGATGCTTAGCACGCCGAACTTCGACGCCGTGCGAACCGCTTTGTCGATGTCCACCTTGCCGACCAGCAGCTTGCCGGCGTATTCGTCGGCGAGTTCGTCCACGACCGGACCGAGGAGTTGGCACGGCCCGCACCACTCCGCCCAGAAGTCCACCAGCACCGGGCTGCTCGACTGAAGCACGTCGGATTCGAAATTCCCGTCGTCAAAGTGCCGCGTATTCTTGCCTGCCATCGTTCCACCTTTCCAACCAACGCGGCCGCCAGCCGCGATTTCGCTCCCTGGGCGCGGGCAGCCAAAATTCGCCGCCTGCTACAAACCGGATGGTAGGAAGCGCGCGTGCCCGCGTCAAACCGTGCGTCGCTGATGGAAGAAAGACGCGGCGAACGCCGCGCCGATGCGCCGGAGCGGCGTCTTAGCAATCCGAAGTGCGCAGCTCGCCTACCACGCCGATGCCGACTTCGTAGGTGCCGGTCGTCACGCGGCGGCTGTGGACGACCTTGCCGACCAGGCAGCTCGGCGCTCCGTCGGCGTGCGCGACCAGCACCTCGACGGTCGCGCCCTCGGGAACCCGCATGCCGACCTGGACGGCGATGCCGGTGCGCGAGACGTTTAACGTCTCGCCGTCGATCGCGATCGGCTCGCTCTGCCCGGAGTCGATCATGTTCACCCGACAAGGAACGCGGTGGCAGACGCGCGTCTCGAGGCGCGGGTTGCGCGGCAGCCTGTTGTTGTCCGTAAGAGAACCGCTGAACGATGTGTGGCCGCCGAGAGATTGCATGCCGACTGCTCCGGGCCGGGGTTGTGAGTTCACCCAGCCATATTCCGTTTCTATCGGCTGAATCGCGAAATCCGCGTAGAGTGAACCCTTGGCTGCCGGAGTGCGTGGGGAAACATTCCGGCGGCTCGATGTGCCACTGCTGTGTCAGCAGTGGATTTTCGCGGCAAGCACTGCGCGCAGAGCAGCGGCGCCGCGACGGTGGGCCGACGTGCCAGTCCGACGTTGATGTCGCACGGGCGTTCAGTCCGCGTGTGCGGACCGGCGTCCCAAAGTCAGCACGCGGCCGACGCGCTGGTCGCCGCCTGGGCCGCCGCCGCAACCACATGCGCAGCCACAACCACCGCGGCCGAGCCGCCCAAGCCCGCCATCGCCATGATTACAGGATTGAAGCCTGTTCGCGGCAGGCCGTTTTCCCAGAGCACGCGGCCGCTGTCCGCGTCGAGACAGTAGACCCGGCCTGAGTGGCCGACGAAGAGCTGCCGCCCCTTGAGCAGCAGGCTCACAACCGTCGACGTGCCGCTGGGCAGTTTGGTGCGCCAGAGCTCGGCCCCGGTCTCGCGATGCAGCGCGACGACGTGCCGACCGGTTCCGGTGTAGAGAACGTCTGGTTCTTTCGGCATCGGCTTCTCCTTGCGAAATTCCGCTCTGCGCAGAGCCTATCCCCCAACCGCGAAGAACGGGCTGGAAGCCCATATCACACGCGGTTGTGGGATAGGTTCTTATTACCGCGCGACTTTCGGGAGGGCGAGTACAAAGGAGCTTGGGAATTGGAGCGGGGCAGCGGACAGACCCAGAAATGGCCGCGGCTGAGCCACGTCGCAACTCCGCCGCACGCGACGGGGCCGCTATGATCCCTGAAGCAGGAGCGAGCATGCAGGTTGACGAACGCCCAGCCTCCGCCGTGCCGACCGGTACCGGCGGAATGCAAACGAATTCGTGCTCGTCCCGGCCCGACGAGTCCCGTTTACGGCATAGCCTTCGCCTGTCGTCGATCCTCGCACAACTGGCGGCCGATCAGCCGACGATCGTCGAGGAAGAACCTGTCCCGACGGACCGCAAGGGTCGTCGCGGCTCCCAATCCGCCAAGTCGAACCTGACGATCGGTGAAATCGTCGATCGCACGGCCCAGGCGGGCTTCGGGTTTTTCATCGGTCTACTAGCGATCGTCTCAATCCCCTTTGTCGGGCTGTCGACGCCGTTCGGTCTGACCATCGTGGTTGGCGCCGTACAGATGATCTTCGGTTTGGATCGGCCGTGGCTTCCCCGGGTGATTCGCCGCCGGCTGGTTTCGCTCCGCGTGTTGCGGGCATTGAGCGATCGTGTCGCCCGTTGGACGGCCGGCGTCGAACGGATCATCCGCCCGCGCTTCGAGTTCATGACGTACGGGCCGCTTTGGGCGCTATGCGGCGTGTGCATCTCGATCCAGGCGTTCGGGCTGGCCCTGCCGCTGCCGATTCCGGGCTCGAACTGGCCGTTCATCTTCGTAATCGTGCTGTATTCCATTGGAATCTTGGAGCGGGACGGCCTGCTGCTCATGGTCGCCCACACCCTGACTGTTGCGGAAATCGCACTGGCGATCGCGTCCTGGGACAAGTTGGTCGAAGCGCTGCACAAGGCCTACGGCTGGATCGTCGCGATCACCTGACGATAGTATTCGTCTGTTCGTATTGCTCCGGCTGGCACTGCTGAGTTTTGGCGATGAGCGGGAAAAGAGGCGCGCCCGAAGCCGCGCACTCTCGGGTCATGCAGCAGCTTGAGGATCGCGGCCTGGCACACGCCGGTTAGCCGCTATATTGCGCGGATGCTCATGGCCTCGACCGGTGCCGCGACGACTGCCGCCCGCCGTGAAGTGCTCAGCCGATTCATCGCCGCATCGTATTTAGGGTGAACAACTCGTCAAGCTAACGTTAGCGTTTACGATAAATTTGAAATAAACGCTAATTTCACTTGACAGTTGGTCGATCCTGAGGTAAATTTATTGCATGGAATAACTTTACGGCGAGGGCAGATGATGGCTAAATTCAAGATCGAGAACCCGTTTCGTCCCGGTGCGGGACACATGCCCCCGTACTTGGCCGGGAGGGAGACCGAAACCCGAGAATTCCGAAAGGTGCTGGATCAGACCCGGATCCTGGAGAACCCTGTTCTTACCGGACTTAGAGGCCTTGGCAAAACAGTGCTGCTTGAGACATTTAAGCCGATGGCGATTCAGGCGGGCTGGCTATGGGCGGGCACCGACCTTTCTGAATCAACCAGCATAAGCGAGGAACATCTCGCAATCCGACTAATCACGGATCTTTCGGTCGTAACGGCCAGCGTAGTAATTTCTGGCCCGGACAGGCATGTTTTCGGCTTTTCTCACAAGACCGAAAAGACGAGTGTCCAGCTCGACTTCGCAACTCTCCAAGAGATATTCGTGAACGAGCCCGGCCTAATTATCGACAAGCTAAAAGCGGTCTTAGAGCGCGTTTGGCCCCACATCCAGAAA
>JACRLV010000262.1 GCA_016235145.1 Planctomycetota bacterium
TAGCGGCAGCGGACGGTTCAAGCGGCCCGGAAGCGGGCACAATCCGCGACGCTCGCTCCCCAAAACGGGCGACCGCACGCATCGCCGGGCCATCCCTACCAACTGCGTGCGGCCGCCCGCCTCTGCTTTCCCTCATCTTGCGATTCGGTACGGCTAGAGCGGCTTGTCCACCGGCTTCTCGGCGGGCTTCTCCGCCGGCTTTTCGCCAGGCTTGGCGGGAGTCGTCGGCGCCGCAGGCGTACCCGGCTGAGCCGGCTTGACGGGGATCGGGCCCGCCGGGCCCACGCTCGGACCGATACCGCCCGGCTTCTGCTGCGCGATGTCCTCGCGGAGCACGATGTCGACGGAGAACTTCTGATATTCCGGCGACGGATCGTCGGTCGTGATTTCCAGCTTGGCGCCGGACGGAATCTCCGGCCCCGGCGGCAGCGAGACCTTGATCTGCGTCATCGCGACCAGCGCGTTCGGCTGGGCCGGGGTGGAGGGCGCTGACACCTCGGCCTTGATCTTGTCGCTCGAGCTGGTGACGCTCAGAACCTTGACAGGCTTGTTCGGCGGATACTGCACGTTGACGATGCGCTGCTGGGCAGTCTGGGCCGTGCGGGTGACAAAGATCTTGGCCGGCGACACCTGGACGCGCGGCTGAACGTACAGGCTCACCGGAACGGACATGGTCGGCATTTCCGGGTTGCCCGTCAGGAGCTTGATCTCGGCCGAATTCGGCCCGACGTTCATCGGCGGCTTGGTGGTGACGGTCAGCTTCCACTTCTTGCCCGGCTCCTCCGTGGTCAGCGCCGCGGTGAATTTCGCCCCTTCCAACACCGGTTCGAGCTTCAGATCGATCGGCTTGTCGGTCTGCGAGGTCAGCGTGATGCCCTGCTCGGCGACCTGGTCGCGCTCGACGCGGGCGAAGGTGATTCGATCCGCCGGCTCCATCTTGCAGATGTGGCGCACCTCGCCCTTGACCGGAATCATCATCGTCGGGCTGCTGGGGTCGTTCGATTCGACGGTGATATTCTGCGAGACCTTCGCTGCGGCCTTGCGCGTGTTGTACGTCAATTTCATCACGTCCGACTCGCCCGGCTTCAGAATCTTGTTGTTCCACACCGAGCCGGTCTTGTCGCGGGCCAGCGTGCAGCCGCAGGACGTCTTGACCGACGTGATCGTCAGGTCGACGTTGCCCTCGTTCTTGACCGTGATCTCGCCTTCGCAGGGCTCGCCATACCACTTCATGCCGAAGTCCCACTCCTTCACATTGGTGGTCAGCTTCGGGGCTTCGCCGGGCTTGAACTGCGGGGTCGGTTTAACTGGGGCGGCGGGCGGCGCCGCGATCGGCGGACCGCCGGCCGGCTTGCTGGGCGGCGGCTCCTGCGCGCCGACAAGGGGCGCCAACATCAGACCCAGAACAACGCCAAGACATGCTGTCATGCTTCGTTTCATGAATCGAATCTCCGTTCGTTGCGAATGCGAAACGCGGCCCATCCAATTTCGTTTGCACGCGGGCCTATCCGCCGCCCCACGCCAGCCGCGAGGTCGCGTAAGGTACTCAATCCGCCGTCCTGTTTCCACACGGAAATCAGTTGTGACTCCTGGTTATTCACCCGAAAGGTCGGGCTGCTCGACGGCCTGCGGACATGTTTGTCGTGCACTTGTAACAGTCCGCTGCGTAATCAGTTATGTGTCCTCGCCAGGGGGCGGTCGGCGGAAGGCAGCGGCCGAACCGGCTGAAGGCAATTGTGAAAACGCGGTGAACGAGGCGGCGTCCGGTCGTTTGAACTCACGGTTCGTGAGGAGGCGATCGAATTCAAGACCGACGACCCGCTCGCCGTTCGCATCCGGATAGCATGGGCCTCCGGCCCGTTATTCCCGATCCTGGATGCGTTTCGACGCAGGCCGGCTGCGTCGCTGACCAATTCCGTGATTTCCCGAAAACCGCTCCCAATACGGATTCTCCCGTCCGGATTCCCGACCAATTCGCCTCCTCTCGTTGGCCCGGCACTGGAATGCGGCCCGATAGGATGCTACAGTAAGTTGAGCGCGGCGAGCCGATGTTTTCGGACCTGCGCGATTTTCAACAGACTCGCGAACAATCGTCGATCGGGCGGGTGGATCGCCGAGGGTTGGGAAATACGATCGTGGCTGAGTCGCCGGAAGATAGTCAGGCAATCCGACTAGCGCTGGAACGTACGTATTTGACGCACGATGAGTTGCGCGAGGCGTCGGAGCGCGCCCGTGCGCTGGCATCGAACGGCAGGACTCACCCGCTTACCGATGTTCTGGTCGAGCTGGGTTTCGTCACCCGCACCCAGTTGAACCGTCTTCAGGGCAACAGCGAGGATTCCGGCGGGCGCCCGGCGCAGCAAATTCCCGGCTATCAACTCCAGAAGAAGATCGGCGCGGGGGCGATGGCGGTCGTCTATCGGGCCAAGCAAATCAGCCTTGATCGCGTGGTCGCTGTCAAGGTGCTTCCCAAAAAGCTTAGCAAGAACCACGAGTTCGTCGAGCGCTTCTACAAGGAAGGCAAGGCGGCCGCGGCTCTGAACCACAACAACATCGTGCAGGCGATCGACGTCGGCGAATCCGGCGGCTTTCACTATTTCGTAATGGAGTACGTCGAAGGCAGCACGGTCTACGACGAGCTGGCGGACGGCAAGGTCTACGCCGAAGCCGAGGCCGTGCGGATCATCCGCCAGGTGGCGGAGGCTCTGTTGCACGCACATGACAAGGGCATCATCCACCGCGACGTGAAGCCCAAGAACATCATGCTGACCAAGGCCCGCGTAGCCAAGCTGGCCGACATGGGTCTGGCCCGGGCCGTCACGGATGTCGAGGCGGCGATGGCCGAGGCCGGACGCGCCTACGGCACGCCGTACTACATCAGCCCGGAGCAGATCCGCGGCGAACTGCACGTCGATCACCGGGCTGACACCTATTCGATGGGCGCCACGCTGTACCACATGGTGACCGGCCGCGTGCCATTCGAAGCGCCGACCCCCTCGGCCGTCATGCACAAGCACCTGAAGGAAACGCTGACGCCGCCGGACCACATCAATCACAACCTGACCGGCGGCTGCGCGGCCATGATCGAAATGATGATGGCCAAGAAGCGGGACGAGCGTTACCCGAGCTGTCGCGAGGTGCTGGAGGATCTTGACCTGATCGCCCGCGGTCAGGCTCCGCATTATGCCCAGCAAAAGCTGGGGCACGAGGTGCTCGAAGGGCTGTCCACCGGGCAGGCCGCCGAGGTCGATCGATCGGCGTACCAGCCGCCGCCAAAAGAAACGCAGGGCGGCGTGCTCATCACGGTTCTGGGCGGCGTGGCGGCGATCAGCATCCTGATTAACATCATCTTGCTGGCCACGCGGCGCTGAACCACGGCGCGAATCAGCTCCGCCAACGCGGGCGCTTCTGCGGCGCGCCGAACGCCTCCGAGATCACTTCCTCTTGTTCGAGTGCATGACTGGCCGCCGATCCGGTCGCCGGGCTGGCAGCCGGCGGCCGGCAAACGCCGCTGAACGGGAATTTGTCGAACAGCGTCGAGCCGAAGAAGGTGTGGAGACTTCGCCAGGCGCCCATGTTCTGGGGCTCTTCCTGCACCCAGACAACCGGCGTTCCGGATTTGTAAGGCGCGAGGGCGCGCTCCAGCGGCTCGATCGGCTTGGGATAGAGCTGCTCGATGCGGATGATCGCGACGTCGTCTCGTTTCTTCTCGGCTCGAAATGCAACCAGCTCGTGGTAGATCTTGCCGGCGCAGAGCAGAACGCGCGACGCAGCCGGTGCTCCTCCGCCGCGATCATCCGCGATGACGCGCTGGAACTGAGTTCCCGGCCCGATCGCATCGAGCGTCGACGTCCACGCGCGCAGGCCGCTCTTGGGCGTCATCACGATCAGCGGCTTTCGCCACGGCCGGACGCTCTGCCGCCGCAATAGGTGGAAGTACTGTGCCGCGGTCGACGGGTAGACCACCTGCAAGTTGTCGCTGGCGCAGAGCGCGAGGAATCGTTCGAGCCGCGCGCTGGAATGCTCCGGCCCCTGGCCTTCCAGCCCGTGCGGCAACAGCAACACGAGCCCGCTCAGGCGGCTCCATTTTTCCTCGCCGCTGGCGATAAATTGATCGATCACCACCTGGGCGGCGTTGGCGAAATCGCCGAACTGCGCCTCCCACAAGACCAGCGCATCCGGAAAGTCGAGGCTGTATCCGTATTCAAAGCCCAGCACGCCGATCTCCGAGAGCGGGCTGTTGATGATGTCGACCGGCGCCTGTTTCGGATCGATGTGCTGGAGCGGGCAGTATCGTCGCCCGGTCCGGTTGTCGCTGAATACTGCATGCCGATTGCTGAACGTGCCGCGCTCGACATCCTGGCCGGTCAGCCGGATGCGGCAGCCGCCTTGCGCCAGCGTCGCCAGCGCCAGCGATTCGCAGGCGGCGAAATCCAGCGGCTCCTCGCCCTTGGCCATTCGAGCCCGCTGCGCGAGGAAACCCCTCACCAGCTTGGGATGCACGGTGAAATCCGCGGGGAACTGCGTCTGGCGAATCAGCAGATCCTTCAAACGCGCGCGCTCCACGCCCGTTTCGACGTCGGGGACGCCGTTTTCCAGCCCTCCGGCGTAGCCGGTCCACAAGCCGCCGAGCATCTCGGTCGGCGGCGGCTTGTCGTCGGTCTTCGCCTTGGCCAGGTCGCGATCCAGGTGTTCGCGCCGCACCGTCGCCATGCGGTCGGCCTCATCGCGCGAAACGCCGCCGAGCTTGAGCAGGTGGTCGAGGTAGCCCTCGCGCACGCTTTTGCGTTTTTCGATGGCGCGGCAAAGCAGCGGCTGCGTGTACGCAGGCTCATCCGCTTCGTTGTGGCCGAGCCGCCGGTAACAGTACATGTCGATGATGACGTCGCGCTCGAACGCCTGCCGGAAGTCCAGCGCCAGGCGAACGACCTGCGCCACCGCCTCCGGGTCTTCGCCGTTCACGTGGAAGATCGGAACGTGCAGCATCTTTCCGACCGCGCTGGCGTAGGTGCTCGAGCGGGCCTGCTCCGGCCCGGTGGTGAACCCGATCTGGTTGTTGACGATGATGTGCAGCGTCCCGCCGACGCGATAGCCGGGAAGCTGCGAGAGGTTCAGCGTCTCCTGAATGACGCCCTCGCCGGCGAAGGCCGCGTCGCCGTGAATCTGAATGCACAACGCTCTGGTGCGCGTATCGGGGCAGGCCCGGTCCTGCTTGGCGCGGGTTCGGCCGAGCGCGACCGGGTTGACATACTCCAGGTGGCTGGGATTGAAGCAGAGCGAAAGGTGCACCGACTGCCCCTTGGCGGCCGGCCACTCGCAGTTGTTGCCCAGGTGATACTTCACATCGCCGCGGCCGAGTTGCAGTTGCGGATCCTTGTCCTCGAATTCGCGGAAGATGTTGTAGGGCCGCTTGCCCATGATGTTGGCGAGCACGTTCAGCCGGCCGCGATGGGCCATTCCGAGCACGATCTCGCGCACGCCCTGCGTGGCGGCCTTCTCGATCGCCAGGTCCAGCAAGGGGATCAGGCTTTCGGCGCCCATCAGGCTGAACGATTTCTTCGCGCCGTATTTCTTGCGCAGGAAATCCTCGAAGATCACGGCGTCGGTCAGGCGCATCAGAATGCGAAGCTGCTCCTCGCGCGACAGCACGATGTGATTCTCGGTGGACTCCATCCGATCCTGGAGCCACTTGCGCATCTCCAGGTCGTCGATGTGCATGAACTGCGCGCCGATCGTCTGGCAATACGTGTTGAACATCATCGCCAGAATTTCGCGCAGCGTGCGCTGCCTGGCGCCGGCCAGCATGTCGGTCGAAAACGGACGATCCATGTCCGTGTCCGAGAAGCCGTAGCTGCGCGGATCGAGCTCCGGCGGCATCGTCGGCCTGCAATCGCCCAGCGGGTTGATCGCCGAGATCAGGTGTCCGCGAACTCGGAAATTGCGAATCAGCAGGTCGACCTGGTGCTGAAGCGCGGCGATA
>JACRLV010000263.1:0-20172 GCA_016235145.1 Planctomycetota bacterium
CATTGGCGCCATGCTTGGCGCGGTCCGAGGCGCGATCGACTCGGACGCATTCAGAAATACAACTCTTCACCTGCACGATACGTCAGGACAGGCTGCCGCCTGTGCGATCGTCGCTCTGGACGTGGGAATCCGCTCTTTCGACGCTTCCGCCAGCGGTCTCGGCGGCTGTCCTTACGCTTCCACGCCGGAGCGCCGCGCGCCGGGCAACATCGCGACCGGCGTATTGCTGAAGGCGCTGAAAGCCGCCGGGTGTGCGTCGCGAATCGACGAGGCGAAACTCGCAGACGCCGAGGGCTACGCCAGGAGCATGGTTGGTGGTTGCGAGCCGGCAGCTTGAGGTTGGTTGCCCAGCCGCGGCGCATGCCGGTAAGCTGTCCGCACCCGAAGGCGAGGCGTTGCGCGGTGAGTGTGAATCGCACGTTGCTGGAGCGTATTCGCGACCCGGACCCGTCGGGGGCGCGCAGCCTGCACGTATCGATTTCAGGAGTCAAGGACTCCATTCTTCAGAACGTACAGCGCGTGCTGAACACTTGTCAGGGCAACAGCCTGCTGGATGATCGCTACGGGCTTCCGCACTTGACGACGATTCGGAGCACGATGCCGGGCTCGCTCGCGCCGTACGAGGCGGCGATCCGCGGCACGATCGAACGCAACGAGCCGCGGCTGACGGCCGTCCGCGTCAAGCACGCGCCGCAGCAGGATCGCGGCATGGATCTGCGTTTCGAGATCAGCGGAATCATCCTGACCGACGACGGCAAGACCGCGATTCGATTCGAGACTTTCGCCGACGACGAAGGGCGGTTGCTGGTGCGATGATGCGAGCTCGGCCGCCCGGAGCCATGTTCCGATTACACACCCCGTACCTACGGAGCGGATTCCATGAAAAGCGAGCGTGATTTCGGCGTGTTTGAACTGCTGCGAAAACTCACGGAGGCGCCGGGCGTTTCCGGGCGTGAGGAGCGAATCCGCGAGCTGGTTCTCGCCGAGACCGCGGGGATGTGGGACGAGACGCGGGTCGATTCGATGGGCAACCTGATCTGCTTCAAGGCCGCGCGGGCGAAGAAGGGCGGCAAGAAAGTCACGCCGCCGGAAAAGGTCATGCTCGCCTGCCACATGGACGAAATCGGCTTCTATGTCCGGCACATTGACGAGAAGGGGCATGTCCGCATCCAGAATGCGGGCGGATTCGACACACGGAATTTGTTCTCGAAGCGCGTCCTCGTTCAGGGGCGAAAGGATCTGGTGGGCGTTTTGCAGCCCGGCGGGCGGCCGATTCACATCTCCACCGAGGAAGACCGCAAGCGCGTGCCGGAGGTCAAGGATTTCTACGTCGACCTGTTCCTGCCCAAAGCCGAAGTCGAGCGGAACGTGCGGGTCGGCGATCCGATCACGTTGCTCCAGGAAACTTACATGATCGGCGACGCAATCTGCGGCAAGGCGATGGACAATCGCGTCGCGCTTTGGACCGGCATCAACGCGCTGCGGAAGGCCGGCGATCGCCTGCGTTACGACACGTACTTCGTCGCGTGCGTGCAGGAAGAGGTCGGGCTGCGCGGCGCGATGACCGCCGCGTACGGCATCAACCCGGACATCGGCGTGGCGATCGACGTCACGCTGGCTTGCGACACGCCGGGCGTCGAAGGGCACGAGGCGATCACGACGTTCGGCGGCGGGGCGGCGGTGAAGTGGATGGACAGCGCCACGATCAGCCACCACGGCCTGTTCGAGGAGTTCATCTCGATCGCCAAGGCTCGCAAGATCAAGCACCAACTCGAGGTCCTGCCGCGCGGCGGAACCGACGCCGGCGCGGTGCAGCGGACGCGGGCAGGGACGAAGGCGATCACGCTCTCGATCCCAACGCGTTACATCCACACGATCACCGAGGCGATTCACAAGAAGGACGCACTGGCGACGGTGGATCTGCTCGCTGCGTGGCTGAGCGCCTAACGCTAGGCACCAAGAGCCGGTTGCGTAACCGCCTTCAGAAAAGCCACGTACAGTTCTTCTAATATATATTGGACAGCGATATATAGCTGTGCTATACTACGTTTGTGATGACCGAGGCAACGCCATCCGGCGCCTTTGACCGCGAACTGCTGCGAGGCAGCCTGGACCTGATGGTCCTGGCGGAGTTGTGTCTCGGCGAGCGTTACGGGTACCAGATTCTCGCGGCGCTTCGCGAAAAGAGCGACGGCCGGGTCGATCTTCGGGCGGGGACGCTCTATCCGATTCTGCACAAACTCGAAGCGGACGGCTGCGTCACGACGCGCTGGGATCCGAGCGCGGGGCGCGATCGGAAGTGGTACACCTTGACCGATCGCGGGCGTCAGCGGCTCACCCGGCACGCACGCGAGTGGCTGGATTATTCCCGCTGCCTGCACGACTTGATCCGACCGCTGGCCGACAGCCTGGGGCTGAAGATCGGCGATGCTCCAACCAAACCGCGCGAGACGTCGGCCTGACGGCCGCCGCGCGGATGATGAATCGTCATGGAACAGCGAGATTTTGAGAACTACCTGGATGCGCTGTCGCGCGCCCTGCGGCTGAGCCGCAAGCAGCGTGAGGAGATTCGGCGCGAACTGCGCGCCCATTTGCTCGACGCGCTGGACGAAGCGGCGGCTCGCGGAGAGGCCGCGGATGACGCGCTGCGGCGCGTCATCACCGAATTCGGCGACGCGGCCGAGCTGGCCGCGCGACTTTCAGTCTGTCATCGAAAGCGAAGGTGGATCATGCACGCGACCGTTACCGCCGCCTGTGTCGCCCTGGCCTGGATTTCGATCGGTTTCTTCGGCCCGCAAACGCCGCTGGCCACCGCCGCCAAACCGCTCGGCGAGGACGGCGCTCGACGCGGATCCACGGAAAGCGGGCCGGACGCCGCCGTCCGCGTTGCGATGGAGAAGATGGTCCCGGACATCAGTCTCAAGGACGTGCCGTTGCGGCAGGCGATTGAGCAGCTCCAGCAGACGTTGGGAGTCAATACTCACGTTTTCTGGGCCAAGATGAGCGAAGTCGGCGCGAGTGTGGATACTCCGATCAGCGTGTCGCTGAAAAACGTGACGATTGAGCGGGCTCTGCGGCTCGTACTCGACGAAGCCGGAGACGTGCGGCTCACTTACGCCGTGGATGATGGAATCCTGCTCATCGGTCCCGAGGAATCGCTCAGCCGCCGGATGAAGACGGTTGTTTACGACGTGCGCGAGCTGCTGATGCTCATGGCGGACAGCGGGTTTTCTCAGGAGGAAGCGGTCTCAACCTCGCCGGCTGCTCCGGGGCCGGTTGCGGTCCCCGGCCCGTCCGCGGGGGCGGCAGGATCCGTCGGCGAACCGATTCCGACACTCGGAGCGGTCTTCGCGGCTCGGGCGCCTGCGTTGCGGAAAACCGAGCCGCTGGAGCGGCAGTTGGTGGGAATGATCCAACGGACCATCCGCCCGGATTCGTGGGAGGAAAACGGCGGTCTCGGCAACATCGAGTTTTTCCACGGCGCGCTCGTGGTGCGAAGTTGGGACACCGTCCAAGCCGAAATTCAAACTCTCATCGAGTCGCTGCAACGCACGCTGGATCGGCTTCGGTCGGAGACGGACGGACGAAAAGCGGGCGGCAGCGGTCTTCGCGCGAACCTGTAGCTTGATTGTTGTTCCCGGAAAAGGACGTGGGCCACCGGCCGGTGGGTTCGCCGGTCAGTGGCCGCGCGCGATGGAACTGACGAACGGCAGGCCGATCGACACTGCGATCAGCAGGATGATGATCCACTCCAGCAGCTCCATCCGCGTCTGCATCTGCTGATCGGTCAGTTTCTGGTAGATGCTGTCGAGCGTGTCGAGTTTGCGCAAGATGCTGGCGTCCCAATCGGGCAGATGAAGACGCTGGGCCGCGGAGCGATACACTCGCGCGAGGTACTGGTCGCCCAACAGCTTGAGCGTGTTGTTCACGTCCTCGAACAGAAGCGTCGCGTCCATCTGAAGCGCCGCGATCCGCCGCATGGCCGCGCCGGGCTTCGTCAATGCAAGCAGCGGCGGCGATCGGCGGTCGGCGATGACGCGGCCGGCCTCTTCGAGCGCGTCGTCCAGCTGATCGTCGAGGTAGCGCATCTCGAGCAGTTCGACGTTGGCGAACTCCAGTACGGCCCGCACGTCGTCCGGCTCGCGATCGACGAGAATCGCCGCGTTCCAGTCGATCAGGGCCGTGTCGCCCCGGCCGAAACTGACTTCGCCGTGCAGGGCGTCTTCGATTTCCTGGTCGGAGAGAGGCGTCAGTTCCGCCCGCAAAATTTGTGCCAGCAAACCGCCGGCTTTTTCGCGAAGCTCCCGAACGTCGGATAGCCCCTGGACCGAGTTGAGCTCAAACGTCACGTAGTCCTCAACGAAGCTCGACAATGCCGGCCGCCGGATGGCAGCCGAGAGCGTCCGCGCGATTTCCTCGACGCGGCTGCGGGAATCGCGCCGCAGCGTGTCGTTCTCATAAAGCTCGTCCGCCAGCGGAACGAGCTGCGCCAGGGGGCCGGGAATCGCGAGCGAATAACCGACCGTGACCGCGCCGAAGTCGTAGAGCAGGATCTGAACCTCTTCGTCGGTCAGAAAGCCGGCGATCGGCAGCTGCGACACCGATTGCCGCACGCGCAGCGGCGGCGTCTCGAACTCGAAGTACTCCGGCGCGCGGCGCGTGCGGCGGATGCGGCCGCGTTCGGTGAGCGATGTGACGAGCCGTTCCGCGTGGGGCAGATCGATGGCCTGTCCGACGTCATAGACGAAGAGCGCGCGGCACGTCCCACGCTCGATCACGAGGATCGGTTCAGGCGAGTTTGGTCTGGAAGGTTCCCGTTTCATTCCACCTGATTGTAATTCGGGTGCGGTGAGGCTGCGGCCGGGCGGAGCGGTTCATCCTGAAGCAACATTCGCCGTCGGCGGCGCGGATGCGACGGGAACGTCCGAGTATGCGATCCGTGCGTGAATCCCGCAGAACGTGTGGAAAGCGGGTTTCCATGCTCGTATACTGCATTTCTTACTGAGCGAGGGAGGCGTGACACCGACAGAGATTCCCGCGGGCTCCGGGATGCGGGTTTTTCATGTTCGCACGGGCGAATGCACGCTCACGGCGCGGGTTGCGGCGTGGGTGGCGGCGCATGTGGCGTCATGCGCGGAAGCGAACGACCCTTATGCGGCCTGCGCCCATCTGCTGACTCGCCCGGACGATGTTCCCGATCTCATCCTCGTCGGGCTCGATTGGCTTGCGGAGGATGAAATCGCCTTGCTCGGCTATCTTCGGGAAACCTGGCCGGGTGCGGTATTGGTGGGCTATTCGCAGGCGCCAACGCGCTGCATCGCCGTACACGACCCCTTGACGCGTTTCGTGCAGACATCCGACGAGCTCGACGGCATGCTGGCGAAAACACCTGCGGAATTCGCCCGCGCCTGCCGTCGGGCGGTTTCCGCCGAATCCAACGCCGCGGAGACGCCAGACCCTTTTGAAGGACTCTCCGTCGAAATGCCGGCGCTGATCGCCATTGAACTTCCGCCGCTGCGGCGCCGGTCGGCAGGGTCGCATGCCGATGAGCCCAGCCAGGCGCGGGATGGGCGCTATGCAGCGCCAAGCAGAAACGAGATCCGCGACGATGCGATGATGCGCACGGATCTGGCGGTCCTGTCGGGTGACGCGTTTCATTAGACGGACGTTGCGCCAAACGCGGGTTTCAGGGAGCTTGCGAATGTCCGAACGGACTGAGGCGGTTCTCGTGATCGGGTCGCCCGCGTTGCGCGAGTCGGTCTGCCACGCCGTTCCGGTCGAGCGCGTGCAGCACGTCGGTCCGCTGCTGGAGGGCGTCTGGACCTCCGGGCAGCGCGCGTTCGGCACGATCCTCGTTCAGGCGCGAAACGGCCGCACGCCTGCGGCGATTAAGGCGCTGCGACGGGCGGCGCCCGGTTCGCGGATCATCGTGACATGCGCGCCGGTCGATGAGCCGCTTGGCCGCCGCCTGGTGGAAGACGGCGCCGACCACTACCTGCTCGAACCGCTTGATCCCGAGGAGCTGCGATCCGTTCTGCGAGGCGCTCCGGCGGGGGGCGAGTGCGCCCGGCGGCCGGATCCGCCTGCGGTTGATGAGATCGCATCCATTGCCGATGCGATCGGCGCGGTCGGCGACAAGCCGGCGAGGATCCTGGAGCATCTGGCGGCTCTCATCCAGGGGAGTCTGGCGGCGCCGGGAATCACCATTAAAACCGAGCAGGGCACGTTCTCGAATTGCGAGCCGCATGAGATCGTCCTGGAGCAGGCGATCATGCGCGATCGCCGTGCAATCGGCCGGATCGGGTTGGCACGCCGGAATTCGGGTCCGTATACGAGCAGCGCGGTTGAGCGGCTGAGCGGCTTTGCGCGCCTTGCGGAGGAACTGCTGCGAGCGAGCGCGGCGTGCAATGGCTGGCGCGACCTGGCTTCCTCCGATGCGCTTACGGGTCTGCCGAACGCCCGGGCATTCGAGGGCGCGCTGGACCGGTTGCTGCAACAGGCGATGGCTGAGCGGCTGCGCATCACGGTGCTTCGGCTGCGCCTCGCGAACCTTGACGCGTACAACGGCGCGCACGGGCGGTCCGCAGGCGACGGGCTGATCCGCGAGCTTGCCGGGCTGCTTCGCGGTTGCACGCGCGCGGCGGACCTCGTGGCACGGATCGACGGCGGCGAATTCGCCGTCGTGCTTTGGGACGCTGAATCGCGCCGCGTGCGCGACTCAGAGCATCCGCGCGAGGCGGAGTCGTTTCTTCAGCGCTTCGGCAGCATCGCGGCCGAGCATGAGTTTCGGCGCCTGGGGCCGAGCGCCGCGGGACCGGCGATTCTCCGGGCTGGACTAGCGAGTTTCCCGTGGACGGCGGCGACAAGAGAAGCGCTCATGGCCGCGGCGGACAGCCGATCGGGCGACGCCGGTGGTTCTTGCCCGACGCTATTCATCGCGGGTGCGGCTGAGGCGAGCGTTCTGACGAACCGTACTCAGGCGTAGCGAAACGTCCCATGTGCCGCTGCTGTGCCAGCAGAGGTTTTTCTGGGCAATGCACTGCTCACAGAGCAGTGGCACCGCGAGGCCATGCCGGCAAACTCTAGGGTTTCGGCGCGTCCTGTTGATCGGCGCCCGTGTCTTTCCAGGTTTGCAGCTTCTTCTTGATTTCCTTCAGGTCGTAGGGGTGCTGTGCCGCGGCGAGATCGACGTACTTCTGGTACGCGCTGGAGGCCAGCCCCAGGCGGCCGAGCTGCTCGTAGACGCGGCCTTTTTGGCGGTAGGGCTCGGGCCAGGACTTCGCCGCCTTGATCGCATTGTCGAAATCGTCGAGCCCCATTTCGGCGTGCTGCTGGGCGAGGTGGGACAGGCCGCGATACAGATACGCCTGATAGAAGGTCTTGTCTTTCTTGAGGGCTTCATTGAAGTAGCGAATCTGGCGGTACGGGTCCGGGTCGGCCAGACCCTTGCCGAATTCCTCAAACGCTTCGGCGGTCGGCCGGGCGTCCACCAGCAGGGCCTTGCGTTCCTTTTCGCTCAGAATGATGCGGTTTGCGTTAGGGGCGTCGATGACCTCGGTACGCAGGTCCACCGGCTGGGCCTGCTTCGCATAGGAGGCGACGACGTCGGCGGCGACTTCGGCCATCGTGTCGACGATACGCTTTCGAGCCGCCTTTTTTTCGATTTTCGCCAGTTCCGCGCCCGTGCGGCAGTCCAGCACCAGGACCGTGAGTGAAACATCGTCGCCCTCGATCACGTAGCTGCCGGCGATGATCCGATCGGCGTTGAGCGTCTTTCCACGCCGGGCGATTTCCGCGGGGTCGTCGAGCGAAGCGCCTGCGGTCGCCTTGGTCACTGTCTCCCGGTCGAGGCAATCGACGGTTGGAAGGGGCATGAGCTTCAGCTTGAGCAGTTCCGCGGCGCCGTGTCCCAGGCCGTTGAGTTCCTTGTCAGCTTTCGGTGCGCTGAAGGGAACGATGGCGAGCGTCGTGTTTTGTGCGCTAGCCGTCGCGGGCGCCAGGAGCATCAGCGAAGCCAGCAGCGGAATCAGGCGGTAGCGTGCGTGAAGGTGCATGGGTGTTCCTTTGACAAGCCGTCCTTGTTGCAGTCTATTCCGGGATCGGCCGGGAGTGAATGCCCGCCTTCGGGGGGGATTCGGATCCTCATGACGCAAGCCGCCTTCGCATTGCCGGAAATCCTGCGATATTCGCCGGTCGATGTGCTGTTCGGCAGCGGCGCGGCCGAGCAGGCTGGCTTGTTGGCGCAGCGGCTGGGCGGCGGGCGGCGGGTGTTGCTCGTCAGTCATTCTCCGGTTCTGGACGCTGGGCCGGCGCGGGGAGTCCTTCAATCGATCGACGCGGCGGGCGTTGCATGCACCGTTTTTGCGAATGCCGAGCCGAACCCAACGACGCGGACGGTCGATGCCGTGGTGACGGCGGCCCGGGGGCATGCGATCGGCGTCATCGTCGGTTTGGGCGGCGGCAGCGCGATGGACTGTGCCAAGGGCGCCAACCTGATTCTGACCAATGGCGGGTCGATGGCGGACTATCGCGGCGACGCGCCGGCGGACGTGCTGTCGCGGCGAAAACCGCTGCTGCCGATGATCCTCATTCCGACCACGGCGGGCACGGGCAGCGAGGCCCAGTCGTTCGCACTGATCAGCGACGCGACGACTCACATGAAACTCGCCTGCGGGGATCGACGGCCGCCGGCGGCGGGGGGGCTGCGTCCGCGCGTCGCGATCCTCGACGCCCAGCTCACGCGCTCGCAACCGGCGGAAACGGCCGCCGCCAGCGCGATGGATGCGATCAGCCACGCGGTCGAGACGGCGGGCTGCCGGGCGCGGACAGGCGTCTCGCGCGAATTCTCGCGCGCGGCCTGGGAGCTGCTGGCGGTGCACGCGGTGCGGGCGGTGCGACGTCCGGAGGATGCCGCGGCGCGGTCCGCGATGCTGCTGGGGGCGCACCTGGCGGGTTGCGCAATCGAGAATTCGATGCTCGGGGCGGCGCACGCATGTGCGAATCCGCTGGCGGCTCGGTTCGGAATCACCCACGGCATCGCCGTCGGACTGCTTTTGCCGCACGTTGTGCGTTTCAACGCTTCGAGCGGACCCAATCCGTACGCGGACCTGGTCGATCGCAGCGACGATCTTGCAGCGATGATCGGGTCATTCCTGGCGGATTTGGGGTCGCCGCAGCGGCTGTCGGAACTGGGCGTGCCGCGCGAGGCGCTGCCCGTAATGGCGGGTGAGGCCGCTTCGCAATGGACCGCCGGATTCAATCCGCGCCCGGCTGGTTCGGCGGAATTGCTGACGATTCTGGACGCCGCGTATTGATCCGCAGGGCGCTCGCAAAGAGCGATTCGAAACGCAACGNTGAACACGCTGTTCGCGTCTGCCGATAACCCCGACGAGATTGACGGGAATTCACATGAACTCCGCGCACAAGATGCGCACCAACGGCGCACGATTA
This sequence comes from Planctomycetota bacterium, assembly GCA_016235145.1. Taxonomy (GTDB): domain Bacteria; phylum Planctomycetota; class Phycisphaerae; order UBA1845; family Fen-1342; genus JACRLV01. The sequence goes on from JACRLV010000263.1 coordinate 9,451, forward strand.
GCGAACGACGCGATGAAGGCAAACCGCGCCGATCGAAAGCCGCGGCGGCACACGGTGCCCGCGCCGGTCTGGGCTGACTGGAGCGATGACGCCCTGCTCGGGCTGCGGTTCTGCGATCTTAGAGTCGGCCTGTTCGCCACTCCACTGGCCGATCGAGTTGTGCGGCTCTACGTCGAGTTGGCACGGCGGCATTTGCGGGCGCGCCCGCACGTCTGGCTCTCGCACGAGTGGTTCGCGCCGGATGGTGTGCCGGGTTTTGCGGCGCCGTTTTACCTGGCGCACCCGCGGCTGATGGAGCTCGAACGCAGCCAGATGCTCGAAGTGGAAGGCGGTTCTCCGCAGTCGTGCATGCAGATTCTTCGACACGAGGCCGGACACGCGATCGATCATGCGTACCGGCTCTACCGCCGCGCGGACTACCGGCGTATCTTCGGGCGGTGCCGGCCCTATCCCGACTGGTATCGGCCGCGGCCTGACAGCCGCCGTTTCGTGCTGCACCTTGATTCGTGGTACGCGCAAAGCCACCCCGCGGAGGATTTCGCGGAGACGTTCGCGGTCTGGCTGACGCCGGAGTCGGATTGGCGGAGGCGTTATCGCAATTGGCCGGCCGCGCGAAAGCTGGAGTACGTGGACTGGCTGATGAACGAGATCGCCGGCTCGCCGCCGGCCGTGCGGAGCAGGGCGCGGCTCGAGCCTCTATCAGCATTGCGAACCACGCTCCGTGAACACTACCAGCGCCGACGGGCGCGCTACGCCAACGACGTTCCGGTCGTGTACGACGCTGATTTGCAGCGCTTGTTCGAAGCATGCGGCGGGCGCGGCAGGACGGCGGCTGCGTTTCTGCGACGCGCGCAACCCGAGTTGCGCGAGCTCGTCGCGCGCTGGACCGGCCAGCCGGCCTACACCATCGACCAGGTGCTTCGCGAGATGGCGGTGCGCTGCCGCCGGCTCGGCTTGCACGCTACGCGATCCGCGCGGCGAATGACGCAGGACGCCGCGGTGCTCGTAACGGTCCACACTCTCAATTTTCTGCGCGGACGGAGGCGACGGGTGGCGATATGAACCGGCGTCGCGTGTTGCTGCTGATCCACGAGGATTGCGTGCCGCCGGAGCGGCCGACCGGCGGAGGTGCGCGCGTACCGGCCTGGCAGACCGAGCACGACGTTCTCACCATGCTCAGGCAGCTCGGGCACCATGTCCGCGTGTTGGCGGTCTCGCAGGATTTGCGGCCGATTCGCGAGGCGGTGGCGGAATTTCAGCCGCACGTCGCGTTCGTGCTGCTGGAGGAGTTCGACGGCTCTACCAGCCATGTCCCGTACATCGTGGGATACCTTCAGCTCCTCGGCGTTCCGTTCACCGGATGCGGTCCGGAGTCGTTGATCCTTGCGGCTGACAAGGCTCTGCAAAAACGGATTCTGCGACACTTCGCGATACCGACGCCGGACTTCGCGGTGTTTCCGCGCGGTCGGCGTGTGCGTCGGCCGACCGGACTGTCATTTCCGCTGATCGTCAAGTCGACCACGGCGCATGGGTCCGCGTGCATTGCGCAGGCGTCGCTGGTGAACGACGAACAGCGGCTGAAACAGCGGGTGGAGTTCGTGCACGAGCAGTTGCAGACCGACGCGATCGCCGAGCAGTACATTGAAGGACGCGAGCTGTACGTAGGGCTTCTCGGCAATCAACGCGTCACGGCCTTGCCTGTCTGGGAGCTTGCGATGCGAAATCTCCCGTTGGGCGCGCCGGTCATCGCGACGGAACGACTGAAGTGGGACACGGGGTATCAGCGGCGGGTCGGGCTGGTGACGCACGCGGCCGACGGCCTGTCTCGCGATACAACGCGGCGCATTCGGGCGCTATGCCGGCGGGCGTATCGCGCACTTCAATTCGCCGGCTATGGTCGAATGGATCTGCGGCTGGCTCGCGACGACACGCCGTACCTTCTCGAATGCAACCCCAATCCGAACCTGGCGTATGGCGACGAGTTGGCCGACGCCGCGGATGCGGCCGGGATTCCGTATGCACGGTTGATCGAGCGAATCGTGGGGTTGGGAATTCAGCGAGCAGCGCGCGCCCGACAGGGCGAGAGCCTCGCGGTGGCGTGAACATTTCCTTCGTAGCGTCGGACCTCTGAGTCCGACGGGGCAATATCGTCGGACTCGGAGGTCTGATGCGGCTGGCCCCGCGCGCTGGCGCTTGGGGTTCTGAAAATGCCGTCGGACTCGAAGGTCTGATGCGGCTGGCCCCGCGCGCTGGCGCTTGGGGTTCTGAAAATGCCGTCGGACTCGGAGGTCCGACGCTGCGGTAGAACCGCCGCTTCAGTGCTCCCCGTCGTTCGGATCGTGGGCGTACTTCCACTGCTTCCGCAGGGTCAGCACGTCGGTTCCGGCGTCTTCCTGCTGGCCGAGCCAGACGCCCTGTTTCTCATCGAGCGACGCGCCGAACAGCATTGCCGCACGCATGGCGCGAGCGCGCAGGAGCAGATACTCTTCCGCCTGTGCTTCCGGGGCCTTCTCATAACGCTTCTCGGCCTTGAGAAACTCCGCCGCGAGTGCTTGGCGCTGGGCGGGTTGCTTGGCCTGGCGCATGCACGTCCAGGCCGCCCATTGGGCGAGCCGCGTCGTCGCGTCGGGCGCGACTTCCAGATACAGATCGGCCAGCCGCGCGGTTTGGGCGGCAGGCGCGAGTGATCGCACCTTCGCGCAAACCGCAAGCTCCTCCTCGAGGTTTCGGAAGCGGATGTTCAGGAATTCGTCAGCGTCCGCCAGTTGCATGCGCAGCGTGGAGGCGACGCCCGCGTTGCCGGCTTTCGTCTCCTTGGCGAGCCGTTCCGCCAGGGCGGCACGATTGCGCTGAGCCCACTCTTTGAGCGCCGCCGTACAGGGCGGATGGTCGAGAACGAAGCAAGCGTTGGCGAATTCGGTGTGCAGCCCTTCGGCCGGGGCACGCTGCACCATGCGGACGAAATAGCTGCGAGCTTCGTCGCGCTGCTTGTCGTCGCCGACCCACGACAGGATGCTCAACGCGGTGCAGGAACGGACGTAGTCGGTCCCCTCGCGCTCGCCTTGCAGCAGCATTCCGCTGAATGCCGGGGCCGTCTCGGCGGCGTCGTAGAGCGCGGCGATGCGGAGCAGCTTTCGCATCCGGGCGACGGTCTGCGTTCGCACGGCGTGCTGGTTGATGAAGGCCAGCACCTCTTCGCGCGGCAGGTCGAGCGGCACCGGGGCCGCGTTGTACTTGGCGGACGTGGTCAGATACGCCATCAGCGTCGGGTTCGACGGAGCGCTGGTGGTCATGGTTTCCATCTCCTTCGGCCGGCTTTCCTGCGCCCGGCACGCAAGCGCACTGCTGCCGGCCACGATCAGCCCGGCGATCAACAGGCCTGCAAAGCAACGCGGCGAGTTCATTCTGCTCACCAGCCGTCCACACACCCGGCGTTACGGGAGCGCAGCATCCGCACCGGGTTTCCAAAAACGCCGTTGTCGAACGAAATCCCCGTTCCCGCGCCGCCGGTGTCCGTAATTCGTTTCGTTCCCGTCATCGGGATCGGGGCGCCAACCGTGGCGAACATCAGATCGTTGCTGGCGCTGGAGTGGTTCGCGTCGAGCAGGATGTGCCCCAGCTCGTGCGGCGTAACCGTGTATTCCGCCTGATCGCTCAGCAGCGTGTGATCGAGCACGAAGCAGGTGTTGGCGGCCAGCGCGGCGGGCCGGCGCGATGCGGCGGAATTCTGGTTCGGAATGAACGCCTCGCCGAGCGTATTGCTGCCCGCGGGGAACAGGTCGATCACGTACAGGTCGATGCGGTCGGCGCCGGTGTCGTAGTTTTTGAAGACCGCCCGCTCGTGGATCGTGCCGACGTGCGAATCGTTGCCGCCGAACTCGGTCGTGAGCTGGGCCGCGACGCGCCCGACCGTCGCGGGATGCCGCGCGTCGTTGCTCGTCGTAATGGTCGCCTGCACGTCCTGCGTCAGCGGGTCGCCAACCACGACGTCGGCGGAACCGATCGCCTGCCCGATCAGCGGTTTGTTCTCCGACGCAACGACGCGCGTGCCGGCGGGCAGCACGGCCCGCAGGGCCGCGGCCAGATCGTTCGCCGTGGTAATCGGCAGGACGTTCGCCTGCGTGTTGATCGAGGCGTTGAAAACCGCGCCGTCGATCGTGACCTGCACCGCGATCTGCTGATTGCCCTGCGAGCGGCGGCCGTTGGCGTCCGCGATGGCGATCAGGTTCGCGACCGGCTCGACCAGCCGCAGCTTCGGATCGATGAATTTCAGGCTCATGTGGGCTTGTGCGTAAACGCCGCGCAGGAAACGGCGCAGGCCCTTGCGGGCCTGGTCGATCGTCACCACGCCCGCGCCGCCGCGCGCGGACCGCAGGATGTGCACGGTGAGCTTGGCCTTGCGCTGCTTGCCGAGGTCGCAAAGCTGGATTTCGGTCGCGACGCGGCATTTGGACTGTCCGGCCGGGGCCGGGCAGGTGTCGAGCTCGTATTCGGCGCGAATGGTCTGGTCGAGAATCTCGACCAGCTCGTCGCCGCCTTCCACCATATCGGTGGTCAGAATGGTCTGGTCCGGGCGGGCCGCCTTGTCGACCTTGTCGACGACGAGCCGCAGATAGCCGGAACGGAAGCAATTCTTGGATTTCGCTTGCTTCGAAACTTGCGTTTTGAGGCTTCGCTTGCCGCGCTCGCTGTTGGCGTCGTTGATGTCGCCCGGAAAGTCCTGCATCACGCCGGTGAACACCTCGTTGGCGTCGTACGTCGGCCGGCGGGCCTCGATGCGCACGTCAAGATCGGTTTTTTGAGTGCGCTGATCGCGCACTTCGACCTTGAAGGTGTCCACGTCGGCGTGGGCGTCGGCGTCGAACTTGCGGTGGTTGACGTTCACAAACGCTTTCTTGCGGTTCGCGCCCGCCAGGTCGGTCTGGTAGTTGCTGACATTCAGCTCGATCAGCGTCGGATCCTTTTCGTAGGGCTGGTTCGGAGTGCCGTGAACGAACCGGATCGCCGCGATCGGGTCGTTCGGGCGCTGAAACGTATGCGTCGCCTCGGTCTGGCCGGCCTCAAGGCCCTCGGTCTTTGCCGGCAGCGTGACCACGTCGCCGGGTTGCAGGGCGCGGTTGAGCAGCGGGGCATTCGCCGCCACGCCGCGCAACGGCGTGCAGTCGGCGAAGCCGTTTTCGACGGCGATGCCGCAGAGCGTGTCGTTAAGACGCGCGATGACAGTCGTCGGACCGGCCGGGGCCGCGGGTGCGGCAGGCACGGACGGTGCTGATGGTACCTGGCTCAAATCCAAAGCCTCCGTACAGGCGCTCAACAGCGATTCAGGCGGCTACGCCTTTCGTTTCCAGGCTGTCCGGTCGAGTTCCGGGAATGTGATTTCGCACGAACCGGGGTCGATGCCGCCGATGTGCGCCATCCCATTCGCGTCGAGCCGGCCGTCCTTCACCTCGCCGCCCGGGCAGGTGACCCGGTACTTTTCGCCCGGAACCGGTTTCTCCAATTCGTCCACAAGGCGGATCTTGATCCACGATTTCTTGGTGGTCTGCTTTGGCGGCGGCGGCTGCGACGGCGTGGGCTCGATCTTGATCGGGTTTCCGTTGTTCGGATCGGTGGTATACGAAACGTCCTTGCCCGGCGTCGAATCGTCCGCCAGCAGGGGCGTGACGGCCCCGGTCGCCGACGCCGAAACATCCGCCGCCGCCGGCCCATTGCCGCTGTTGATGTAGACCATCGAGCCGTTGATGTAGACGCCGCCCGGGCAGAGGACGATGGTGCTGCCGCCGCACGTGAGTTCAATTGAGGATGCCGCTTCGAGCTTGATGCTGTCGGCCTTGATTGCCAGCGCCGCCGCGACCTCGTGTTTGTGACCCGCTTTGAAGTCGTAGACGACATCCTTGCTGACCGTGATCGACTGGGTGCCGCCGACCACGTGCGACTCGCTGCCGTCAATCTGGGTCGACTCGTCGCGCTCAATCAGCTCGTTCATGTCGCGCTTGACGGTCAGGTGCTGGTCGCGCTCGACCGTCTCGATGCGGTCGTTGGTCACGCGCAGGTGAAAATCCTTCTGCGCGTGCATGGAGAACTTCTCGCCGTCCTTGCTGTCTTCGAGAATGATCTCGTTCGTGCCGCCGCCGCCCTTGGAGCTTTGCGACTTGATGCCGCTGCGGGTCTTGTTCGCCGGCAGGTCGTGGGGCGGCATGTTGTCGGCGTTGTAGACGCTGCCGACGATGATCGGCTGGTCCGGATCGCCTTCGAGATGATCGACCACGACTTCCTGGCCGATGCGCGGCAGGAACATCATGCCGTATTGCCCGCCGGCGGCGCCCTGGCTGACGCGAATCCAGCGCGAGCTGTTCTCGTCGTAGCGGCCGTCCTGGTCCCAGTGGAACTGGACCTTCACGCGGCCGTACTTGTCGGTGTAAATCTCCTCGCCTTTCGGGCCGACCACGATCGCGGTTTGCGTGCCCTTCACGGTCGGCTTGGACGTCTGGCGTTTCGGGCGGAAGGGCGTAGCGGCGGGAATGACCGTCGCTTCCGCGCCGTATTTCGTCTCGTTTCCGCCTTCAACGTTTTCCTGGCCGGCGGACGGCTGCGTGCCCGTGTGGTTGACGCCCACCAGCAGATACTCGCCGTTGAGCCGCTCGACCGGGTGCTCAACCAGATTGAACTTGTACCCGGATATCAGCATGCGGGCCGTGGCCTTGAGCGTGGTTACGCGGCGCTGCCACTGAAACTCCTGCAAACGCTGCTCGGCGAAGCGCTGGCCCGTCTCTTTCTCCGAGCAACGGCCCGGATAGTCCTCTTCGAGCAGGTAGTTCTTTTCGCTCGCTTCCTGCACGGACCGAAGCTGCTTGTCCGGGCGGTTGAAGTCGTAGTCGTCGATCAGCGTGCGGCCGACCTGGACCTCGTGCTTTTCCGCCAGGCCGAGGATGTACTCTTTTTCCTGCACCAGCCCGCTGGCAGTGCGAAACGGTACGTCGTCCGCGCCATCCGGCACGTCGCCGGAGATGCCGGCCGAGATCATCTGGTGGGCGCTGGGCGTGTCGCCGAAGACCATCACGTGTTTGTCGGCGGCGTGCTCGAAGTAATAGAAAACGCCCTCTTCTTCCATGAGGCGGGCGATGAAATCAAACTCGCTTTCGCGGTACTGCACAACGTACTCGCGCGGCGTGTATTCGCGCTGGAGGGCGAAGCGGAAGAAATCCGCCTGAATGCCGGCGTCGAGCAGCACCTTTTTGATGATGCCCGGGATGGTCATGTCGGAGCAGTTGTGCTCCTGGAAGATCATGCTGCCGACGCGGCGCGTCAGCATCCAGTGGACCGGGACGACCTCGATCGAATAGTAGGTCAGATTGTCGCCGTCGCCGACGCGGGCGAACGAGCGCACGACCCCGTGAATGAGCCGCTCGCCGTCGCGGTGCGACATCTTGAACAGGCAGGGCTGCGCCACCAACGTGTTGCCGTCGAGCTCGCGTTCATCGGAGCAGACGTCCACCTTGATCGAATAAAGAGAACTGAGCCCTTCAGATCCCGAGAATGCGGTCACGCGAAGCTGATCGAAATCGGCTTCGCCGACCCGGAAGACGAACTCCGCACGGTTCGCCTGTGTTTGCTGTTCGGGCGCCCCAGCCATGTGGCGTCGCTCCGCAGAGCCGAAACGGTCTTCCGCCGCGCTGGCCCCCCGCAGGCCACGGCGGTCGACAGTGGTCGGCCAAGTGCTACATCCGCGATTCCGGACTCCGGTCCGACAACAAAATCGCCGGGCCGCATGTAAATGGTAACACCGGGGAGCGGTTTTGGGTTATCGGCCGGTCTCCAGAATGTCGGCGGCGTGAGAGCGTGTACCGACGGCGTTGAAAGGCGAGCCGATAGGACAGAATCGCCCTATCCGGCCGGCGCGATGCAGGGTTTGGCGCGATGCGTGATTCCCCGCCCGGCGTGGCGCATGATCGTTGTCAGGGGTTTGATCCGGCCCGGCTATCTGACGCGGCGGCGATCGCTGCTTGAGCGTCTCGAAGCTGCTGCTCAAGCGAATCGATCCTGGCCTGTAGTTCAGCTACTGCCGGTGAGACGAGCCGCTCGGAAAACCGTTTGTGAATGTGCTGCGGGCAGTTGATGTCCCACGTCACGACGGTGAATACGATGGCGCGCTCGACCCGGCCGTGATATTCCGGGTCGCGCAGGCGCTCGATCAACCGTGCATCGTCTTCGATGACCTTGGCTGCGCCCTACAGCTTGACGCGCCTTGCGTTGGCGTAGTCCATCAGAAAAATGAACGCCTGGGCATTCTCCGCCAGGTTACCGAGCGTTATGTACTGCCGGTTGCCGCCAAAATCCGCGAAACCGAGCGTCCGGTCATCGAGGACTTTCAAGAACCCAGGGGGGCCGCCGCGATACTGAATGTACGGCTGGCCATCGCCATTGGCCGTGCCGAGGTAGAACATGTCCAGCCCGGCGATGAACTCCGTCAGGTCTGAAGTAATACGGGTTTTCCAGCCGCGGCCCTGCTCGACCTTGGCGTAGCCGGCCCGTGAGCCCTTGGCCTGCTGGATTTGCTTTACCGCCGGTGTGAAGGCGATGTCGCTCGGAAATTGGTGCATGTTGCATTCCTGTTTCGCCGCTCGGAGCCCTCGAGATAGGCGAGCGAGGCGCGGATCAGATCGCAACCAATCCACGCATCTTCAGCCGCACGTACCTTGGCCAGAGCCGTTTCCAGTGTGAAAAGCGAACGAACCACGCTCATGGACGACTCGTCAGTCGGCGCCATCAGCCCCCAACAGCCGGGCGCCTGAATCATCCAGGCGCCCGGCTGGAACCGCGCCGATCAGTGCGCCGCGCAGGCGGTCGTTCGGCACGCCGACGTCGACCCGGATGCGATCGGCTCAGCCTTCGGAATGTCGAGTTCGGTGTCGGCGACGTTATTGAGAAAATTCGTAAAGCAGCCGACGACGACGCTCGCGACGATTTCCACGATCTCCGCGTCTCCGAACCCGGCTTGACGCACCGCCCGCAGGTCGTCGTCCGCAACCTTGCCTTTGGATTCCAGTACGACCTTGGCGAACTTCAGGGCGGCGTCGGTGCGGGCATCCGCAGCCTTGGCCGACCGCCCTGCGATCAATTCGCCGGCGCTCAGGCCGGCAGCGGGCCCCATGGCGGTCAGGATTGACGTGCAGTAGGAGCAGGTATTGGTCTCGCTCGTCGTCAACTTCACCTGATGGTGCAGCTTCCCGCCGATGGCAACGCCGCTCATCGCCGTACTGAGGGCCAGGAAGCTGTCGAGTACGGCAGGCGAGTTGGCCATGACCTTGGCTGCATTGGGGATGACGCCGAAGGCCTTCTCGACGGCTGTGAGCAGTTCTTTTGCTCGGCCTTGTGCGTGCCGAGGGTCGATCGATCGAATTCGCTGCATGGTGTTTTCTCCTGCGATTGAGGGCTTTGCAGCGGCCTGACGAACCGAATGGCCGTCTTCCGAGGCCGCCGCATTCCGCCCGGCGTCTATACAGACAGGTCTGTATAGTCAGTGCCGAAAAAAAAGACGCCGCCTATGCGCGCTTCGCGCTTTCGATGAGCCGGGCAGTCGCGTCTCGCGCTGCGGTGGCGGCATCGGATGTTCCCTGCACCACGGCGGTCATGATCGCGCCTTCTACCAGAAGAGCGATCGCGGGCGCGAGCTTTGCGGCCCCCTTTTGTGCTCACGGACGAATCGCGTTCCCGCGTGGGAAGGGTCGGCGAGTTCCACGGCGGCGTTCTGAAACGCGCAACCCCGGAATCCCGGCGACTCAAACCAGTCTTTGAGAGCCGCAAAGAACGCCCGCAGCTTGTCCTTGGTCCGACCCGCGTGACGCTGCATTGCCGACTGGAAGAACTCCAGGATACGTTCCTCGCGGTAGTGAAGGACGGCCAGAATCAGGTCGTCCTTCGACGGGAAGTGCGTGTAGAGGGTCATCTTGGCGACGCCGGCTGCGGCGATCACCCGGTCGATCCCCACCGTTCGAATCCCGTCCTGATAGAACAACCGGTCCGCGGCCTCGAGCAGGCGCTGCCTGGCTCCCGATCTGGCGGCTGGTTTCCCGCTCATGTCCGAATTATACAGACAGGTCTGTCTATGTCAAGCGGTTCGGTTCGATTTTCCGCGCAATTCTGCCGGGCGGGTCGAAAGTTCGGCCCGTTTGGACGTTCAGCGGGCGGGGATGACGGTTTCTTGCGCCGTCGGCTCAGTCCGCCGATACAGGCACGCTCCGCTTGAAGGTCCGCAGACGCCCAATAGCGCGCGGCCGGACAATTCGACTGCTCCGGCCGGCGCGTCGGCGGGGGGCGCAGGCCGACCCTTCAACGGCTGCCTTCCAGCAACGCCCATTCGACTGTCAGGCCGAACAGGCCGAAGGGACTCGAATGTGGAGGGCCGGTCAATTCCGTCTTTTTGCAATGGAGCGGCCCGCTCGTCCGTCCCTGGGTGCAGCGAACGGAATTTTTCAGAAAAATCTCTTGCAATGCTCCGACTGATGTAGTAGGCTGCCTCCGACAGCAGTAGTAGGGCGGCCCTGAGCCGGGAATAACGCATGAGCGAACGCGAATTCGAATTGGGCGCCGCCGAGCTGGAGGTCTTACGAGCCCTCTGGGACGAAGGACCGGGCACGGTGCGTGACGTGCTGATGCGGCTTCAACGCCGCGGGCGCCAATGGGCGTATACGACGGTGCAGACGTTCCTGACTCGCCTGGAAC
>JACRLV010000263.1:20206-22310 GCA_016235145.1 Planctomycetota bacterium
ACCTCGTCCGGGCCGACAAGTCGGGGCTGGCTTTCCGCTATTCGCCGCGCGTCACGCGCGCGCGGGTGACGCGCAGCCGGCTGCGGACGCTGCTGGAGCAGCTTTACGACGGAGCAGCCGGCCCCCTGGTGCTGCAACTGGTCAAGACCGAGCGCCTGACGCCGGAAGAGATCGACCAGTTGCAACGCCTGATCGAACGCCTCGATTCGGATTCGTCTTCGAGCTGACGGGCCACGCCCGCGACCGCCCGGTCGCCGGGCCACGAGGGAGCGCGATACATGGAATGGCCGATTTCGAGCGCCGCTCTGTGGGCAAGCGCACTGGCAGTCGTTCCAGTGGCGCTGGTGTGCGGGTGCATTTGCCGCATCCTGCCGCTGGCGCCCGCCAGCAAGCACGGGCTGTGGCTGGCGACGCTGCTGGCGTTCATCCTCCCCCTGATCCTGCCGAACGCTCCTTCCCTGCCGACTTCAACCATGCTGGTTGTGCGACCCGCAGCTTCGCCCAGTGAAACGCCGGCTTCCGCCGCGGACTTGCTCGAATCGTCACGGACGGTTGATCAGTCGTTGGATAAAGTAACGAGTCCGAGTGGTGTCGCGTCTTCAACGATCGAGTCGCCCGTCGCGATTAAACCGGCACCCACGCCCCGCGCAGCACAACCGGCGATCAGGTCTGATGACGCCGCCGGCGATGCCGAATCAACGGTTCTGTGCGCAGGCGCCGGATCGGAAGACGAATCGGAAAACAACGAAGCTTGGGCAGTCGCGTCCTGGACCTCTGCAACCAAGTACCCTGCGGACCAGCCGACAGCGATCGAGGTGGTCCCGCAAGCGACCGCTTCTTCAGCGAAGCCGCGGACACTCTCCACTGAGCGCAGGTCCAATGTCTGGCGCAATACCCGCGAAGCCGCCGGCGAGTGGCTGGTCATCTGGTCAATCGTCCTGAACGACGTAAGAGCCTGGATCGCTCGATTGCCCGGCCTGCCGCTCCCGGTTTGGCTCTGTGGAATCGCCGCATTGCTCGCCGTTCAGATGGCTCGATTCGCGATTTTCGCGCGAAGACTTCGCGGCGCCGTCCCGGCGCCGACGATTGTGCAGCGCAGCGTGTCTGAAGTATGCGCCGCACTGGGGCTGTCGCGTACGCCTCGAACCCTGCTCGTGGATCAGCGCGTCTCGCCGATGATCGTTCCGGGCCTGCGCCCGCGACTCGTCCTGCCGATGCGCTTGTGGGCGCAACTCGACAAACACGGCCGCCGCGCAATTTTGTGCCACGAGCTCGCGCACCTGCGCCGGCGGGATCATTGGGTGTGCTGGATTGCCTCGCGTGCGACGCCTGGGTGACGTGGCTGATGCCGCAGCGCCGCCGGGCGTACGCCGAGGCGCTGTTGTGTACCAAGCAGTTTGTGGCCTTGAGCCGGGCCACCGCGCCGGTTGGCGGAATGGCTGCCGCCACCGGACGAGCAAGGAACTTTGCCAGGAGACTAACGATGGTGATGACAACGAGCGTGAGTCCACGTCGAACGATGACCGGGCTCCTTACGGCCGCCTCGCTGGCCGCTGCCGGCTGGGCAACCGCGCCGGCGTGGTCCTGCCCGGCAGACAAGGCCCAGTCGAAGACCACCGGCGAAACGAAGTGCGAAGCCAAGTGTCAAACGATCACCGCTTGCCAGGACGCCGCCGCGCCAGCCGGGCAGGCTGGCGCTCCGGCCGCGGCAGCCGACAAGGTCGGCGTTACGTTTTGCGCGCCGAGCGCAGGAACGGCGGCGCCAGCATGGGGCGTTTCCGGAGGCGGCAAGGGAGCGGGAGCCCCTGTCGGCGGGGTATACGTGACGAGTCCGGCGCCGCCCGCCGCCCTCTACACCATCGCATTGAACTCGACGCAATCCCAAGACGAAGACGTTTCGGCGAAACTCGCACGCCTTGAAAAGCAGCTTCAGGAGCTTCAAAACGCACTGGCCGAGGTTCGGGCCAGCACGGGAACCGGCCCGCGTCCGGCGCCGTTTGTAGGCGGTCGGGCCGATCGCGCGAATGAGCACGCGCTGAAGTTATTCGCGCAGGGAATCGCGACCGGCGGACGTTCCGCCGAATCGCCCGATACGCTCGCGACG
>JACRLV010000263.1:22376-23998 GCA_016235145.1 Planctomycetota bacterium
CGAAGCCCTTTACGCGTTGCTGGTAAGGGACGATGTGCCGATTCGGGTGCGGATTGATGGAGACAAGCTCGAAGTGCACGCGACGGAGGGCCAACACAGGATCTTCGGCGCTTTTCTGAAGATGCTCAATTCCGGCGAAGCGCAGCACAGCGGCACATGGACGCCTGCGCCGACGCCGCGCGGCGCTACTGGCCGCCGCACACTGACGGAAACGAAATCCGCGTCGTCCCCGAGGGGGATGCGTCAGCTCGAGGAGTTGAAGGCACTGGGAAAGACGCAGGACGCTGCGGTCGCGGAGTTGAAGAACTCCGCCGCATGGCGCGAGATGCTGAAAGCTCAGGGTGACGACGCCAAATTGCAGTTGAAGTCTCTGAAAGACTCATTGCGAAATGCAGCCCGCACAAGTCAGGCGGAGGGGTCGGCGATGCAAGCCGAGGCCGAACGTCTGGCGGAGGCCGCTCAGGAACAGGCTGAGAAGGCAGCGTCGATGCTGGACAACGCAGCTTCGATGAAGAACATGGATGCGGCCCGCGCCAAGGCGTTGGAACAAGCCGCCAAGGAGTTCGAAAAGAAAGCTCGCGAACTGGAGAAAAAGGTCCAGCAACTCGAGAACCGAGCCCGAACGAAGGACCGCGAGACAAGCCGCGCTGAAGAACAGGCGGAGGAACTCGAGGAACTCCTCGGCTCACCCGACATCGCCGCGGAAACCGTTGACGTCATGGAGGGCGTTGAGATTCCCGTGATCGATGCGCCGGGAATCGAGACCACCGCACCGGAAGTCGAGGTGGACCTTCCGGAGATTGAGGTCGTCGTTCCGCCGGTCGAGATCCCCGAAGTGCCGCCGGCCGAACCGTCGAAGGCCGCGCCCCCGGCAGCACCGCCGACTCCCGCGCCGCCGGCGACCCCGGCGCCCACCGCACCAACGCCACGCTGACGATCAATTTCGCGCGGTGTGCAGCGGGCACGCCGCGCGGTCCCTTTGCATTGGTTCCTGCCGATTGGAGCGAATCATGCTCGCTTCGGAGACTCTCGGTTTGCGCACACGGCAGCGATCCGGACGTTTCGCGCCGCTGCAAACTCGCCCGCCGCGTCTGTCAACGGCGCGCGGGCCGGCCATTCCACTGAGGACCGCGGCGCGTTCGTTGGCCGCGCGAATGTCGCTCGGTCTATTGCTCAGCATGCTGATGGCGTGGACCGCCCCGATCGCGCGCGCCCAGTCGCCGACGACCGACGACGACGATCTTCGCGGCTACCACACCGCAAACGGCCTGCTGAGTAGAGGTCTCAACGACCTGGCAGCGGATGAGTACCGCCGCTTTCTCGACGCGCATCCCACCCATGAAAAAGCGCCGACGGCGCGATACGGCCTCGCCGTAAGCCTCTTTCGATCGCAAAAATATGCCCCCGCGCTTGAAGAAATCGGCCGCATCGACGCAGCCGCGGCGTTCCCCTTCGCGACCGAATCGCTCGCGCTCGCCGGACAGTGCCAGCTTGCTTTGCAGCAGTGGGAGCAGGCGGCGAAGCGCTTTGAATCGCTGCTGCGGAGGTTCCCGGAGCACGATCTGGCGGACGACGCCACCGGCCTCCTGGCTGAAGCGCTCTACCGCAATGAGAAGCTCGCC
>JACRLV010000253.1 GCA_016235145.1 Planctomycetota bacterium
ATCTTCTACGCGATGGCGTCACGGTTGCTGGGTCATTAGGCGGCCGCTCACGTGTGAGAAATCAGTCGTAACGGGACCGCGTCCGCAATCGCCTCAGGCGCGTGTGCCGGGGAGATGTTCTGATTCCCCGCGAATGAGTACGCGCACCGCTTTTGTGAATTTCCAAAACGTGTCATTCCGTTGTGAATAACGAATTCCTCTAGATTCTTTTCGGCGATTTGCGCCCCGACGCGACGGCGCAAGAGGCAAACTCTGCAAGCGCTTAGCAACTTCGGCGAACGCGCAAGTGCTGTTGACAGATTGTGATTAGCGAGCGAAGCGCATTTTTTTCGGCCGGCGCCGAAAACCTGTGCTAGACTTCAATCGCGACGTTTGAGGGTCGCTGAAGGCTCGGCACCCCCGACGGTCCGCAGCAGCTCAGGCAGGCGGTTGGATCTCATCCAAACGCGTGGTCGAACCGGTGGCGACATCGGCGGCGGCGCGGGACGAACACATAGTCCGGTGTGCCCAACCTGCTGAATGCTCCGGATCGCACAGGTGCGGAAACCCTAAGAAGGCAGCTGACGCCAACCGCTTCTCGAGTGCGGCAATGGCGTCGGTCAGGCGACGATCGAGTGAGACTCTGCGGCGCGGCGTATTTCGGGCTCGACCCGGGGGCGCAAAGCGCGTGAGAGGACGCCGGGGACGCTCGGCGAAGTTCGTTGCCGGCAAGCCTTGGAAGGGGCAAAGCCCAAGGGAGTAACCAGCGGCGTGAGGCGCTAATAACGCCTTGGCCGTCAGGGACTCGCGCACGGGTCAAAGCCCAGAAGCCGCGCTCATCCGGGCCGGCCCCGTCGTCTTGTACGGCGGTGTGAACCGGATGGGCAAGCAGCATGTGGGTTCTTCCGGGCGGAAACGCGCCGGATACCGATGCGGGAGGCGAAAACTCCGAAGGGCGAATCCCAGGAGCGCTCCCGGTATGAAACAAGACCGGGTGGGTATCGGCGGGATGAAACCGCCAAGAGGGTCGCAAAACCCTGAAGGCGGATGCGTCGCGGGCTTGGGATGCCTGCGGCAAATGCGATCGCCGGTGCCTGCATGTGCTGAAGGGAACGAAAGTCCAGGAGAGTCGTTCGTCCGCTGCGGCGGATGGGCCAGGATCGGCCGGGAAAAACTTCGAGGAGACGCGGAAGCTCGACGTGAGGTTGTCAGCCGGTTGCTTAACTGCTGCCGGTCAGGTTTGCGGGCGGAAGACCGCACAGCCGGGGCGAGGGCCAACGGCAAAGCGGGATCGCGGAACCCGATACGACGCGATACGCACGCGGATTGTTGATCTCAGAACGGGCGGCGAAGTCTCGCGGGAGGACGATTCGCTCGCGGCAACGCGGGCCGATTCGAGCGGTTGATCCGGAAACTCTGAAGGGCACAACGAGCCCGAAGCGACGCCTCCGGCGTCGCTTTTTTTATGCGCGGCGGCTTTGAGTTTGCTTGTGGGGCAGGCCGCTGAGCTTGTGAATTTTTTGGCAAATTCCAAAGGCGACCGCCGTCTCTTGCCTGATTACGCGGGCGAGACGCCCGCACTCCCCAAAGAGCTCACGAGTCGAACGCGGCTTTGTGTCGCTTCGGTGGACGGGCCTCGCCGTATTTGCATTCGGAACGCCATACCTGGTCATTTCGACGGTGCGAAAGTCCTCGGCGTCGTCGGCTGAGAGGGCACCAGCTGCTCCCGCAAAGGTTTCCGTCGATGTCATCCCGACCGAGATTGAGGTCGGCGCCGTTTCCTGGGGTACACGGATTCCGGTGCAATTCCAGATCGTGAACACGGGGACCGTGCGGATTTGAGAATTTTCATCCGGGCCAATAGGATCGGCGGCGCGGCTTTCCGTGAATTTTGCGGACGAACCGGGCGATCCGGCCCGTTCCTGCAACGTACTGAGTTCGACGGTCGAGTCGATCGCCGACGGAATCTGGCATGCTGCACCTGCTGGAAAAATATCAGCTCTTCGGCTGGCTGGCGCTGGCCGGGGCGGCTTTCGCCACGCCCGCCGCCGCTCGCCTGGCGCGGCGGCTCGGCGTCATGGACATGCCGGACACGTTTCTCAAGCCGCACGCGCGGCCGACTCCCTACCTGGGAGGTCTGGCGATCTGCCTGGGATGGGTCGCGTCGGTCGCGGCGGCGATGGTGGCCGGCCGCGTGCCCGTCGAGGTCGTGCTGCCGATCCTGCTGGGCGGCGTCGCGATGTCGGTTCTCGGGCTGCTCGACGATTCGCGCGGGCTGTCCCCGAAAATCCGGCTGACGATCGGGGCGGTGATCATCGCGGCAGTACTCATCACAACCGGGACCGGTTTTCAGCTGATGGACTCGCTGTTTCTGCCGATCGGAATCAAGCTGCCGCCCGCGGTCGCGATTCCGCTGTCGATCGCCGCGAGCATCTTCATCGTGCTGGGCGCATGCAACTCCACCAACCTGATCGACGGTCTCGACGGACTCTGCACGGGCGTGACCGCGATCATCTCGCTCAGCTTCTTCCTGCTGGCCGCTCATCTGGCGTCTTTCAAGGAAGAGGAAAATCACTCGGTTCGCCTGGTGTTGTCGATCGCGATGGCGGGGGCCGCGTTGGGATTTCTGCCGTGGAACTTCAATCCGGCCAGAATTTTCATGGGCGACGCGGGCAGCGTCCTGCTCGGGTTCAATTGCGGAATCCTGATCCTGCTCTTCGCGGAATGGGGCATTGTCCGCTGGGTGCTCGGCGCCTTGATGATCTTCGCCCTGCCGGTTTTCGACACCGCGCTGGCGATGTTTCGGCGCTTCGCGTCGGGCAAGCCGGTCTTTCAGGGCGACCGCAGCCATTTCTACGATCAGCTCGTGCAGCGCGGCCTGAGCGTCAAGCAGACCGTGCTCGTGTGCTACGCGCTGACGCTGTTCTTTGCGATCACCGGGCTGCTCGTTGTGCAGACTCGCACGCTCTACGCACTCGCGATCTGTGTGGTCATCGGCGTGGCGGTGGCGTTGGCCGCGTGGATCACCGGGCTGACTCACCCGGAAAAAGGCGCGGACAACGGCAACGGCTGAAAGCCCGCTCCGGCCCGGACCGCGCCTCCGAGCAACCACGAAATGACGATGCGCGTGGCACTGGTCGTGACCGATCTTCAACGCGGCGGCGCCCCGCTGCGGCTATCACGCCTGGCGCGCCGTCTGCGCGACGCCGGCGTCAATGTGCACGTCGGATGCCTGGCGGCGCCCGGACCGCTGAGCGCCGAATTGGAACGGGATGGAATCCCGACGTTCGCCGCCGGGGCGCGGACCGTCTGGGACATCGGGGCGATACGGCGTCTGTCACGCGCCGTGGCCAAAATCCGTCCGGATCTGATTCACTCCACGCTCACGCATGCCAATGTCGCCTGTCGCTGGATCGGCCGGCGACTTGGAATACCCGTGGTCTCCTCCACCGCGACGATTGAGGTCGAGCGCGCCTGGCACGCCTGGGCGGAACGATGGACCGCAACATGGGATCGTGGGCACCTGGTCAACTGTGCGGCGCTTGCGGACCATGTGCGATCGCGTTTTCGCGTGCCGAATAGCCGCATTTTCACCATCCCACCCTGCGTCGATCCCTGGCCGACCGCGATTCCTCGCGATCAGGCGCGAAAGACGCTCGGTCTGCCGAACGACGCGTTCGTGACCTTTTGGGCAGGCCGGTTCGATCCGGTCAAGCGCGTCGATTGGCTGGTCGATTGCGCCGCACAAACAACATCTTCGCGCTGGGTCGTGCTGCTCGCCGGCGACGGCGCGCAGCGCGAGGCGATCCAGCGCCGAATTCAGCGAGAGAACCTCGCAACCCGCGTGCGGCTGACCGGCTGGCTCGAAGACCTTTCAGCCGCGTTGTCCGCGGCGGACGTTTTCGCCTTTCCCTCGCTGACCGAGGGCATGCCCGGCGCGGTGCTGACCGCGATGGCCGCCGGCGTGCCGGTCGCGGCCAGCGACATCCCGGCACACCGCGAACTGGCGGGCGACGCCGGGCGAATCCACCTCGTGAGCGGCGATCAGCGCGCCTGGCTTTCCGCGTTGCAGCAGTTGGAAGTCGATGCCGGGCGGCGAGCAACCCTCGCCGACGCAGCTCGAGCTTGGGCGGCCGCGAACCTGGACCCGGCTCGAACGACCGCCGAGACAATCTCGGCGTATCGCAAGGCGCTGCGCCCGCCGGAACCGGCCGGCGCGTGAACTGAACCGCACAACCGCGTTCGCTGCGCGCCGGCGAACACAATCACCATCTGGTGCGGTTACAGTGCGCGCATGAAAACCGACCTGCCATCACCTCAGTCGCTCCTGGATTTCGCGGTCGAGGCCGCCCAGCTCGCGGGCGCCGTCACGCTCGGCTATTTCAACGCCCAGACGCCGGTCGAATGGAAGCAGGATCGGTCGCCTGTCACGGCGGCGGATCGATCCGCCGAAGAGAAGCTGCGCGAGCGGATCGAGCGGGCCTTTCCGGGTCACGGCATCGTCGGCGAAGAGCATGGCGAGAGACCGGGCGACGGACGGGTACGCTGGATTCTGGATCCAATCGATGGAACTTTTTCGTTCATCCACGGCGTGCCGCTGTACAGCGTGCTGGTCGGCCTTGAGATCGATGGCGAGGTTCAGGTCGGCGTGATTCACCTGCCCGCGCTGGGCGAGACCGTGTATGCCGCCCGCGGGTTGGGGTGCTGGTGGAACGGCCGCCGGGCGCGAGTGTCCGCGACGGCGGAGTTGCCCGGTGCGACGGTACTGACCGGCGGCGGCAAGATGTTCGAGAAAACAGGCCGCTGGCCGCACTTTGAGCGGCTGATCAAAACCTGCGGCGTACACCGGAGCTGGTGCGACGGTTATGGCTATTCGCTGGTCGCAACCGGCAGGGCAGATATCGCGGTCGATCCCATCATGAAAATCTGGGACGTTGCGGCGCTGGTGCCCGTGGTGCTCGAGGCCGGCGGCCGGATTACAGATTGGAAGGGCCGGTGTACGCATCAGGCCGGAGAGATCGTCGCGACGAACGGGCAGGTGCATGACGCGGTTCTGAAAACCCTCGCGTAAGTCACGCACCGGGCAGAACAGCAGTTTCCCGTGGAGGGCTTGCGCACTCCGCCCAGATGCTCGCCGCGGCGACGGCCGCCGTCTCGACCCGCAGGATGTTCGCCGAAAGCCGCACAAGACCGCGACCCGACGCCCGCAGCCGCTCAATCTCGGCGAGCGAGAGTCCGCCTTCCGGACCGATGACGACCGCAACGGCGTGCACGCGGCTTCGATGGTCCTGCAACACTTCGCCGAAGCGCGGAATCCCGGTCTCCGGATGGGCCGTTACCAGCAGCGTGCTCGGTTCGCGGGCCAACGCTGCGAGGTTGGCGTCCAGCGCCGCACCGGAGCGGATGTCCGGCAGCCAGGCTCGGCGGCATTGCTTGCACGCCTGCCGCGCGAGCCGCGAAAGACGGTCAACCCGCCCGGCGCCCGGTTGCGCGACGGATCGCTCGAACTCCGTCAGCCAGATCGCCGGGACGCCCAGCTCCGTGCACTTTTCGATCATCCAATCGAGCCGCTCGCCCTTGCACGCGGCGACCAGCAGCGTCAGACGCGGCTCTGGCTGCGTGACGGCTACCAGGCTCTCAACGCGGACACGCAGGTTCGCGCGCGAGCGCCGCGGTTCAACCGACCGGTCGTCCGCGAGCACGCCCCGACCGACTCCGCCTTTTCCATCCAGCAGCGTGACGGAGTCGCCGGCATTCAGCCGCAGGCTTTGGCGCGCATGGCGGCTCTCCTCGGCGTCGAGTTCGACCTCGCCGACCTTCACCGCCTCACACCAGAAAATGCGTTCGCTCATGGGTCTGCCGGGTCGGGATTCTACCGCGTCACGCGGCCGAGTTCGGCGCGCGAGGGTACAATCGGCTCCGTGAACTCTCCGCAAGGGCTGGCTCCCGACGCGCGGCTTCTGGTCGCGATTCCCAATTGGGTGGGCGACGTCGTGCTTGCGACGCCCGTGCTGGCCGCGCTGCGAACACACCTGGCCGGCGGGCAGATTACCTATCTCATGCGACGGTACGTTCGCGAGATCCTCGCCGGCGCGGGCTGGCACGATGAGGAACGCTATTGGCCCGACAAGAGCGGGGGCGTCTCGGCTCTGTGGCGGCTCGCGGGCGAGCTGGCCGCCGACCGCCACGACGCGGTCCTGCTGCTGACGAATTCATTCCGCTCGGGGCTGGTCTCGTTTCTGGCGCGGATTCCGCGGCGGATCGGCTATGCCCGCGACGGACGCTCGTGGCTGCTGACCGACCGGCTGCGGCCGAACAAGGAGAACGGACAATTCGTGCCCGGCTCGGTCCTGCCCTATTACTGTCGCCTCGCCGAGCACGTCGGCTGCCCGGTGCCCGATCGTGCGCTGCGGCTGGCGGTTACGGCGGAAGAGGAGGCCGCGGCGGCGGAGCTGAAGGCGCACCATCGGTTCGGCGAGTCGCCGTATGCTGTGATCAACCCGGGCGCCGCTTTCGGGGCGGCGAAGTGCTGGCCGGCGGACCGCTTTGCATTGCTCTGCGATCAGCTTCGCGAAAAGTACGGCTGCGCGTGCGTGATCGTCGGCGCCCCGGGCGAGGCGAAACTGATGGAGGCCATCGCCGCGGCGGCCAAGTCGGGCCCGGTTTGCTGCACGCAGCCGGGAACGACGCTCGGCTCGCTGAAGCCGGTCATCCGCGACGCGAGGTTGCTGGTCTGCAACGACACCGGTCCGCGGCACTACGGCAATGCGTTCGGCGTGCCGACGCTGACCATCTTCGGACCGACGCATCAGGCCTGGACGGATACGGCCTATGCCGGGGAAGCGCGGCTCCAGATCAAGGTCGATTGCGGCCCGTGCCAACTCCGCACGTGCCCGCTGGACCATCGCTGCATGACCGGCATTTCGGTGGAGACGGCGACGGAAGCGATTCGCGCGTTGCTCGAATCGCGCGAATCGTCGAGGATTCAAGGACCGAAGCCGTCATCGTAGCGTCGGACCTCCGAGTCCGACGACGGCATTGCGGCGGAAACCAACATCGGACGCGGGGGTCCGACGCCGCGACGACTCTTGCGACAGCGGTTTCGGCGAGCGCGGCATGCTCCAGATTGATCGAATCCGACTCGACCCCGCATATCACGAGCGGCTGTGCGCACACGGGCTTTCCACGGTCGAGGCGGCCCTGTCGCGCCTCGACGGGCAAGTCTTCGCCTGGAGCCGTTCGACCGACACGGTCTACATCCGCGGCCTCGACGGCCGGCCCGGTTTCTTCCTGAAGCGATACTACTATCCGAGCTGGTTGCGCCGAATCCGCGGCATGTTCCGCGGAACCTTTTTCGGCCTGCCACGCGCCCAGGCTGAGGCGCAGCTGCTGAACGAAATGCGCGCGCTCGGCGTGCCGGCCGTGCGGCCTGTCGCCTGCGGAACGCGCCGCGTCGGGCATTTCGTCACCGCCTGTTTTCTGGCCACCGAAGAAGTGCCGGGCGCGAGGAACCTCACGACCTTCGCCGCGGACGCCGCCTCCGGCGAGATTCGTCTGACACTCGCGCAGCGAAGAGCCCTGATCAAGGCCCTTGCCCAGCACATCGCGAACGCGCACTCCGCAGGATTCGCCCACGGCCAGCTTTTCTGGCGCAACATCCTCGTGCGGATCGGTCCGTCCGGCGACGGCGAGTTTTTCTTTCTCGACGCCCGGCCG
The DNA here is from genome assembly GCA_016235145.1 of Planctomycetota bacterium. Taxonomy (GTDB): domain Bacteria; phylum Planctomycetota; class Phycisphaerae; order UBA1845; family Fen-1342; genus JACRLV01. The sequence goes on from JACRLV010000253.1 coordinate 7,696, forward strand.
CGCCGCGCGGGCCGGCGGCGCGGTCGTCGGTCGGAGTGGTGGATCGAAGAGATTGCACACCTGGCCGCATCCGCCCGGCCGTTCACGACTCGCGCGGAACGCATGCGCTTTCTGATCGCATACTACGGAGCCCGCAGCCTCACGCCGGACCGCCGGCGCCAGATACGGCACATCGACCGCCTCGCGCAGCGCTGGAGCCGCCACGAACGGCAGCGCATCCGCATGTCCGAGCGATTTGAAGAATGGAACCGTCGGCTGCAAAGCGAACTGGCGGCGAGCGGAGGATCGTTGTGAGACGATCTCAGGCGATCGCCCCCGACTGGGCCGATCGGCTCCAATCACTGACGCCGAGTTGGCTGGCGGCGCTGCTCATGCAGTCGCCGGCGCAGGCACCTCTGCCGGGCCGCTGGGAAGAGCTGAGCAAGCCGGGGCTCGGCACGCGGCAACGGTGGCGCTGGACGCCGCCGGGAACCAGCGACACCGATGACTCTGGCGTGGTCTACGTAAAGCGCTACGGCCCGCCCGGCCCGCGGACGCAGTGGGACCGCATTTATCGGCAGGCGGCCCGCCATAGCCGTGCGTACTGGGAATTCGAGCGCTCGCGCGAACTGAACGAGGCTGAAATCGCCGCGCCTCGGGCAGTCGCGTTCATCGAGGAAATGAACGGGGCGCTCGAACACCGCAGCGCCGTCTTGCTCGAAAGCGTGCCCGGCCGGCCGCTCGACCGGCTGCTGCCGGAATTGCTCGCGACACGCGATCCGCGCATGATCGGCATTGCGCGGCACGATCTGGCAGCGCGGCTGGGCCGTTTCGTCGCGGCCTTCCACGGCACGGGCCTGTGCCATCGCGATCTCTATCTCTGCCATATTTTCGCGCAGCTCGACGAGGCCGCCGCCCGCCCGCCGCGGCTGGCCGTGATCGATCTGGCCCGCACGCACCGGCCGCGGCTGTTTCGTCCGCGCTGGATCATCAAGGATCTCGCCCAGCTCGACTATTCCGCCCGCCAGGCCGGGCTCTCGCGCACCGACCGGTATCGCACGCTCTGCGCCTACCTGGGGCTGGCGCCGGGCACGCCGCGGTTGCGCTGGTATGCCCGTCGCGTCACTCGAAAGGCCGACGCCATCGAGCGCCGCGACCGGCGCAAGGCGCTTCAGCGGAACATTTGCTCGTGAAGGTTGCGATCGTCAACGAGAGCGTCGATCCGGTCCGCGGCGGGGCCGAAACCTCCGCAAACGAGATGGCGGTCCGGCTCGCCGAATGGGGAGCGGAAGTCACGCTGGTCGCGGCCGATGCGCCGCCGGGTCCGGTTCAAGAAAAGGTGCGGAGCGTCGTCCTTTCGCGGCGCGGCGCCACGCGTGCGGGCCGCACATGCGCCTTCTTGCAATCCGTCGAGCAGCATTGCCGCGACGTCCGTTACGACATCGTCCACGCCGTGATGCCCTGCCTGTCGTGCGACCTGTACCAGCCGCGCGGCGGCACGTTCGCCGCCACGATCGCACACAACCTCGCCCGAGCGCCGAACGCGGCGGCCCGACTTGTGCGCCGAGTCGCCGGCCCGCTGAACTTCAAGCAGCAATACCTGCGACGTGTCGAACGCGACCTGCTCCTGCGTTCCAACCCGCCATTTGTGGCAGCCGTCAGCAATCTGGTCGCCCAACAGGTGCGCGACCACGTGCCGGATTTCCCGGCGGATCGGCTGCGGGTGATCTTCAACGCCTGCGGCGCAGCGGAACAAGACCCGCCCACCGACTCGGAACGAATGGAAGCACGGAGAAAGCTGGCCGTGGCTCCGGATTGCGCGCTGTTGCTGTTCGTCGCGCACAATTTCCGCCTCAAAGGGCTACCCGAGCTGCTCGAATCGCTCCGTGGAATAGGCCTCGACAGCTGGACGCTGCTGATCGCCGGCCGCGGCGATTCGTCGCCATATCTCAAGGCCGCCGCGCGGCTAATTATCAGCGATCGCGTGCGTTTCCTGGGATCCGTACCCGCCGTTCGTCCGCTGCTGGCGGCGGCGGATCTGCTGGTTCATCCAACCTGGTACGACCCGTGCAGCCGCGTCGTCCTTGAGGCGTTATGCGCCGGCGTGCCCGTCGTCACCACGCGGCTGAACGGTGCGTGCGAAGCGATCCCGGCCGGCGCGGGAATCGTGATCGAATCGCCGGCGGACACCGCTGCTCTTTCCGCCGCGATTCAGTCCGCGTTGAAACCCGCGGTCCGAGCTGCGTCCGCGGAGCACGTCCCTGCCCAGCGCGCAGCCCTTTCGATGCGCCGCCACGCCGAAGATTTGCTCCGTTTCTATCAGTTGGTCTGCTCGGCCCGCTCAACCAGCCGTTGAGGTAAGTTTTCACAACTCCATGAGCAGCAGTTGGTTATAATTTACCGGCGGGCCTGTTTTCCGTTGCTTTTCACAGTTCGCGCGCCTAGGATTAGTGGGAGATGGCCTCACTGTCTTCTTGCGCCGAGACTGGTTGGGTCCGGCGGGAGCTGGGCGCGCATGGTTTGGTTCCGACGAGTGCGCACATCCTTTCTTGCCATTCTGTTGGCCGGTGCGCCCGCTCTCGGAGATCAATTCGGTCCGGCCCCCGTCTTCGAAACGACACTGCGCGGGGATTTTGCAGTCGGTCAGAACGCCACCCGCATTTCGTCCGGCTCGCAGGTCGAACCATTTGCGATCTCGCTGAACTGGCCCGGAACCGTCGTGAAAGCCTACGCAAACTGGAGCTATCTCACCTGGTTCCCGGGCGATATCAGCGAGGCGACCGTTGTGATCGCCGGCCAAGCCGTGGTCGGCGCGATGACGGCGTCGACGCTTTACGACACGGAGTGGGGCTACGACCACGTCGCGTCGTATTCGGCGGACGTCACGGCGATTGTCGCGGCGGCCGGCCCTGGGGATTTTGTGATCGAGAGCGCGACGGACGACCCCAACACGCTCGCCTTCGGCGAAGGGTTCACGCTGCTGGTCGTATACGATGACAGCTCAACGCTGCGGCACGTGCGCGTCTATCTGGGCGGAATCAACTCGAGCGCGTTCAGCCTGGGAACCGGCTGGGGTTACATGCAGATGCAACCCAGCTTTCAGGGCGGCCCGCTGCACTTTTTCGTCAACGCCCTCGACGGCCAGGACACGCTTTACGAATCGTTCTACGTGAACGGGGTCAGCCTTGGCGGCGTGATCACTGGAGGATCGGGCGACAACGCATTCGTGGGCAGCGAGGGTCCGCCGCCGGTGGCTGCCGGCGAAGTGCGCTATGACCGTGCTGAAGGCGACATCGCCGCACACACCGCTTTGGGCGCAACGCAGGTGATTTTCGAAACCATCGGCCCGTTCAACCAGCACGACGCCATCGGACACACGATCGGCGCCCTTGCGTACGCATCCGCCTGTCCCCAGGACGTCACAGGCGACAACCAGGTCAACCTCGACGACCTGACCCAGATCCTCTCGCACTTCGGATTGGAAGACACGGGCTTCGCTGACGGCGACATCGACGGCGACCGAGACGTCGATATCTCCGATCTTGCCGGCGTGTTGTCGGATTACGGCATTTCCTGCCCCTGAAGGCGCTCGCAGCCCGGAATACTCGCTCGCCGGCTCAGCGCTTGCGTTGCGCGAGCTTGGACCGCTTGGCGGCGACGAACGCGCGAATGTCCTCCGCCGAGTGCGTGTTGAGCACGGCGCCGGCGCGCAATCCCGCCCGCCGGGCCGTCACCACGCCGAACCGCATCTGGTCGAATTGATCCGTCGAATGTGCATCGCAGTCGATGCAGATCCTGGCGCCGCGCTGGTGCGCAAGGCGGGCGTGCTGGTCTTTCAGGTCCAGCCGATAAGTCGATGCGTTGATCTCCAGCGCCGTTCCGGTCGCCGCCGCTTCCAGCGCGATCGTCTCGATGTCTAGCTGCATCGCGTCGCGGCGATTGATCAATCGACCGGTCGGGTGGGCGATGACGTTAACGTAGGGATTCCGAATCGCGGCCAGCGTACGGGCCGTGTTCTTGTCGATATCCTTGCCCTGGCCGGTGTGCACGGACGCGACGACCCAGTCGAGCTCAGCGAGCAGCTCGTCGCCGTAGTCGAGCTGACCGTCGCCGAGAATATCCACCTCCGCCCCGATCCAGATCGTGATGCCCGAGACTCGCTTTGCGACCCGGCGCACGTCCTCGATGTGCTGCTTCAGCCGATCCGGCTTCAGGCCGTTCGCGATCGCGCTGCTCTGCGAATGGTCGGTAACGCAGATGTACTCATACCCCAGCGCCTTCGCCGCCAGCGCCATTTCCTCCGCGCTGTTGTGGCCGTCGCTGGCGGTCGTGTGCATGTGCAGATCGCCGCGAATGTGTTTCAGCGTCAGCAAATCCTTCGGAATCTTTTGAAGTTCGAACTCCCCGCGGTCCTCGCGCAGCTCCGGCGGAAAGCACGGCAGGCCCAGGGCGGCGTAAATGTCCGGTTCTGTTTCGGCGGCGATCACCTTGCCGCCCTCGACCTCGCTGAGCGCGTATTCGTTCAGTGTCCAGCCGCGTTGCTGGGCCATCTCCCGCAATCGCACGTTGTGCGCCTTGCTGCCGGTGAAATACTGCCAGGCGGCGCCGAAACTCGCCGACGGAACGACGCGCAGATCGACCTGAATCTCCCGCCCCGACCGGTATTCCAGCAGCACCGATCCCTTCGTGTCGCCCTTCGCCAGCACGCGCGTCACGCCCGGTTGGGTCGTGAACGCGTCGATCACCGCCGCACCGTCCGTCCCCACGCACAGCAGATCGAGATCGCCGACCGTTTCCTGCCCCCGCCGGAGCGAACCGGCGTGCTCCACGCGCGAAACGCCGGGGATCTGTTTCACGTTTTCCCTGCAAAGCTCCGCGACCTGCCAGGCGACGCCGAGCCGCGTGCGGCCCGCGACGCGGGCGAGAAATTCGAGCCCGTCGCGGATGTATTGAATGCTCTTTTCGGCGAACCCCTTCAGGCCCGCCAGCTTCCCGTCGGCGATCGCCTGCTTCAAATCGTCGAGGCTGGTGATGCCGCGCTCTTTCCACAGCACGGCGATCTTCTTGGGACCGAGGCCGGGGATGTTCCGCAGCTCCAGCAGCGAGATCGGCACCTCGCGGGCCAGCTCCTCGCGCAACACGATGCGGCCGGTCGTCAACAGCTCCTGGATCTTCTCCGCGGAGGCCTTGCCCACGCCCGCGAGCGTCGCCAACTCGCCGCGCTGCGCGACCTGCGTGATTTCTCCCGCCAGGTCGGCCACGGACCGCGCGACCCGACGATACGAATTCACCCGAAAAGAGTCTTCGCCCTTGATTTCGAGCAGGTCGGCGATTTCGTCAAAGGCCCTCGCGACATCGGCGTTTGTCATCGGTTGGTTCCGCTGAGTTCCTTTGGTTGATCGCGTCGGGCGTACGGCAAGCACCGTAGCGGCCGGCGTCTCGCCGGCCGTAGAGCATGGAACCAACCCGGTGTTCCGGATCCGTGCAGAGTCTACGGCCTGCGAGACGCAGGCCGCTACTTTGCCGCAAGCGCCGGCGGTGCGATTCGTGAAAGCAACGTCGGACTCGGAAGTCCGATGCTACCGGCCCCACGCATGGGCGCTTGGGCTCCAAAAACGCGGCCGCTGCGAATATCGTATACTCCTCCGCCATGAGCACGACACGCAAGGCCGCCATCGTCGCCGCCGTCCGCACCCCCATCGGGCGCTACGCCGGCGCGCTGTCCAAGGTCAGGCCGGACGATCTCGCCGCCCTGGTGATCCAGACCGTGGTGCAGCGCAGCGGCATCGACCCCGCCTTGATTGACGACGTTTATTTCGGCGCCGCCAACCAGGCAGGCGAGGACAACCGCAACGTCGCCCGCATGGCGGCGCTGCTCGCCGGACTGCCCGAAACCGTGGCCGGCTGCACGGTCAACCGGCTGTGCGCGTCGGGCCTTGAAGCGGTGAATATGGCGGCGCGGATGATCGAAACGGGCTGCGGCGACGTGATGATCGCCGGCGGCTGCGAGAGCATGACCCGCGCCCCGTTCGTCACCGCCAAGGCCGAAGAGCCCTATCAGCGCTCCGCCGAGACATACGACACCACGATTGGCTGGCGCTTCACCAATCCGCGCCTGGCCAAGCGATTCCACCCGTTCAGCATGGGTGAGACCGCCGAAAACGTGGCGGAAAAATGGAAGCTAACGCGCGAGGAGCAGGATCACTTCGCGCTCGCCAGCCAGCGGAAATACGCTCGCGCGCAGCAGAGCGGCCGCTTCGGCCGCGAGATCGTCCCCGTGCCGCTGCCGGCCAGGAAAGGCGCTGAGCCCGTCCTGTTTTCGTCGGATGAGCATCCGCGCACGGACGCGACGATGGAGTCGCTCGCCAAGCTCAAGCCGGCGTTTCGCGAAGGCGGGACGGTCACCGCGGGGAATTCCAGCGGCGTGAACGACGGGGCCGCCGCGTTGCTGTTGGTCGAATTGTCGCGGGCGCGGCAACTGGGCCTGACGCCCATGGCGACGGTTGGATTGTCCGCGACGGCGGGCGTGGATCCCGGCTGCATGGGTGTGGGGCCGGTGCCGGCGGTCAGGCGACTGCTTGCCCGCAGCGGCCTGACGATGCGCGAGATCGACCTGATTGAGCTGAATGAAGCGTTTGCGGCGCAGTCGCTCGCCTGCATTCGTGATTGGGAGCTGCCTGCCGAATCCTGGTCTGGAGATGCCGCCGCACAGCCGATCCTGAACCCCAACGGCGGCGCGATCGCTCTCGGCCATCCGCTCGGGATGAGCGGGGCGCGCCTGGCAACCACCATTGTGCATGAAATGGCGGGAAATCCGCGAATCAAGCGGGCCATCGCGACGCTGTGCGTGGGCGTGGGCAAAGGCGTCGCCACGCTGATCGAACGGGCGTAGCGCGAAGGCCGCGCGGGCTCCGCATTTGTAGCGTCGGACCTCCGAGTCCGACGACGAGCCCGGTGCCACTGCTCCGTGAGCAGTGAGTTGTTGCGAGAGGTCACTGCTGGCACAGCAGCGGCACCTCGGGAAGTTTCGCAAGACGGCCGACTCGAGCCCGGTGCCACTGCTCTGTGAGCAGTGAGTTGTTGCGAGAGATCACTGCTGGCAGAGCATTGGCGCCTCGGAAAGTTCTTCAAGGCGGCTCGACTCGCGCCGCAACCCGCTCCGGCCGCTTTCGCAACGCCCGCGAAACCGTCGGACCGACCGCGTCGCCGCTGGGGCGTTCGTACGCGGCGATGTCGTGCAGGATCGCATCGCCTTCCGCGCGCGCTTCGAGGGCCGCCGCCGCCGCCGACCGCGTCGCGTCGGCGAGCCGCTGCCCGATCGTTTCGAGCGCGCCGTCGAGCCCGCGCAGCAGCCCGGCCGCCGCTGTTTGCGTCAGCGAAGGCCGCAGCATCCGCTCGCCGGCCAGCGGCAACACCCACGCAAGCCCGACCAGCAACAGGCTGTGAATGGCGAAATTCGTATCCAGGTAGCTGCCGCTCGACGCGGCTTGTTGATACCCCATGACGACGCGCGACGCGACCCAGATCATCGCCAACCCCGGCAGCATGACCGTCAGGAACGCCGCGATCCGTCGACCCAACCGCTGAATTCGCGTGCCCGGCTGGGCCAGCGCGGTGCGGAGGCCGGCTTCCAACCGCGCCGCCACGAGTTGCGGCGCATCGGCGAGAACCGCTTCAAACGTGGCGCGCCAATGAGCCGGATGCTCGCCCTCCTTGCGCAGCTCGATCTCGATTTCGTCGATGAACTCGCTGAACACGCCGCTTGGCCAGGCGTCCCACACGCCGCGAACCCGCGCGGTCCAATCGTCGCAAGCGACTGTTTCGGCGGGCGCGACCGCGGTACTCGCGGCGGAATTGCCCTGGACCGCGGCGACAATTCGATCAAACGACCCGCGCTCGCGGCCAGCGATCCGCGCCGCGGCGTCGGAGATCGGCCAGGTGAGTCCCTCGCGGATGGTCCGGGCGGTTTGCTGCCATCGAGTCGGCCAGGCGGCGCGGCGGTTCTGCCACGTCGCCTCATCGCCCAGACTGCGCTTCGCTTCCTGCATCGCCTCGCGCAGGTCCGCGAGCCGCGCCGCGAATCCCAGCCGCTCGAGCTCGCGCAATCCGTGCTCGCGAAGCAGCGAGTCGATGCTCGCTTCGACCTGCGCGAACTGATCCGGCCCCGGCGGCAGCGACTCGCCGCGCTCGCAGTTGGTACAGAACAGCAGCGGGTTCTCGAAGCCTGCCGCACGCAGAATCGCTTTGAGATCCTCCGCCTGACGAGCATCGCCTTCGTCCCAGCGATTGATCACGAAAAGCCAACCGTGCCGATGGCCGCGCTGCTTCACGATCCGCCAGCCGACGTCGTCACGGTATCGCTCGGGGCTGACGACATAGACCACCAGATCGACGTGCGGAAGCCACGCGAGTGCCAGCTCCCGATTTTTCAACTCGGCGCTGTCGATGTCCGGGGCGTCCACCCAGCACACGCCGCGCCGCCGGTCGTCGCGATGCCGCTGCACGCGCACGCACTCCACCAGGCTGCCCGGCAGCGTCGCGAGCGCCGCCGATTCATGCACGTACAGCGTCACCTCGCGCGACGTGGGCCGTTGCACGCCGACCCGCGCCAGCGGCGCTCCCGCCAGCCGATTCAGCAGGCTGCTCTTGCCGACGCCGGTGCCGCCGAAAAACGCGACCACCAACGGACGGGCCTGTCCGGCGGAAAAGAGATCGCCCGGCGTGCGCTGCTCCACCTCGGCGAAACGCGCCTGGTGGGCGTCGGACAGCCAGCCGCCGGCGGCGAGGCGTTCAATCCACGCCCGCGACCGCTCGAGGAGGTCGGCGTATTCAAGCATTTCCGCCCTCCCACTGCGCGAGGAGCTTCGTCGCCTCGTCCGCTTCGTCCGCCGAGATGCCGAACAGCCGCCGGTCGGACAACGATTCGCCCGCGTCCGCGAAGATGCGCGGCCAGTCCTGCTCAAAGAGCCGCGATTTCATGTGCTCATATTGGCGGCGTTTCAGGTCGCTGACGACATGCGTCATGTAACCGCCCAGAGCCCCTTCTGTCAGCAGGGAGGTGAGCGCGAACATCGCCGGCGCGAGCAGCAGATCGTTGACGTGCAAGCCCCCCGTCTTTACCGCCAGGACGATCCCGGCCAGATCGGTCGTGGCCCGTGCGGCGCGCAACGAGTTGAGCAGCGCCGGGCGTTCGCGCAGCAGCTCATAAAGCCGGCCGGCGGCGGCCGAGATTTCCGGTTGAAACGCGTCTCTGGCCCGCTCGCCGGCGGATTGGACTTCCGATCGCAGACGCGCCTGCTCCTGCACGATGCGATCGACCAGCGCTCGCCAGAACTCGCTGGAAACCTCCGGCGTCGCCGCCTGGCGCATCGCTTCGCGCAGCAGCGAAGTGGTGAGTCGTTCGCCGAGCGCGTCGAGCACGGCCTGTTCGCTGTTGCGGCGGGCGGCGGGCGCCCGGCCAGAGCTTTGGAGCAGGCCCTTTCCCGCCGACACGATCGCTCGCGCCGGCCAGGTCACCACGCGCCGCACCGTTTCGAGCGCGCCGCCCACACCCGGCAATTCCAAGAGCGACAGCAGCTCGGCCGTGGCACGACGGAATGCGTCGTAGCGCTGCGGGTGCTCAAGATATTCATCTCGATACGCGGTCAGCGCGCTTTGCGTTTCGATTCGCACACATTGGGACCACGCCCGGCGAGCCGCCCGCTCCGCCTCGACCGGAGCAAGCCACTCGGCCCAGTGCGCCCGCAGATACGAAACCAAGCCGGCCGGCGCGCGCGCCGCAGCACCAGCCGCCGCCGATTTCGCCACCGCCTCACGCAGCGGCCCGGCTTCCGCGGCGGCGTCCGTGGCCATGCCGAAGCCGCTCCGATAGGGCAGCGACACGACCGGGATGCCGGTTCGCTCTGTACGCAGTCCGGCCAAGCGCTCCAACAAAGACGCTCGAATCGCCGCCTCGGCGTCGGGCGTCATCTTGTTCAGACAGACGACCAATTGGATCGTCAGCGGATCCAGCAGATGCAGCATCCGCCAGACCGAGAGATCCGCGTACTTCTCTTTGCTTACGACGAGCACAAGTACATCGGCGAGGGCGGCACATTCGAGCACCGCTTTCCGATAGTGCGCGGATTCGATCGAATCGAAGTCCGGCGTGTCCCAGACGACGCAGTCGCGTATTTCCGATGCGGAGGAGCGCGGCGTTGGGCCCGTCCGCTCAACTTGCGTCAACGCGAACACGCCCAACTCGCTCCGATCGAGCGCCCCGTTGAGGTTCCGCCGCCAATCCGGAAAAACGGCTTCCGTCCAGGCGCCTTGAATATCCGCGCCTAGCGAAAAGCCCTGTGCGTGGACGGTGAAGCCGGCGAGCGGACTGACCGCAGCGCAGGCGTCGCCCAGGAGCAGGTTCACAACCGTGCTTTTGCCCGTTTGCGTCGGTCCGATCACGGCGATCTGGACGGGCCGCGCGTCGCGCAGGCCGCGCAGCCGCAGAGCCGAGTCGGCAAGTTCGAGCGAAACCAGACACTCATCGGCGACGCCCGTAGCTGCCCCGCCACGCGCGCGGACCGCTCCGTAACCGGCCCGCAGGCGGGTGACGAAACGCGCCAACTCCGCCCGCGCGTGCGGCGGTTCATGCGCGGCGGTTTCTGTGAATACCATCTGCGACACACAGGGTATTCTGCCCCAACGCCGGAAGATTCGACAGAGAGCCGATTCGACGACCCGCGGCGGCGGATGTACCTTGGGCCGCATGAGCTTTATCGGCTGGATGTTGGATGTCGCCCGGGACCAGTCGCCTTCGCCTGCCCGGCTGCATCAACTGTGTGAGCGGTCGCTGGCCGCGGGCTACAACGCGTTTGGTCTCTATTTCGAGCATCGCTACGCCTATCCGTCGGCTCCTTTTGCAGCCGGGCCCGGCGCGCTGACGCCGGCCTGCGTCCGAGAGTTGGTAAAGACGTTCACGCCCCGGGGGCTCCGCGTCATCCCGTTTCTGAACACGCTCGGCCACATGGAGGGCTTCATCCGCAGCGAAGGCGGGCAGCACCTCGCCGAATCGGACAACATCTGGTCGCTGCAACTCTGCCCATCCCGGCGCGAGTGCGTGGAGTTCGCCCGCGGCCTGATCGCCGACGTCCTGCCTGTCTTTGACGACGAGTGGGTGCACATCGGCGGCGACGAAACCTGGGAGCTGGGAAATTGCCCGCGCTGCGCGGCTCGCGCGGCGGAAATCGGCAAGCACGGGCTTTATGCCGAGCACTACGGCGAGTTGTGTCGCTGGGTGCTGAAGCAGGGCCGTCGGCCGGCGCTTTGGGGCGACATGCTGCTGCAACATCCCGAGGCGATCGCGGGCATCCCGCGCGAGACGATCATCTTCGACTGGCAGTATTTCAATCGCCCGCGCGATTCGACCGGCAAGTTCCGGGCCGCCGGCTTTGACGTGGTGTGCTGCCCAAGCATCGAAAGCTACAACAGCGGCTGGTGCTTTCTTGGTGCGACGCAGCGCATCTGCGATGAGCATGCGGAGGACGCCCGCGCCGCCGGCGCGCTCGGCGTGCTGATGACCACCTGGGAGTTCATGTTCTTCTCTCCGTTCGCGGCGATCGAGCCGCTGGTTTTCGCCGCGGGACGTCGCCTGTCGCGCGGCGAGCCATGGACAGATGCCATTCGCACCGAGGCAGGCGAGGCGTTTGTGCGGGCGGCGGCGATCCTGGGGGAGCAGATTCCCGCCGCGTCCGCCGCGATCGCGCCCGGAACCTGGCGACTGCTGCGCGACCGGTTCGTGATTCGGCAGAATCCGTTTGAATTGTGGAAAGCCTGGCGGGCGGACGCCTGCGGAGCGCCGGGAGATCAGATCCTCGCGCTTTGCGATCAGCTCGACGGGATCATCGCTCGCGCGGACTCGCCTGCCGTGCGCGAACTTCGGCTGCCCGTGCAATTTCATCGCGTCGCGGTGTCGTGGGTGCGGGTTGCTGAGAAGGCCGCGGGTCACTATCGGCGGCGGGAATTCGGCGCTTGCGTCGATGCGCTCGAACGCAGCGCGGACCTGATCGCGTCGCTGCGGCCGGAACTGAAACGCGTCGCGGCCGAGGGAGGCTCGGCTTCGGATCCGGCCCGCGTGGATCGGCTGATCGAAAAAGTCCACACCGCCGCGGCGCGAGTCTGCACCGTGCCGACCTCGACAACCTGGCTTCCATCCTTCGAAACGCTCACACACGACTACTACATGCCCGGCGACCAGGCCGCATGGCGCACGGGCGATAAGCAAACGCCGCTTGTCTGAACAGCGCTCCAGCACGTCGCTTCAGAATTCTCCCTGCTTGGGTGGTACGGGCGTCTCGCCCGTTCCGGCGACGGGCGGGACGCCCGTACCACCCTGCATGACCACGAGTTCCATGAGGCGCTGCATTGGCTGACTTGGAAATGCAAAGAAAGAACGCGACGGCCGGAAAACTCCAGCCGCCGCGCCGAGTTTGGAAAGTCGCTCTATCTGCCCGCCCGCCTTCGGGCTTACACGCTGGCGCTGCCCTGCGTGAAGATGTCGGCGAGGCGATCACGCATCGCGTAGGCCCGCATCACCACCAGCTTTTCGGCCTCGCGCGGCGAAGGCTTCTTGCCGCGGCCGGCTTCGGTGGTGTTTTCCGCGGCCCGCTCTTCGTCGGAGCTCCACGGGGCGCCGCAGTTGCGGTTGCCGAGATACGAGACGATGCGGTCGATTTCGTTCCCACCCCAGCAAGCATCGGGCGTGGCTGTCGGCTGGGCGAAGTTCCCGCCGAGGTAAATCTTCGCTGCGCTTCCCGGTCGGCTATCAGCATCGATCATGGCGAATCCTCCAATCGGTAAGTCCTGTCATCCGCTTCGCGTCGAGGGGGGCGGCGGCCGACAGGCCCTCCCTGCCGCCGCACCGCCGCCCCTCAACCACCCCCCGCGGAGAGGGTCGCCCGCCGCGACCTTCCGACCCGCCGGACCCCTTGCCGGATGCGCCAGGCGGTTGGGTCGGGCGCATCGCGGTTCGGCGGGATTTGGCTCGTCCCTCCCCGACCTTTCCCGCTCAGGCGGAAGCGGCCGGAAAGGACGCGTTACTTCGGCACGATCCAGCTGTCCTCGGACTCGATGCCGTCGATTTCCCAGGTCCAGCGGATCTTCTTGTACGTGAACATCACCTCTTCCATGTGCGTGTAGCTCTCGGTCTTGGGATCGAGGCAGTTCGGCATCCACGGGCGGATGGCGACGATGATCGCATCCTCCAGCGTGTGGGTGAAGTAATGCTCTTCCTTGCCGGTCGGATCGATGCGGTACCACTTGATCGTCACGTTCTTCATGTGCTCGCCGGTGCAGAGCGCCTGGTACAGCTTCGGCGTGCTCTTGTCGTACACCTTGACGATCGAAAGCGCATTGTGGATGCGCTTGCCGGTCGACAATCCGCTCTGCGGATCGCGCGGAATGCGCACTTCGTGGTTGAAGGCCTCAACCAGCACCGTTCCTTCGCGGCCCTGCATCTCGCAGGAACCCTCGATCTTGCCCTGATTCTCCCCTTGCAGCGTCAGATGGGCCGGCATTGCCATGACTTCGTCTCCTTGGCGTTTGCTATCCGAACGACGTTTCCTTTTCGGCGGCGGCTCCCGCGAGCCGTTTTTCTTTTCCGCAACGGTGGGTTTCTGAGCACCAGCCGTGCCAACTCGGAACCAAAACGGCCCGGTTCGCTGGCCGATCTTTGTAACCATATTGTTGATAATTGGTTATAATTCTTGATTACCGGCCATAGAGCCAATCCCATCATCATCCGCGGGTCGCCATTGGGGAAAGTGGGGACAGCGGGATTACCCGATTTCGACCCGGGTGTTCCCAATGCGCAGCTTTGTCACGGCGATCGAAAACGGCATCGGACGAGGCGCTTGTCCCGCCGTTTCAGCCTTCGCAACGCCGCAGAAACAGCACGGGCCGCCCAGTATGGACGGCCCGTGAAGACTGCCTCGTACTCCCACAACACCTACTCAGCCGCCGTCGCCGCAACTGCCGTCCCGCAGCCGGTCCTGAGTCTGATCTCCATCGCCGTCACCGCTCCCGCCGCCGCCCGAGCCGTTCGAACCGCCGTACTGATTGCCGTCGCCTGAGCCGTCCATCAGGTGCAGGCGAAGTTGAATCTGATCCTGGTCCTGCTGCACGATGGGTTTGGCAGTCGAGAGGTCACCGGCGTACTGCGCCACGGCGGCCGAGACCTCGCTCGGCAGTCCGTTCATCAGCGTCTCGTCACAACCGGTCCACGTTGCCAAACCCGCACAGGGAATCAGCGCGATCAACATGCGTTTCATGAGAAGCTCCTGCGAACCAGATTCTCGATTTCAACCGGCCTGACCATCAGGCCCGTTGCTGCAAGGGACGCGTCGATCGACAATCACCGTCCTCGATAGTTCAACGGAGCCGGCGCGCTCCTCCTGCGGCGATCAGCAAGAAAAATCGGGGCGGCGGTGAAACTCGTCACTGGTCCACAAGATGACACCCCCGACCGCGACCGCGACGACGCCGACGATCATGAGTTGCTGCGCCGCATCGCCGGCGGTGACCGCGAAGTCTTTCGAACTCTCGTTCAGCGCCACCAGAATCGGATACTGGCTCTCGCGGTCCGCTTCCTCGGCTCAAAGGACGCAGCCGAAGACGTCTGCCAGGACGCCTTGATCCGCGTGTTTGAGCATGCGGGGCGCATCACGCCGACAGCGCGCTTCACGACCTGGCTTTATCGGGTCGTGGCCAATCTCTGCTGGGACGCGCGGCGACGAGCCAGCCGGTCACGCCCCGCTTTGCAGATCGATTCATTCGCCGTTGAGGATGCTTCCGGCGAAACGGAACGAGCCGAACTGCAATCCGCAGTTCGTGAGGCAGTCGCGACGCTGCCGGATCGCCAGCGAATGGTGCTCATCCTGCATCGATTCGAGGGGCTGGGACAGGCCGAGATTGCGGAGATTACCGGCTGGAGCGGTTCGGCCGTGGAATCGTGCCTTGTGCGGGCATATGCGAGTCTGAGAGAGAAACTGGCAAGCGACGACATCAGGTAAAAACGAACGATTGCCGCAGGAAACGCGCGGCTGGACCGTTCAAACAAGTGAGGACGCATCGATGAAACACGTGCGCGACATCGACCTGATCGAACTTTCGTCCGGCCGAGCGGTCGAGGACGGGGTTCGCGAGCACTTGGAGCGTTGCGACGACTGCCGGCTGCGCCTTGAGCAATTCCGGCGCGCCCACGACGGTCTGGGCGCCTGGAAAATCGAATCGGAAGACCTTTGGCCGATCGTCGCTCAGGCACTCGACCGCCGGCGGCCTCGTGGAAGACGCTGGTTTTATTTTGCCGGGCTCGCACCCATGCGCGCCGCGGCCGCCGTGCTCCTCGGGCTCGGAATGGGGCACGTTGCCGCCCGCGTTTGGCGGCCGGCCGCACCGATCGCGAGCGCGAGCGAACAGGATTTGGATTCGATCCTGGCGCTCTATTCCGTTGAGAACCCATCTCCCGCCGGTCTTGCATCGCTCTTTGAGGAGACGCCCGGATCGGATGCCGCGGAGGAATCGCCATGAACTCGAACCGCCCCCGCAACTGGTTGGCTCTGGCGGCGTTCAGCGTCTTTGCCGGTTTCGGCGTGACGTACGCATGGCAGGTCCGCCGCGTCGAAGCACCTCAGCAATCGTCCAATCCCGCGGACGTTCTCGGCGGCTGGCTCCGCCTCATGCCGCCGGAGATCGAGCAATTGCGGAAGGTCGACCGGAATTTCGCAACCGAACGAACGGAACTGGAGACGGCGTTGGCTGCTGAGCGCGAGCGACTCGCGGCGATGTTCGAATCCAGTTCCGCGGAAGACGCGCAGATTCTCGAACAGGTCGAGCGCACCATCAGTGCTCACGACGCGCTGGAGCGGCGTGTCGCCAAGTACTTGCTGGCGGTGCGTGATCAATTGAGCGAAGAGCAGAAGAGCCGCCTCTTTGCGCACTGCGCGGACACCGTGCGCGAAGCCGGGGGCTACCGCTGGAGACACGGACAATCTGATACGGAAAACCAGCGCCGACGCGGCGGCGGCCCGCCACCGGACCGCGGCTTTGGCCGTGGCCGCGGTCGGGGCGCAGGAGCGCAGCCCGAGGCGCCGGTTCCAGACCACACGCAGCCGAGCACACGGCCAAAAGGAGACAAACCATGAAACGGAATCTGGTAATCGCTTCCATTCTCACACTCTTGGCGGCGTCATCCGCCTTGGCGCAGGGACGGCAAGGCCCCCCGGCTGCGACCAATCAGCAGCAGGCGATGAGCGCACAATGCGACCGACAGGGCTTTGGCCCATCCGGGTCGGCGTATCGGGCGGGTTTGCGTGTGCAACTCCGCGATCCGGCGAACTGCCCCCGGGAAGATCGGCCCGGGTGCGGCGACCCGCAGGAAGTCCGCCAACACCAGTGGTGCGGCCGCGAACCCGGCTCGCCCGCGCCGGGGTGGTGCAATGGCGGACGCCGGGGAGGCTGCGGAATGGGCTGGGGCGCTGGACTGAATCGCGGGCGCGGACGCCTCGGACGATGCGTCCGGTGAAGTAGAAAGCAGGCGGCCGGCGTTGCTGCGCCGGCCGCCTGTTCAAATCAAAAGCAAAGTCGTTCGCAATTCAGATTAGCCGCGACGACGCAGCGCCAGGCCGCCGATCAGCAGCAGGGCCAGGCTCGCCGGTTCCGGCACGAAGAAATACTGCTCGCCGGCGAAGTTGTTCATGTTGATCTGGCCGACGGTTCCGTTGTAACCGCCGAAGCCGTCGCCGCCCAGATTGCCCTGCGGCGGCGTCAGCCCGCCCAGGAACTGGTTCGACAAGTAGTCGTGGTTGCTGCCGTTGATCATCGCGGAAACGGTGAACGCACCGACCGGGTTGCCGATCGCCGCAAGCGGAATCGACAATTCGATGCCGGTCGTGACGGCGGCCGCAGCGTTCTGGTCGGCGGCGTTCGTACCTCCGATGACGCCGCCCGTGTTCGAGCGGTCGTGCGCGACGCCGATGCCGTTTGCGAGGGCGGCGCCGTTCGAGCCGGTCAGCGAGCCGCCGAACACGTCACTGGCAGCCTGGTACGCGCCCGCACCGCCGCCGATGGTGGCGAAATCGATGTCGAAGCGATCCCCGCCGAAGTTGCCGTTGCGCAGGATCAGCATGTAGTCGGCCGCGAAGGCGGCGTCGAACGTGAAGCCGGCATGCTTGTTCGCCCAGCCGTCATTGGCGGGGTTGTTGCCGCCGCTGTTGCCGTCGGCTTGCAGGACGTTCTGGCCGCCGGCCTGCGTGTCGAAAAAGACGTTGAGCTTGTTGAAGTTGTTTTCGAGGTTGCCGGTCAGCATCAGGTACAGGGTGCCGCCCTGAATGCGGGCGTAGGCCGCGTCCAGCTCGCTGCCGCCGTTCGGGTTTGCGTCGCCGAACTGCGTCTCCACCGTCTGCACCGAAACCGGAGCGCCGTACACGCCATCGCGGGTTCCATCGAGAACCTGTGCGGACGCGGTCGCGACGAGCGAACCGGCGCCGATGGCTTGAATCAGAAACAGACTTTTCTTGCTCATTACCTTCCTCCTCGTAGACATGCGCGCGCTTCCGCCCAATACGGCAGAAACGTCAGTTTGAGAATCCCGAAGTGAGAGCCTCCTCCACCTCCAAGGATTGCACCATTTACAGCACTTATGTTACACGAAACACAAGCCAAAGACAGCCCGATTTGCCGAAAACGCGAACAAAAACCGCCTTGAAATATCGGAACCAAGAACTCGTAACTCGATAAACAGCAGCGGGTAGTCGATTGCCGGGCAAGTGTCTGTGACCGACGGAAGCGACGCTTGCACCCGGTTTCTCGGCGTGTCTCAACCGATTGCGACCCCGCCCGACCCTTGCTACCATCGCGCCGATCATCCGCCGCCCGATGAGTCTGCTTGCTCACCGCTGGCGCGTTCCGCCGAGGGTGCGATGGCTGAAGTCATCCTTGAAAACGTCTGCAAGGTCTTTGCCGGCAACGTCAAAGCCGTCGACGACGTCTCGCTCGCGATCGCCGATCGCGAGTTCATCGTCCTGGTCGGACCGTCGGGCTGCGGCAAGAGCACCACGCTGCGCATGGTCGCGGGGCTTGAGGACATCAGCGCCGGCACCATTCGCATCGGCGACCGCGTCGTCAACAACATCGCCCCGAAAGACCGCAACATCGCAATGGTCTTTCAGAACTACGCCCTCTATCCGCATATGACGGTCTACAAGAACATGGCGTTCGGGCTGATGCTGCGGCGACAGCACGGCTTTTGGGACAACCTGCTCTGGGCGCTCTTCGCGCCCGGCAAATTCCGCGCAGCGCGCGCCGAACGCAGGCAAATCGACCAGAAAGTCCGCGACGCCGCCAAGATGCTCGGCATCGAAAACCTCCTCGAACGCCGGCCCAAAGCGCTCTCCGGCGGTCAGCGGCAGCGCGTGGCGGTCGGCCGGGCGATTGTGCGCGAACCCAAAGCGTACCTGTTCGACGAGCCGCTCTCGAATCTCGACGCGAAGCTGAGAATCGAGATGCGGGCGGAGATCAAGAAACTCCATCGCCGCGTGCAGACCACCACAATCTACGTCACGCACGACCAGGAAGAGGCGATGACGCTCGGCGATCGGGTCGTCGTGATGAAGGACGGCCTGGTGCAGCAGGTGGCGACGCCGTTCGAAGTCTATGAGCGCCCGGTCAATCGCTTCGTCGCGGGCTTCGTCGGTACGCCGCCGATGAATTTCCTGGAGGGCCGGCTGCTCCAGGAGAACGGCCGGTTGTATTTTGACGAAGGCGACAATCGCCTGCCGGTCGCGGACGTACACCGAGCGCGCCTTGAATCCAGGACGGACGGACCGATCGTCGTCGGCGTCCGCCCCGAGATGCTTTCGCCCGCCGGAAACAGCTCGTCCGGCGCCGTGCTGAAGGCCCGCGTCGCGGTCGTGGAGCCGCTTGGCGATCGGATGGATGTGCACGTCGGAACGTCGCGTCATCCGCACATCACCTGCCGCGTCGATGCACGACAGACGATCCGCGAGGGCGAGTCGACCACATTCGCGGTGGAAATGGATCGCGTTCACTTCTTCGAGCCCGGCCCGATGGGGCGGAACATCACGCTCGGCTAGGCGGAAACGCTCGTTGCTGCGACCCGGCGATCGACCGCATCGCGGTTCGGGTGGATGTTCATTTCGTCTCCCGGCGCCATGTGGGCGTATCGGAACATGGGCTTTTTCTTGTCGACGCGCCCATCCACCCAACCCTCGAGCAGCATCGTTTCCAGGGTAGCCATCGACTGCGCCACGAACATGTTCGGCGTCATGCCGTGCCTCGGACCCTCGGCAGCGGATACACGCGTCAATTCGCGCCCGATGTCGACGATGTGACTCAGGCGCTTGAGCACATCGGCGACGGCGCCGTACAGCCCGGCGATGGGCATCCAGTGCCCCTTGCGCACATGGCACGGCACGACCTGCACGCGCCCCTGGGCGTAGACCGGCATCGTCTCGCGACTCGCGCCAGCCAGGTTCAACGAGAAGCAGTTGTACTTGTTCAGCTCCCAACCGGCGTCGCTTCCGGCGGTGAACATCTTGTTGATCTGCTTCACGGCCATCAGGTCGAGCCCGCCCAAACCCGGAAAAAGGAAATCCTCGTGCCCGAATCCGCCCAGGCTCAGCCAGCGGAACGCCTGGTCCGGCGACAGATCCAGGCCGCAGGTTTGAGCGATTTCCTGCGTGCACGATTTCAGGTCGGTCATCTGCCCATTGAAGGCATACCAGTAATCCGCGAAACGAATGTACTGGCGGATGCGCCGCCGCTGCCGCTGGTCGTACGTGCGTTTCAGCCACGCGGCCTCATGCTCGCCGCGGCGCTCTGCCAGGATGTTGTAGGCGCATTCGCGGCCGCCGGTGTGCGTCAGCGTCAGGCCGCCGGCCAGAATCGGATCGGCGAAGCCGGCGCTTTCGCCGACCAGATACCAGTTTTCGCCGGCCATGCGGTCCGCGACAAACGACCAGTCGCGTGTGATGCGCACGTTGTTCTCGCGCGCGGCGTTGCGCGTCAGCTCGCGGACGCGCGGCTCGCGCGAGAGGGCCTCAAGATACAGCTCCTCCGCCGAGATCCCGCGCTCCTTGTAATAGTCCGCGGGGCAGATGAAGCCGATGCTGGTGCGCGTCTGGCTGAGCGGGATGAACCAGATCCAGCCGCTGCCGATGCTGAGAACCTGAACGCGGGTCGCGCCGCGGCCGACGGTCACCGCCCATTCGGCGTTCGTCCAATAGTCCCACATCGCGATGTTTTTGAGCGCGGTGGGCACGTCGATTCCCACGCCCATCGAGCGCCGCAGGATTGCGGCGTTGCCCGACGCGTCGATGTACGTGTCCGCCGTGATGCGCTCGCCGCCGGCCAGTCGCAGCCCGCCGACACGGTCGCCATTACGCTCGATTTCGGAGACGCCGGTCTCTTCACGCACCTCACAGCCCATTTCGCGTGCGTGGTCGAGCAGGATCTTGTCATAGACGCCGCGATCGACTTGAAACGCGGTCATCTGGCGTTGTCCGACGAACTTGCCCGGCCGGCCGGCGTCGCGGTAGATGCTCAGGGGAACAAACTCGAAATCCCAGAGATCGGGGCTCTGTCCCCAACGGTACGTGGCGCCGATCTTGATCGGAAAATCGGCCGCCTCGACCTTTTCCCAGACGCCCATCTCGTTCAGCACGGCGCCGATCGCCGGAAGCTGGCTCTCGCCGACGTGCTCGCGCGGGAAGCGCTCCCGCTCCAGGATCAGCACCCGAATGCCCGGCTCGTACTTTTTCAACAGCGTGCCCACGGTCGAGCCGCCCGGGCCGCCTCCGATGATCGCCACGTCGTAGTGCATCCGGCGCTACCTCCTGCCATTCGGGCGGGCCGAGCGAAAATCGCAGGCGCGCGGCAACGGCGCGGAAACCGTGCATGCCGCTGCGCGCAGGCCCGTATGGAACGCGCGCAGCAATCACGCACTCCACGCTGCGCGACCCGTATTCTTCAGAACCAAACCAGCCCACTCGGTACAGAGAAATTGCAGTCGCGATTTGCGCCGTCTGGAGTTCCAGCCGTACGGCCGGTACCTCGTTCACCAGACGGCGTGCGTCTACCGAGCATCGGCATGTTACCGGTTTCTAGAACCGAACTCCATAGATTTTTGATGGTGGACTCTTGCTTGGGTGCGGCTGCGGATTCTGGCAACCCGCCGAGGTCGAACAGGTGATCCGAGCCCGAAGCGCCAGCGAGGCGCCCGGCGAGCACGGTGGTTCATTCGCAACCGGGCAGCCTGGACCGCTGCTTGAAACCTGCTCCACGGGCGGGAAGCTCGGGCTGGAAGCCCATACCACGCTCGGTTGTGGGAATAGGCTGTTCGCCAGACCGCTGAAGCGCCACGAGCGTCCGTCCCGCGGCATGGGCGGCGTCGATCGCGATCAGGTAGGGGTCGCGCGGTTCAAACAGGCCGCGGAAGGCCAACCCGGTCTGGTGGGTCGCGCACTGCACAAACGTGTCCGCCTCGAACGCACGCAACGGGAACCGCTCCACCCACGTTTTCGATTCGCCTTCCGTCTGGCGTTCGAAGAACCACTCGATATGAGTCGTGGGATCGTCCACCGACGGCCCGCGCCGCACGCGCCACTCGGTGAGCGCGATCACGCCCTCGGCCTGTCCGCCCCACCGCCAGATTTCGCCGGTCGGCTCCGCGACATAGCCGAGAACCAGATCAACGACGACCACGCCGGACGGCCGCAAGTGCGACCGGCAGCACCGCCAGACGGGCGGATAGTCGGACGGATCGAGCAGGTGGCGGATGGTGTTGGGCGAAAAGTAGATCAGATCGAATTGCGCGCCGAGCCCGAAGCGCCTCATGTCGCCGACGTGTACGGCGCAGCGGCCCTGCAAGCCGGCGTCGCGAAGGCGCGCTTGCGCCCGCGAGACGCGGAGCGGGTCGATCTCGATGCCGACGACGCGCGGCACGAGATCCGCCATTGCCGGCATCAGCCTCCCGGTTCCGCAACCCAGCTCCAGCACCGACGCCGGTTCCACGCCTTGTTCGCGAGCCACGAACAACGCTCGCTTGCACTCCTGCGACAAATCACTGGTCATCGCCAGGTCGTACACTTCGGGCGGGACGGAATACGCCGAGAACTCCGCCGCCCCGCCATCAGGGTCGCCGCTGGAAACACTTCGTTCGGGCGTCTTGTCCATGGAGTGAATCGTAGGCGAAAAGCAGCGCCCGGGCCGAGTGCGATCCGCATCGCGTCTATCCCCCTCTCCCGGTACGCCGGGAGAGGGTCGGGGTGAGGGCGCATTTCCCAAGGCCAACGCCTATCGAAGCTGCGCCGGCAGCCACGCCTCCGGCACATTCTGATAGCACACCGGCCGGCACCATCGACGAATCGCAAGCACGCCGACCGCTGAACTGTCCGGCCGGCTGCACGCCGGAAACGGCCCGCTATGCACCATCGCCGGCGACACTTCGACGCCGGTCGGAGCGCCGTTGAGAATCACGCGGCCCGCGCGCTCGGCGAGCGCGTCGAGCAGCCCGCGTGCGTCGCGGTCTTCGGCGTCGGCCGCAAAGACGGAAGCAGCGAGGCTGCCGGGCATTCGATCAACAACGGCGAGCAATTCGTCCATGTCCCGGCACCGCACGAGCACCGTCGCCGGCCCGAAACACTCATCGGACAGCGTGGATGCGGGCGAGAGCCGCTCAGCCGGCGCCTCAAACAGCACCGTCGGCGCAACCGGCCCCGTCTTGTTGGGCTGCGATGAGTCGAGCGGCGCCGCCGTTTCCCGAATGCCGGGGGCCGCGCGGATTTCCGCCAGACGCGCGAGGTAGTTGGCGCGAATTTGCGCAGTCAGCATGACATGCGTGCCCGCGGCGCGAATCGCGGCCCGCAACTCTCGTGCGAATTCTTCCGCTTGAACGGATTCAATGACACAGACCAAGCCGGGGCATGTGCACATCTGACCGGCGGAGTTGGTCACAGATGCTGCGATGCTCTGCGCCAATGCGGCTGGATTCTCGCGCAGCGCGCTCGGCAGCACGACGATCGGGTTGAGGCTGCCCATCTCCGCGAACACGGGAATTGGCTCGTCGCGCCGCGCGGCCTCCTCCATCAGCCGCCTGCCGCCGCGCGGCGACCCGGTAAAGCCGACGGCACGGATGTCAGGGCTGCGCACCAGCTCGATTCCGACCTCAATGTCGCGCGCCCCGCCGGCGTGCAGAAACGAGAAACAACCCGGGTCCACGCCCGCTTCGCAAACCGCCGCCGCGACGGCTTGCGCGACCAGCTCCCCCGTCATCGGATGGGCGCTGTGCCCCTTGACGACGACCGAACAACCCGCGGCCAGGGCCGAGGCCGTATCGCCGCCGGCGACGGAAAACGCCAGCGGGAAGTTGCTCGCGCCGAAAAC
Source organism: Planctomycetota bacterium (assembly GCA_016235145.1). Taxonomy (GTDB): domain Bacteria; phylum Planctomycetota; class Phycisphaerae; order UBA1845; family Fen-1342; genus JACRLV01. Next base: position 31,108 of record JACRLV010000253.1, read on the forward strand.
CGCCACGGGGCCGATCGGGCGCAGCATGCGCCTCAGGTCCGGGCGCGGCTGGGGCTTGCGCTGCGGGTCGCCGGGCGCGCGCACCGCCTCAACCCAAGATTCATCGCGCGCCAACGACGCGAACATCCGCAATTGGTTGACGGTGCGGTCGCGTTCGCCGGCGATCCGAGCCGGCGGCAGCGCCGTTTCGGCGCGCACGACGGCGATCAGCTCATCGCCCAGGTCCGCGATTCGCTGGGCAGCGCCCTCGAGAATCGCGGCCCGCTGCTGCTCGGTGGGCCGAACACGGAATGCCTGCATCGCCCGGCGGGCTGCGTCGGCAACTTCCCCAGAAGAAGCGGCGTAGCCGGAAAAATCGTTGAATCCGCCTGTGAGCGGATTGGCGCTTCGGATCGGAGTCGAGGTGTCCGCGCTGGGCTGGCCGGCGATCAGAGATCGACCGCGCAAGCTGGAGCGCCCCATTCCGGGCGAGGTCGCCATCGTCGTTCCTCCGTTTCGACACGAACCGACGTGCTCGTTCGCGCCGGCCGGTGGTTATAGTAGCACCCGGCCGGTGCGGCCATCAGAAAACAGCAGGTGCGTGATGTCGGCAACATGGCGTGGCGTCTTTCCCGCGGCGACGACGCAGTTTCACGAAGACGAGCGAATCGACCTGGACGCGACGATGCGACACATCGACGTGCTGGTCGATTCGGGCATACACGGACTCGTCATGCTCGGCACGGTCGGCGAAAACGGCTCGTTGAGCGGAGACGAGAAGCTCGCGGTGATGCGCGCGGCGGTCGCGCGGGTCGGAAAGCGAGTGCCGGTGCTGGCCGGCGTAGCGGAGAACACCACCGCCGCCGCATGCCGATTTGCACGCGAGGCCCGGTCCGCGGGAGTCGACGGGCTCATGGTGTTGCCCGCGATGATCTATCACGCCGACACGCGCGAAACGATCCACCACATGCGGGTGATCTGCGATGCGGCGGAATTGCCGGTCATGGTTTACAACAACCCGGTCAGCTACGGCGTCGATCTCAAACCGGCGGATTTTGAGTCGCTCGCGCGCGACCCGCGCATCATCGCAATCAAGGAATCCAGCGACGACCCCCGACGGATCGCTGAGCTGCGGCGGCTGTATGGCGATCGGTTCGCGCTGTTCTGCGGCGTGGACAATCTCGTTTTGGAGTCGTTCGCGGTCGGGGCGACGGGCTGGATATCGGGGCTGGTCAACGCGTTTCCGCGCGAGAACGCGGCGTTGTGGCGGCTGCTGGAGCGCGGCGCCTTCGAGCGGGCGCGCGAGCTGTACGCGTGGTATCTGCCGCTGCTGCGGCTCGACACGCTGCCGAAGCTGGTGCAGTACATCAAGCTCGCGATGCAGGAGGTCGGCCTGGGCCGCGAAACGTGCCGGGCACCGCGCCTCCGGCTGGACGGCACGGAGCGGGAAGAGGTCGTCGGCTTGATTCGCGCGGCGATCCGCACGCGTCCCGACCTGTCGGCAATCTTGCGATAGTGCTGTTCGTCCGACCGTCATCACCCGGCTGGCGCCCTCCGCGGCCTTGGGCGCAACAGCTTGAATTTTCGATCGAAAGCCCCGAATTTCCTGTTTCGATTCGCCTCCGCGGGTCGTAAACTGAACGAACCGGGCATTTCGAAAGCACGTGGACCGCGACTGCGGCGGACACCAAGCCGGAGGAACTGAGATGAAATGGCGATTCTCACTTGCATTCGTGTTTGCGGTCGGAGCGTTGCTGATCGGCGGTTGCCCGGACACCTCGTCGACCGACCCGGGCGGCGACGAGATTCCCGCCATGTCCACGATCCAACGGCAGATGCCCGTCTCGGATTTCGAGTCGCTCGCCGAGTCCGATGCCGATCTGAAGTCGATCATCTCCTTCGCCCAAGCCGCGTTCGGGGCAGGGGCTGCGATTGAGGCGGGGATCGTCGGCGAAACCTCCGGCGCGCAGATCACGTGGATCGCGTATGCGGCCAGCGGCGATCCCGTCGTGGTCGCGCGGCACTGTGAGGACGGGGACTGCGTTTCGGGCGTGGTGCTGCCGAATTCAGCGGACGGCGACGTCGGCTGGTATGGGCCGCGCGGCGCGATTCGAATCCGCCAGGTTCCCGAGCCGTTTCTGCTGCGCGTCTACACCAACGAGGCCGATCCGGACGGCAGTTCGGACATCGCGCCTGACGACTTCTCATCGCTGGTCGCGCGGGTGCGCTCCGCGCCCGTAATGCCGCAAACCGCGAAACGCCGCCTGGCCGCCGCCGCGGATCGCGAGCGTGAATTCCATGTTGCGTCGGCGTTCGGCAGTTTCTTTTCGTTCGAGGGTTCTTCGTTTTCCGACCTGCTCGCGAGCATGGACGGTGTGGGTTTCACGACGACGGAACTGCACAAGCACGCCGGACCGGTTGAGGCGGACGCGCTTCTGAAATCGCGCGGACCTGACGACGTGCTGGTCTTTTATGGACACGGAGACGTATCGGCATCCAAGGGCCGTGCGACCGGAATGTCGCTGAACCGTTTCTACATTGGGTCCAAACACTATCCGGCGGAGCATGCGGCGCAGATGCTCGACGCCAATCCGAACGGTGGCCCGGGAATGGTGTTTTTGGCGGGTTGTCAGACGGGCGACCTGGTGAACGATCTGGACGGCCCCAACCGAATCATCATTGGATTCTCGAAACCGCACTACGCCACGAACATCCGCAGCGCGACGAAAGCCTTTTTTGACACCTACACCGCCGGCGGCACTCTCGGCGAAGCCATTGAAAAGGTCAACCGGCTTGGAATCATGAGTTCGCACGACGTCGCGCTGGTCGTCAACCGGCAGGCGAACCTGAACCGGAAATTCGCCGACGATCCGGCCTCGAGCCCAAGTGAGCCGGAGGATCCGCTTCCGCACGTCTATCGCGGCACGGGTTTCTTCGACGTCACCGCCACGAACAATTTCGGCAGTCGATCCACGAGAACGCTCAGCCAGACCGTGACCGTTGAGGTGCAGATCCGCGACAACAACCAAGCCACCGCGCGAATCTCCGGAACACGGGCGCTCTCGCCCGAATGTCCCTCGGGCGGCGACCCCGGCGGCGATGTCAACGAAATCAGCCTCAACTTCTCGACCGACTGGTCGGGCCAGTGGCAGGGATCGCCCACGAACGGCACGGTTGATCTCCATTTCACGGATCAATCGATCGATTTCGTAATTTCGTGCACCTTCACCGATGCCAATATCTCGGGGCACGGCGAGTGGACCGGCACCTACGGCACGCCGACCTGCACGACCGTCACGACGACGCAACACAACGTCTGGAGCTTCAGCAACTTGTCGCGCTCGGTTGGACCCTGATTGCGGTCAGCAGTCCGTTGAAAAATGTACCGCAGCCGCCCTCGGCTGCTGTGTTTCTCGATAAGTCCGACGATCGCGGAGGGTCGGAACGGATTTTTCAACGGACTCTCAGGCATCGCTTTCTTCCGGCGCGAAAGAACCGAAAACCCGCCGGTGCGCGGGAATTGTCTTGATCGCCGCGCCGCCGTGCCCTAGAGTCAGACTCGGCAAGAAGCCCCTTTTTTCGCGGTTTTTCGGAGGTTTCCCATGTACGCGTTTCCGCGCCTCGCTTTCAGCGTCGCCGCCGGCGCCGTCGCAGCGTCCGCCGAGACGATCACCCTCTCCCCGCTGGTGCTCGACAACCAGGAAGTGCCGGAGATCGGGTTCGTCACGTCGATCGACAATCTCGCGATCAACGATCATGGCCAGTGGATCGTGGAGGTGGACACGGACTTTCCCGACACCAACACGGACGGAGCCCTGATCCGCACAGGCTCGCCATATTTGCGCGAGGGCGACGCGCTCGCCGCCCCCGCAGGGACGAACATCGATTCTTTCGATTCCGTCACGCTCAACAACTCCGGCCAGAGCGGCTGGAATTTCTTCCTGGGCAACGCCACCACGGGGACCGATTCCGGAATCTTCTGGGGCGATCAGTTGGTGATCCAGGAAGGCGATCTCTCCGCCGCGCCGCAGTTTTCGCCCGGCACGCCGTACATCGGCTTCTTCGAAGTGAAGATCAACAACGCCAACGACATGATGGTCCTGGCGTCGGTGGACGATCCCGTGATCGCAACGACCGTGGATCGGGCTCTGGTTCATCTCACGCTCAACCCGGACGGTTCGCTGGCCGGCGAGGATGTGCTCTACAAAGAGGGCGATGTGCTGCCCGGCCAGGTCGAGGCGGTCGCGGATTTTCTGACCGGCCCGCACAACTTCGCATTCAACGACGCCGGCCAGACGATGTTCGTCGCCGATCTCACCGGCGACACGACGCATGATCTGGCGGTCTACATCGACTCCACGCGGATTGCGCAGGAAGGCGAGCCGTCGCCCGTGACGGGCCGCAACTGGTCGAGCCTCGGCACGGCCCGCGTCGGCCTGAACCGCTTCGGGCAATTCGTTCATACCGGCACGCTCGCCGGCGACACCGCAACGGACAACGTGATCGTGTCGAGCCGCGGCGTCGTGAAGCAGGAGGGCGATCCGATCGGCGCGTTCACTTTCACCGGCTTCGGCTCCGGGCCCGTGCTGATCAGCGACCAGGGCCGGGTTCTCTGGTACGGCGCATGGAACGACGTCTCGACCACGAACGAAGGGTTATTTCTGGATGACACGCTGCTGGTGCACGAAGGCGTGACCACCGTCGAGGGAGTGGTCGTGCAGACATTGCGCGGAATTCAGGACGGATATGCAATGAGCGCCAACGGGCGCTACGTCATCTTCGAAGCGACATTGGCGGACGGACGCGACGGGGCCTTCCAGATCGAGTTGAGCGCGTGTCCGGGCGAGATTGCCGGCGACTCGATGACCGACTTGAGCGACCTCGCCGCGCTGCTGGCCAGCTTCGGATCGTGCGCGGGACAGTCGAACTTCGTCGTGGCGGCGGACCTGGATTTTGACGGCTGCATCACGTTGAGCGACCTGGCGACGCTGCTCTCCGCCTTCGGCTTGCCGTGTCCGTGATCCGGCCGGTGCGGAATTCGTCGGCCTGCGCGGCGCTCCGGGGCGCCGCGCGCAGGCCGACCCTGAATCGCTCCGTTGCGGAGCATTCGACAATCCCGCGATAGAGCGATTCGACCCGAAGAGTCGCTCGCGCCGCGCGCGGCGTCGCCGTGGCGGTTCGACAGGATGCGATGGACTGGATCAACGTGCGAACCGGTGAAGCGGCAAGCACCGGCGCTACCTACGGCGGACCTCACACGGCCGGCCCGCCGGCGTCCGCCGGACTATTTGGCGGTGTCGTCGGGACTGGCCCCGTCCGAGCCGCCGCTATCCGAGTCGGACTGATCTTCCTGATCGTCGCCGCCCTCCTGCTCGTCATCGCCATCCTCGTGCGAACCGCCGCCGGAATGTGAGCCGGCGTTCTGGTTGACGTGGATGTTGACGGAGCCCTGGAAGCTGCCCAAGGATGCGAGCAGCGAATCGAGGCTCGATTGATCGAGTGAGCAACTGGCGACCTGGGCGCTGAACAATGCACTGCCGGCCAACGCGAGACGACGCATTCCGACTAACCGTTTCATAAGGATTCTCCCGCCCCTTCTCGTGCGAATATGCAATTCACTCTTCGCGTTGCAAACCGACGATCACAGGCGTCCGAGAAATGCCCGTGCAGCAACGGCGCAGTGGGTTTGAGAACTGATAAGTCAGCGCAAATTCTGCTTCGCAAGCAGCGCGGCGGTGTTTCACGTGAAACGGATTTGCGGCGCGAAAACCTGCGCGAAAGTCAAGGTCCGCTTGGCGTTGCGCGGAACTGAGCTGCTGGCGCCGCGGACGCGCGCGTGGGCTTTGAGTCGCCGCCCGGCGCAACCAACGCGGCGTCTGATATTGCTTTACGCATGGCAGACATGTAGAATTAGGACGCTCCCAACGGAGGCATGATCATGCCTGCCAACGCGCGTTTTCCGGCGTTTGTGCTCTTGGCCGCCCTGGGCGCGCCGCCGGCGATCGCCCAGCCGGGCGAAGGACCGTTCTACCGCGTCGTGCGGATTCCTGAACCGCCAATCGGAGGCGCGTTCACCTCCTGGATGTCGCTCACGACGGACGGCGAGGTGGCTGGTCAGGATGCTCGCTGGCCGTATTTGTGGAATCCCGCGACAGGCGAGTTTCTGAATCTCTCGGATGTCGCGGACCAGCAGGGGCTGGACGGCGGCGGCATCGCGCTGGACATGTCCAATTCAGGAAGGCTGGTTGGCATTTCGCCGACGCAGCAAAACACGTGGACTTCGTGGGGCTGGACGCGCGACGACGGCATCTTCTGGATCGCCGATCTTCCGGACAGTCCCGGCACCGATTTCATCGCCGGCGCCATCAACGACCATGGAATGCTCGCGGGAATCCGACTCGGTTCGGGCGGCGGGCAAGTCTCGATTTGGGATGAAAGCCGCGGTGCGCGGGACATTCCCGCTGACAGTGCCTTTAGTGAGGTCGCCGATCTGAACAACGATAACTGGCTCGTTCTGAACGCAAACTACGGGGATGGAATGGCGACCGGGCTGTGGACGCCGGAATCCGGGTTCAATCCGCTCACCGGATTCCCCTACGAAGACTCCTTCAATTACTCAAACGCGATCAACAACTCCGGGTGGATCGTCGGCGGGGCAAGGGACTATTGCGGCTATTGGTACGATTTCTGCACATGGCCGTTTGTGTGGACGCCGGCGGATGGTCTGCTGATTCTCTACGATGTCGCACCGAGGTATGACGATCCCGTTTACGCCGAAGCCGTCGACGTGAACGACGCCGGCGTTGTGATCGGGAACATCTATCGAGGGCTGCCGAGCTTTCAGAGTTTCGTGTGGGAAGCTGCTTCGGGCGTGCGGCTCGTGCGAGACCGGATCGATCCCTGTGAAACGCGAAACGGCCCGATCGGCGTCGGCGTACTGCTGGCCATCAACAATGCCGGGCAGATTGTGAGCTGGCGGGGTCTCTACCAACGCGCGTTGCTGCTTTCGCCGTACATCCGCGGCGATCTGGACGGCAGCGGGCAGGTCGAGCTCGCCGATTTGAGCGCACTGCTGCGCGGCTTCGGCAGCGACGGCGGAGCAACCTACGCCGCCGGCGACCTCGATTGCGACGCGGATGTCGATCTTCAGGACTTGGCGATCCTGCTTGCGAATTTCGGCGAGTGATCGCAGACCGGCTGCCTGACCGCGCCGAGCCGGCGGATCGTCCCGGACAAGCATCGCCTTCACTTCCGGAGACATTCAGCCCGGCAGAACACGGACGGTTTGGCGCGAGGAGCGACGCCGAAGATCGCCGGTTGGGAACCGGCGCCACAGATCAAAATCGGCACCATACGGAGTCGGCGAACAGCGGCTATTTCAAATTCTCCGGATTCAGCGGCGCCAGGTCCGGCACGACGAATTGGCCGTGTTTGCGGACGAGCTGGCCGTCGAACCAGAGCTCGCCGCCGCCCACGTCGGGGGACTGCGTCATCCGCGAAACGGGTTGATGATCTCCAGGCCGGGGATCGTGGTTCCCGGTGTATCCTCGGAGTACAGGCGGCTCACGCCGGCTTCCAGGCAGGCCGCGTAGAGCATCGCGTCCCAAAATGAGCACCGCCGGTCCGCGTGCAGCGGCATGGCCCGCTCGAACACAGCGGCGGTTGGCAGAACGAGCGGCATCATTTTGAGAAGCGTCCCCAGGTGCTGCCACGCCTCGGTCGCCGTGAAGCCATCGGGTTCGAGCTTGCGCGATGCGGCGATGAACTCGCACGCGACCTGCCAGAGCAGAGCGCAATCGCCGTCTACACGAAGCAGCTCGATTGCCTGAGTTTGCCGATGCGGGTCGGTCTTGTCGCACGCGTACACGAGGACGTTCGTGTCAACGGCGTTCATGCAGCTCGTCACGCGTGGGATAGGGACGGGTCGAGCGGAAGTTCATGCGCTCAATCCCTGCGGCAAGCTCGGCCAACGCCGCCGTCCGCGCTTCGGCAGAGGGCCGCCGCATGGACTGCACGACGACGCGCACGCGTTCGTGCTCCCGGAGATCGAGCCGATCGACAGGCTTCAGCACGCCGTCGGCGTAGACCGCCTCGGTGACCTGAATGCCGCTGGTGGAGCCGTTATGAGCCATCTTTCACATTATATCATCGGCGGGTGGGTGGCGCCGCGTTCCAGAGCAGCCCCCTACCTCAGATTCTCCGGATTCAGCGGCGCCAGGTCCGGCACGACGAACTGGCCGTCCTTGCGGACAAGCTGGCCGTCGAACCAGAGCTCGCCGCCGCCGGTGTTGGGCGACTGCATCGGCACCCTGAGCGCTAGAAAACTTCCGCCATCCACTGTCCGCCATGCTCGGGATTCCCGATTAGCTTCTGGCTGACCGGGTCGATCCACCAGTCCATCATTTCGAGCGGAATCTGCCCCAGCAGCGGCTGGCGACCTTCCGGGAGACCCATCACCTCGGTGTTGCAGTCGCGGCCATCGACCACGACGTGAGCGGTGGCATGGATCGACATGAGCAGCGAGCCGCTGACGGTGCGCGTCGGCTTGTGACGCTGAAATGTAAGGCCGAGCTGATCGATGACAGGCTGTGGGAGGCAGAGGAAAGTAGCACCCGTGTCAACGAGCGCTTCAACGGTCGTGCGGCGGACCTGATCCGGTTGGATTTGCCCGCGCGCGGCCTGCTCGACGTCGAACGCATTCTCAATCAAAACGCTGACGACGACGCGTCCCACGTTTGTCCCTCGCTTGGGCTCCACCGCCGTGATAGACATTTCAGCACCTCACATCGATTCTATCACGGGCCGCCGCGATCTCGTCACGGATCTCCGCAAAACCAGGCGCTACTTCAGATTCTCCGGATTCAGCGGCGCCAGGTCCGGCACGACAAACTGGCCGTCCTTGCGGACAAGCTGGCCGTCGAACCAGAGCTCGCCGCCGCCGGCGTCGGGCGACTGCATCAGCACCATGTCCCAGTGGATTTCGCTTTCGTTGCCGTTGCTGGCCTCGTCGTAGCAGCGGCCGGGGGTGAAATGGATGCTGCCGGCGATCTTTTCGTCGAAGAGGATGTCCTTCATCGGCTTGGTGATGAAGGGGTTGAAGCCGATGGCGAATTCGCCGACGTAGCGGGCGCCCTCGTCGCTGCTCAGCACCTCGTTGAGCGCCTTGGTGTTCGACGACGTGCCGCTGACGATCTTGCCGTCCCTGAACTCCAGGCGGATGCCGTCGTGCGTCACGCCGCGGTAGATGGTCGGGGCGTTGTAGCTGATGACGCCGTTGACGCTGGTCTTGACGGGCGCGGTGAAGACCTCGCCGTCGGGGATGTTGAGCTTTCCGTCGCAGCAGATGGGGGGGATGCCCTTGATGCGGACCTTGTCGGTGGCCTCCATGCGTTTCTTGAGGGCCTGCATGGCGCGGCCCATTTTTGCATAGTCCATCGTGCAGACGTCGAAGTAGAAATCCTCGAACGCCTCGGTGCTCATGTTGGCGAGCTGGGCCATGCTGGCGCTCGGCCAGCGCAGCACCACCCAGCGCGTCTTCTTGACGCGGATGTCGCCGTGCACCTGCTTCCAGACCGTCG
>JACRLV010000110.1:0-740 GCA_016235145.1 Planctomycetota bacterium
TTCGAGTGCTTTTTTGATGGAAAATCCGAACCGAGCGATCGGTTCACGCTTGTTCAGGGCCTAGATCGGGCGTGCAACCAGGCGTATTCGCGCACCGGTTTTGCATAGGGGGGGGTATTCGGTGCGCGACGCGGTCGGGCGCAGATTGGAGGGATCAACAAATGGGACGACGCGGACCGGCTCCGACGCCTACGCCGATCCTGCTCGCACGCGGCAGCCGCCGGGCGACAAAGAACCGCCTGAACAGCGAAGCCAGGGGGCCGGACGGAACGCCCGCTTGTCCGGATTGGCTCGACGCCGACGCGCAGGCGCGCTGGGCGGAGTTGGTCCCGCAGCTTGAAGCAATGGGCGTGCTCACGCTGGTCGATCAAGGCGCCGTCGCCCGCTACTGCCATCTCTGGGTCCGCTGGCGGAAGGCCGAGGAATTCATCGCCCAGCACGGCGAGATGTATCCGCTCAAAGACGACAAGGGCCGCACCAAATGCGTGCAACCCTGGCCCCAGGTCGCCACCGCAAACAAACTCGCGCTGCAACTCACCCGCCTGGAACAAGAATTCGGCCTGACGCCGGCGGCCCGCACCCGCATCCACGTCACGAAGAGACCCGCGACCGGCGCTGACAACGCGAAGCTGAAGTTCTTTCAAAGATCGGCGTGAGGAGGCCTCGCCCCCAGCGCGTGAACCGGCTGAACTGGGAGATTGACAATCGCGCCAAATGGGACGAGGACGTTGTCCGCCGCT
>JACRLV010000110.1:823-8490 GCA_016235145.1 Planctomycetota bacterium
CTGCTGTATTCATAGGTGCCGGTTGAATTGGGAGATCAACAATCGCGCCAAGTTGGACGCGGCCGTCGCCCGCCGTTCACCGCATGCTGCCAAGCAGCCGCTGACCGACGCCGAGATCGAAGCGCGCCGCACGGAGCTGCAGCAACTCGCGCGGTCGTCGCTCGCGTGGCGGGCGTTCACGTACTTCGTGGGATACTTCGCGTGCCAGGTATTTTGGACGGCGCTGGCGGTTTACACTCTCACGCGCGGCGTGGCTGATCCGACTGCCTGCTTGCTGACTGCGGCCGCATACTCGGGCGCCGCGGTCCCGGTGCTGAGCCGAGCTGGCGGTGCGTCATCACCCACGACGACACCGCCCATGCTCAACTGCAAGAACTGTAGCGCGTGAGTCTCGCGCTCCGGATCGGAACCGGCGGTTGGACGCCTACTTTCCCCTGGAAGCTCTGAAGCTAGGAGGTTTGTCCAGCGTCAGGATCACAATCTCCTCTCCCGTCACCGTGCTGATGTCGTGATGCAAGCTCACGACGTTACTGCCCGTGATGTCGCGGACGATTGGTTCCAGCAGCGGCCGCGCTGTTTCGATCAACTGCGTGCGCACCTGCTTGAGAAGATCGCGGCCCTTTTCGGCAGGAAGTGTCCGAACAAGCTGCTGTTCAGCGGCCGTCAGCACGCCGCGCAGCCGAACGACCAGCAGGTCGTCAATCAGGTAGGCGTGGATGTCTTTTGGGCCACGGCCCATGTACTCCAGCTCGAAGCGGCTGAACGCTTCACAGGCCGCGGCTTCGATTTCGCCCTGAGTCTTCACGTGGTACTCCACTTGTGCGGGGACGCGCCCAGACGGGTTCCATGTTCTCAGCGGCGCGGATTCTTCGTGCATGATAGGTTCGCCCCGTCGGGTCGTCTCGGGCGGCGGAGCCGGGCAACCCGACCCGCTTGCCGCCCCCTCCCAACTGTGCTATACTCCTGTTCATAGAGGTGGCATCGCGGTACGCAGGCGAGAATCGGCCGGCCCGACGCTGTCTCCAAAGTAACGTAGGTCGACTAATGAACGGCACTCCGCTACAGCGGGGGGCCGGTTGAGAGTACGCCGACGTGCCCAACCATCGCAAGGTGGTAGGGCACGTCTTTTTTTCACCAATGGCGGCGGCGATCGCCAGCAGGGACCGACTCGATGAACGCACCCATTCAGACGATGGCGCAGCGGATTGCTGCTGCGGCGGGCGAACTGGGGATGAAGCGGACAGGTTTGATGCCGACCGGCGTCAGCGTGGTTCAGAGCGGCGGCACGCTGGTCATCACGCTGCACGGTGCGCTATCGGCGGCGGAGTTGGCTTTGGCGAAGACTGCCGAGGGGGCGCTGAAAGTCCAGGAGTTTCATCGCGAACTGTTCATGAGCAACGCAGCGGCGCTGCGGGCCGAGATCGAGCGAATCACGGGTGTCGAAGTGCGCGAGGCGACAGCAGAGGTGGAACCCTCGACCGGCACGGTCGTCGCCGTCTTCGCGACGGGAACGATCGTCCAGGTGTTTCTGCTCAAGAGCGCAATCTCGGCGGACTCTTGGAACAGGCGTGCCGCCGACGGGCCAAATTGATGAGCCAGTATCGCGCCCTCCGTTAACAAGGAGCGTCTCATGGACAACCGTATCGCAACTCGATGCGCGGAACCGACGCAGCGCACGCCCGGCCGCGACCCCGTCCGATCAGGGCAGGAAGATGGACGTGAAGCGTGAAGCGTGCCGCGATGGCCGCCGGCAACCGATGGACACAAAAACCAACATGAAACGCCTGACCGCCATTTTCGCCCAGGGCCTCATCGCCATGCTCCCGTTGGCGGTGACCGTGCTGCTGCTGTACTGGTTCGCTTCCGCTGCGGAGCAAACGCTCGGCGCTGGGATCAGGATGATCCTGCCGGAGCCGTGGTACGTGCGCGGCATGGGCATAGCGGCCGGGCTTGCGCTCACCTTCATGCTCGGCCTCCTGGTCAATACTTGGGGCATGCCGCAATTAATCCGCCTCGGCGAAAAAGTCATCGGCCGCATCCCGCTCGTGAAGACCGTCTATGGCGCGACGCGCGACCTGCTCGGGTTCTTTACCAGCGTCCGCAAGCACGGCGCTGTCAGCAGCGTCGTCATGGTCTCGCTGGGCGCGACGGGAGTGCGGGTAGTTGGCCTGTTGACCCGCGAGCGGTTCGACGGTCTGCCTGCGGGCATCGGAAGCGAAGCGGATGTCGCCGTGTACGTGCCGTTCGGATACCAGATCGGCGGTGTGACCATGATCGTCCCGCGAGAGCGCGTGCGACCCATCGATATGAGCCTGGAAGACGCAATGCGCTTCGTGATCACCGCGGGCGTGCGCTCGACGGCCGGTGTTCCGGACGCCTCTGCGCCTAAAGGCAGGCTGGAGATCGCGGGACTCCACGCGGATGAATCGGTTGCACGCCGCTCGCTCAGGTCTCGGAGCGCCGTCGAATTACAAACACTCGCACCGAAAGGTTGACCTATGCCGCGCGTCCGACCACTCTTCATTTCGACCTACCCGCCGGAGGAATGCGGGCTTGCGACGTTCACGCGCGACTCAGCCGACGCCGTGGACCGGGCCGCGCGGGCACCCATCTCGGCGGTGGCCGCAATCGACAAGACCGGTGCGATGGGACGTCATGCCCCGCGCGTGGTTCATGTGATCAACAACGGCCGTCCGGGCGCATACCGGGAACTTGCACACTTTGTGAATGGCGGTCCCTATGACGTTGTAAGCGTACAACACGAGTTTGGACTATATCCCGGCGATTGGGGAATCAGCATCCTCGACTTCGCCCTGGCCTGCCGAAAGCCCATCGTCACCACATTTCACACGTTAATGGCGGAGCCGGCGCCATTTCCCCGGCGAATCATTCGGCACTTGGCCGGGCTCAGTCGCGCGGTCGTCGTGATGACGAAGAGCGCCGCCGAGCTTCTGGCGTGCGCGTATGAGGCGGCGTGCAATCGCGTGCGAGTCGTTCCGCATGGGGTGCCGGAAGCCAGATGCCAGTCCGATGAGTTGTGCAAGGCTCGGACCGGCCTCCGCGGCTGTCGGGTGGTCTGTACGTTCGGCCTGATCAACCGCGGGAAAGGCTTGGAACACATGATTCGTGCCATGCCTCGCATCGTCAAGGCCTACTCGAATACGATCTACGTGATCGTGGGCGTCACACACCCGCAGGTCAAACGCGCCGAGGGTGAAAACTACCGTGAATCCCTCGTCGCGCTGGCTGACACCCTTGGCGTAAGTGCTCAAGTGCGATTCGTGAACCGATTCCTTGAGCTTCCGGAACTGCTCGAGCACTTGCAGGCGTGCGACGTCTACGTGACTCCCTACGCGGGCAAGGACCAGATCGCCAGCGGCACGCTGGCGTATGCCATCGCCGCCGGGCGGCCGGTCGTCAGTACGCCCTATCTATATGCCGAAGAGGTGCTGGCAGACGGGCGTGGGCTCTTCGTGCCGTTTGGGGACAGTAATGGCCTCGCCGACGCGGTGTTGAAGTTCCTCGGCGATGATGCACTGCGCGCGGAAACGCGCCGTAAGGCAAACGACTACGCCAAGTCAATGCGTTGGCCAAGCGTTGGTCGTGAGTATCTGCGCCTGTTTCAGCAGGTCGTTGCGCCGCCTGTGAGACCCAGGCATGGCGAGCGGTACCGACTCGAACCCGCCGGGCCTCAAAACGTTGTCGCTTTGGCGATTCAGGAGGCCCGCGATGTCCGAAGCCGCTGAAATCAACCTGGAACACTTGGATCGATTGACCGATTCGACCGGCTTGATCCAGCACGCCATCTACAGCCTGCCGCGCCGCGAAAGCGGCTACACCATCGACGACAACGCCCGCGCGCTGCGGCTCTGCGTGCAGCGCTGGTCGCGGAAGCCCGAACCGCGCATGTTGGAGCGCATCACCCATTATCTGAGCCTGTTGGAATTCTCGCGCAGGCCCGGCGGCGGTTTTCACAACCGCGCACTGGCCGAAGTGCTCGCCAGCGAATTGCCGGACGATTACCGCATGTTGGCGCGCGAATTGATCGACGCGGTCCTGCCCACGCTCGCCGAATTGAGGAGTTTGCGCGCGCAGGCCTACACGATTCTGGCCTACGGGCGACTGTGGAGAGTGCGCGAGAAGGACATCGAGCCGCTCGAGAACGTCGCCCGGCTGGCCGCCGAGAACCTGGTCGAGTGTTACCACCGCTCGCGCCGGCCGGACTGGCATTGGTTCGAATCGCGCATGACCTATGCCAACGCAGTGATGCCGCACGCACTCTTCGTTGCCGCACAGCGGTGGCCAGAGGGCTCGTTCCGGGACGTCGCCGAGGATTCGCTGGCCTTCCTGGATCGCGAAACCACCGTCGAGGGTTTGTTCTGGCCGGTCGGCAACAACGGTTGGTACGCACGCGGCGAGACAAAGGCCTCTTATGACCAGCAACCGGTCGAGGCCGCTACGATGGCCGAGGCCGCGCTGGACGCGTTTCATTCGTGCTCGGATGAAAAATACCTGGACTTGTTTCGACGCGCCCACGGCTGGTTTCACGGACGGAATAGCTTGGGGCAGTCGTTGGTCGATGTACGTACTGGCGGCTGCTGCGACGGCCTTCAGGCAGGCGGCGTCAACCGAAACCAGGGCGCCGAATCAACGCTGGCGTACCTGGCAGCGGAAGTGAAGCATTTCGGCGCGGCGCGATCGAACGCCGAGGACCAACAGGCGCCCGTGGTCGAACCATGCTGAGAGCCGCAGCGGCTGCCATTGCACTGAGGAGTTGAAATGAACCAAGCGCCGAAACCCATCAGTGCCTACGCCGAGTTGTTCCAGCGATATCCCGAGAACCCAATCCTCACCGCGCGCGACTGGCCTTATCCTGCCCATACAATCTTTAACGCCGGCGCATGCCAGGCGCGGGAGGGGGTTCTCGCGCCAGCGTCGGCGGGCGGCGAGACCGTGTTGCTCGTCCGCGTCGAGGACCGTCGCGGTCACTCACACCTGACCGTCGCCCGCAGCGTGGACGGCGTGACGAACTGGCGGATTGATTCGAAACCCAGCTTCGCACCCGACCCCTCCAGCGCGGAAGAAACTTGGGGCGTCGAAGACCCGCGCCTGACCTGGGTCGAGGAGCGCAGCGAGTGGATCATCGCCTACACGGCCTACTCGCCCAGCGGGCCGATGGTTTCGCTGGCGCGGACGAAGGATTTCACGTCCTTCTCACGCCTTGGGCCGGTCATGCCGCCCGAGGACAAGGACGCCGCCATCTTTCCGCGCCGCTTCGGCAACCGTTACGCGATGATCCACCGCCCGGTTTCCGGCGGCAGTTCCGGGGCGCACATCTGGCTCTCTTTTTCGCCTGACATGATCCACTGGGGGGATCACCACATCCTGCTGCACGCGCGGCACGTCGGCCTTAGCCCACCACCCCTGGAGACGCCGGAAGGGTGGCTGCTGCTCTACCACGGCGTGCGCCAAACGCCGGGCGGCTGTCTGTATCGCCTGGGCCTGTCGCTGCTGGATCTGGAGGACCCGCGTCGCGTCTTACGCCGCAGCGATGAGTGGATCTTCGCGCCCGAGATGCCCTACGAACGCCAGGGTGATGTCAACGGGGTCGTATTCCCCTGCGGCTGGATTCTGGACAAGACCAGCGGCGATATCCGCATCTATTACGGTGGCGCGGACAGTTGCGTAGCTCTTGCCAGCGCGCGGCTTTCGGACCTGCTCGAACATGTCCGCAGGTGTCCGGCGCCGCGTCCGTGACGCAGCGGCTGAGCGCAGGGGTTGCGAGGCAGGCGTGCGCTGGCGGCGGGCTGCGTCTTTGTCTTTACGGCCGACGAACGCTACAATGCCAAGGCTCAGAGAGTCGTTGGCAGACTGGTTGGAAGGCAGCCCGGCTGTGCCGGGAGGTCGGGTAACAAGTATGCCGGCGTGACGGAACGCCTCGGGGCGATTGGTCGCGCCGGTTCTTCTTCTGTTGGCGATCCATGCAAGACCGAAGCGCGACCAACCCGACTCCGCTCCCGACCGACCCGTCCGGCGCGGCTCACTCATCGCCTCTAAAGTTCCAAACGCCCGATGCCTTCCGGCAGGCGCTTCGGCGGCGGGTCGAGGAGTATTTCGTGAGCACCGGTCGCAAGCCGCGCGACTGTCCGCGGATGTACGCGAAGTCGGCGATCATTCTCAGCGTCTGCATCATGGCGTACGTCGTCTTGGTGGCGCTCGCGGGCGTGTGGTGGTTGGCGATGCCGCTGGCGGTACTGCTCGGTCTGGCTCTGGCCTCGGCGGCGTTCAACATCCAGCACGATGGAGGACATGGCGCTTACTCGGATCGCCGCTGGGTCAACCGTCTGGCGGCCCTCACGCTGGATCTGCTGGGTGGAAGCTCGTACGTCTGGGCCCGCAAGCACAACTCGATCCATCACAGCTATACAAACGTGAGCGGGCACGACGACGACATAAACGTCGGCCTGCTGGGGCGGCTTTCGCCGCAACAGCAGCGCTTGAAGTTCCACCGGTTCCAGCACCTGTATCTGTGGTTTCTCTACGGGTTCCTGCCCAAAAAGTGGCACCTGTTCGACGACTTTCGCGACGTGCTGACGGGACGCATCGGTGGACATCGCTTTCCGCGGCCACGGGGCTGGGACCTGGTAATCTTCATCGGCGGCAAGGCGCTGTTCTTCTCGCTGGCGCTGGGCTTGCCGATGCTGCTAAATCCCTGGTGGTGGGTATTGGCGCTCTATGGGATCGCCTCGTTCGTGCAGGGCGTAACCCTGAGCGTCGTGTTTCAGATGGCACACTGCGTAGAAGAAGCCGAATTCCCGCAGCCAAGCGCGGAGACCGGGCGGATCGAATGCAACTGGGCCGTGCACCAGGTTCAAACGACCGTCGATTTCGCTCCCCGGAATCGCCTTCTGACGTGGTTCGTTGGCGGACTCAACTTCCAGATCGAGCACCACCTATTCCCGCAAATCTGCCACCTGCATTATCCAGCGATCGCGAAGCTCATTCAGGAGACGTGCCGCGAGTTCGCGTTGAACTACAGGGCCTGTAAGTCGCTCGCGGCGGGGGTGGCGTCGCATTACCGCTGGTTACGTCGGATGGGAAGACCGGTCGTCGCGAGTTGACCGGAGATGGAGAACGCTGGGTGAGCGTATGACCCGCGTACCCGGCGAGAGGAAGTGTGCGATGAAGTATCTTGAGCCAACCGTGATTAACGTCGCCGAGTCCCAGGAGATTGCCAAGCAGCTCGAGGTCGAGCTGGCACTCCTTTTGGCAATGGAGCAGTCCCTGCGCCTTGTCCTTCAGTGGATGACTCGCGGTCGTGGGAACAGCCGGAAGCTCTCGACGTTGCGCTTCGCGGCGCGATCCTTCGAGCGCCAGCTCTCTCGCACTCGCACGCTCGCGGATTATGGTGGCTACCTCCACCTGGTCACCGAGTTCGCGCCGCTTCTGGCGCCCGAAGTGCGCCTGCTGACCAAGAAGCGAGAAGAACTTCAGGCCGGCTTTGAGAAGCTGATTCTTCGGCTCGAATACTAATCAGTTCATAACATAGGCTACACTCGGGGCCCGAAAAAAGGACCGCACCATGACCGGATTGGCCTTGAGCTCGGCCAGGTCGGTCTCCACTCGCGCCCGCAGCGATTCGCCTTTGCGGAGCGGCTTCTTGGTCA
>JACRLV010000254.1:0-3184 GCA_016235145.1 Planctomycetota bacterium
CTGCCGCTTTCGATCACGCTGGTGTCCCTTTCAGAGCGATCCCCTGGTAGAAGCGCACACCGTTCGTACCGCAGCGCGTCACAACGCCGGCCACGGCGGCCATGAGATCGCGTCCAAATGTCTGTTTTGTCGTGACATTCACGCGGCCGTCCGCCTCGCACCATTGCTTCCAGGCCTGATACAGGTCGTCGATCCAGACGCGCAGTCCGCCGCCGACATCGCATCGTTCGCGGACGAACGCGCCCACCGGACTCGACAGATCCTCCATGTCGCGCAGCGCGTCCTCGACGCTCGAGGGCTGAATGAAGCGGCCGCGCTGCTGGAGCTGTCGCCAGCCGTCGATCGACCAATTCAGAATGCCGGGCAGCTCGGTGAGCAGTCGGTTGGTGAGCGTCTTGTCTTCTCGGCCGTAGAAGCTCTCGGTGAGCCGCAGCATCATGAACCGACCCGACAGAGCGCCCGACGCATCGGTCAGGCGGGGCAATTCATTCGTCAGGAATACGAACCGCGTCGGCAGCTTCATCGTCACGCTGGTCATGTGCTTGCGGTCGATCGTCAGCGAATCCTCGCCGGAGATGCACAGCAGCCGCTCGACGACGGTCTGGATGTTCTCGCCAGAAAAGCGCGCGTCGCTGACAATCGCAAGCGATTTGCCGATGAGCGGCTGAAGGCCGAAGTGCCCGGCCAGGCCTGATGTTGTAGGCCCGCACACGTTGCCGGGACCGACGAGACGGGTGAGCACACGGGCGATGGTGCCCTTACCGCTGCGCCGCGGCCCGACGATCAGCAACATCTTGTGCTGCGACGTGTCGCCGGTGAGGCAGTAGCCGAACCATTCCTGAAGCAAATCCCACGCTTGCAGGTCGTCCTGCACGAGTTGGCTCAGGAACGCTTGCCACTGCCGGGGTTCTGCCGCCTGCGGGTCGTGGTCGTAGTCGAGTCCGTTGACCGCGAAGAATGCGGGCGTTGGCGAGAGGTGCTGCATCGTCGGCAGATGCAGCAGCGAAGAGCGACACGGAACGATCTCGCACGGATCGGGTCGGTCCGATCGCCCGTCGAGCCAGGACGGTGAAGACGTGGTCGCTGGCAGATGCGTGTGGGCCTTGATCGATTCGAGGGATGTCTTGACCGTGTGCGGATTGGCCGGGAAGTCCTCCGGCACCCACAGCTCCGACTGGGAGTCGTAGACCATGCGGACCGCCGAATGCAGCCACGGCAGCAGCCGATTCCGCATGGCGTCGTCTTCCACCTCGACGTAGCGGTTGTCGCGCCAGTGCATCAGCATTCCGGCGTAATGCCGCAGCGTGGTGCCGTCCGCATGTTGGTGGAATTGCCGCACGTATGATTCGGCCGTCGGTAGCGTGCGCTCCGTCGAGAGGATGAGCCGTCCGGTCGTTGGTTCGATCGTGCCCGGCGCGGGTTCGCCGGAAAGCGGCTCGCCGGCAGCGCCGTTGACCGACCTCGGGGCTTTCTTGCGCCGCTTTCTGGGTTCGTACTGGCCTGTCACGGCGGACAGCGCGTTGGCGATTGTCATCTGACCGTACGTTTGCGCGCCGTGGGACTCGTCCCACTTGCCTCGTATCAGCGCCGAGCGGCGGAAAACGCGATCGATCTGCCCAGCGTCCTTCGTGTAGAACGCCAGCGTGAACACGAGGGACGAGTCGGCTTCGCTCTGCGAGCTGAATATCCCGTTCCATCGACCTGCCCACAATGCCGCGAATTTCGCTCCCGACTTTCGGCTGGCGCAGGCGAGGCGAATGATCTCGTCATCGTCGAGATCGGCCCGCCCGTTGTTTGACGGGTTCGTTTGCGGCGATGGAGGGACAGCGGGCTTGGCGAATACTCGCGAGTATACGTCATCGAATGCTGCCTTGCGGTCCTCGACCTCGGCCGGCTTGTCCGCGAGCCGCTGGCCGGTCACGGTGAAGAAGCGGTCACGGTCGTACATCTCGATCGCGCCGTCCTCGTATCCCGTCTTACATCTGGGGCCGGGCTTAAGGGCGCGGACGAAGACCTTCACGCCCGTGCCGGACGGGCTGACTTCGCTGTAACTGTCGAGCTCGTCGAGAAAGACCTGCGCCCAGGGTTTGGCTCGGCCTGTCACCACATCGATGCACTTGTCCAGGTCGACGCCGGCGAAGGGGTCATCGGCGCTGAAGACAAATCCGACGCCCTCCAGCTCGGCGCAAGCGCGGCACGCGGCGAGAGCCTGCTCAAATGTGCCCCAGGTCGCGGGGTCGGTGGACGACGCATTCCCACCCTTCGTAGCGCTGATAGGGCACTTTGTTTTCTTGCCGTCGCGCTCGACGTAGGTCCAGCAGACCCATTGGGCGCGTTCGCGCAGGCACGCGGGCACATTGCCCACGATGCGCGCTCCATCGAATTCGATCACAGGCTCACTCATCGTTCCCTGCTACCGCGAGGTGAATTGCGGGAGATGGCACAGAGAGACGGCAGTCAGATGCCCGCTGCCTCGAGCTCCCGCTGAGCGTCGTCGAGTTCGCGGCCAGCCGCTTGCCCGGCGCGGTCATCTTGCTTGGAACGACGTCGCCGCCGTTGAAAGGGCGGTTCTGCAGCGGCAGCAGCGTGGGACGCCGCCTCGCAGAGGTCGAAGTACTTCGTGTCCGCCTCCGCCAAATGGCGGCCGAACTCCTCGAGCCAGCCGAGCGTGGTGAAGATCTTTCCGCCGATACGCAGGTGCTGGAGTCTGACGCGCTGGCCGTCCCTGGCCCTTACGCCGCGCCGGCACCAGCGCCACAGGCAATTGGTGGACGGACGCCCGGGTGCGATCTTCGCCGCCTGTGTGAGGGTGATGTGACCGCTTGTAACCGTCTGTTCGTGCATGGGAACCTCCTAGTCGTTGGGTCCAATGCACGTCCTTTTACGATTCGATTGAATCCGCTAACCCGCTAACTCCAGTTAGCAACGACCGGCCAGCGAGAAATTGACGCAAGTGATGTCGGCGACGAGGTTGCGGAGCATCAGAAATATGCTGAGAATTTTGGTCCGGCGAGATTCTCTAACTCGGAACCCGCGTTTGCGGGCGACGAAGTGCTGGCAACAAGAACGCCGGGCGGCCCGAGCCGAGCCACCCGGCGCATAGGGGTTCTGATCGAACCGGCGTTAGCCGATCTTCCTCATAATCTCGATCACCTTGTCGCTGTCGCGCTCGGCATACACCGCG
>JACRLV010000254.1:3255-5463 GCA_016235145.1 Planctomycetota bacterium
CGTCAGTGACCACGGCGCTCGCGTGCCCCAGCGCGAGCTGGGCAGCCTCAAGCCCGAACTCGCGGCGGATCTGCGTACCAGCGCTGTGGCGAAGCTGATGAGGATGGAATCGGTGCTCGCGTCGCCATGATGTCAGCTCTGCCCGCTTCCGGTTCTTCTTCAACCTGGCGCTCCACTGTTCGACCGTCTCGTCGTCGGTCCGCGCAAGGGGCGGCGGCGGCGGATACGCCTTGTGGCAGGCGTACTCGATTGCCCGTCGGTAGCTGTCGGTCGTGTAGTGCTCGCCCGGAACCTTCGTCGGCACCTCCTCGAGGTTCGTCCCCGGCCGGTTTCCGCAGGAGAGAGGCGTCTTCCGTTCTGCGTGAAGGGCAGCGCGACGCTCGGCGTCCGACTCTGCCGGGCTGAACAGGTAGTCCGGGGTCGCCCGCCCCAGCATGAACGGGCGAAGAATCTCCTGCGCCCGCGGCCCGAAGTAGATCACCCGCTCGTGTTCGCGGTGGGCGTTCTTGTGCTTGTTAGGCCGGTATGACCAGACGGCGGTCTTGTCATCGACCTCGACGTCGCAAACGCGCAGCTCGACCAGCTCGCCGGCACGAGCGCCGGTCAGTAACTGGAGCTCCACCAGCGCCCGCACTGGTTTGCTCAGCAGCGGCATGACCGCCTCCAGCATGTCCGGCGGGACCGGTCCGACTTTCGGGTTTTCGCGCGCGTCTGAGCGCCCACGTTTCAGCGGCTCCAACGTGCAGAGCGCTTGATGCGCCGCCGCCGGCACCATCTCGTGCGCGACGGCCCACTTGAAGATGCGTCGAATGCGCTGCACTTGCTGGTTGATGTACTTCCGGGCCCACGGCTTTCGCGGCGGGGTCTCCGTCGCGTCACCGCGAATCATCTGCTCGCGGAGCATTCGCAATTTCTTCGGCCCGAAATCGACCGCCGGCGTGCGACCGTACAGCTTCTTCATCAACCGCATCGCGGCGAGAAACGAGCGGAACTCGCCATCGTCGTAGTGGCGCTTGGCGAAGCGATAGAAGTCGCGGAGCAGAACGATCAGCGCAAGCTGCTCGGGCTTCTCCGTCCGCGTTGGCTCGACGGGCGGGCGCGGCAGCCGGCGTTCGTTGGCCTCCCACTCGGCGATGATCCGGTGGTACTGCTCGCGGCTCTCGGGCGTGCCGTGCTGGCCGAGCCAGTAATCGCGGCGTTTCTTGGTGACTGAATCTGTGAGGGTGACGATCGCCTGAGTGCGACCCTCGCGTTGTCGATACGACGGCGTCTTCGGCATTGTGCGACCTCCGCGTTGCGGAGCGCGGTCACTGACCGCGCTCTTTTTCGCCTCGGACCGCACTGCCGAACGTCGGCAGGTCCCCGTAAACCGCGGGGTCGTCTAGGTTTATTGTAACAGCCACCGGCGGGACTCGAACCCGCAACCTGCGGTTTACAAAACCGCTGCTCTGCCAATTGAGCTACGGTGGCAAGATTTCCGTCAGAGCCCAAACTCCAAGGGCTTCCCTTATCGTGGCCGGTCAGGAAAATGCCTCCTGACAAGCAGCGAAAACTCAGCGGACAAAAACGTCTGCGCGTTGCACAGCGAGTCCTGCAAACTCTCACGCATGGTCATGCCTAAGTCTGTTGGCGGCAGGGGCCAAACCGACTGCCGCGACGCTCGGGAGTTTATCGCACGAGTGTCCCTTCGGCGAATTGCGAAGATGCATTCAGCGTGGAGAGCAATCCGCCGCGATGGCGCGGCAGGCTCGGCAAGCGTCAGATGACAGGAAAAACGGCGGGCCGGCGGATGCTTTCGCACCCGCCGGCCCGTAAAACCGGCAACCACCTACTCTCGCCCGATCAGGACTACCATCGGCCGTGCGGGCTTAACTACTGAGTTCGGAATGGGATCAGGTGTTTCCCCGCACGCAATATCACCGGCAGCTCGTGTTACGCCGAGCGGCCCTGGGCCGCGGCGGCGGTCAAACGCAAGTCAAGTGAAGTGGATGTAGAGTATTTTGAACCGATCGAAGCACGAAGCGGTGCGGCGATCGCATCAAGAAACCACAGAGGTTCATAAATGCGGCCAAGCCATCGACCGTTAGTACCGGTTAGCTCAAGGTATCTCTACCCTTGCACACCCGGCCTATCAACCTGATGGTCTATCAGGGGTCTTCAGCTCACCCCGAAGGGGAGCAACGAGTCCTAATCTTAGGGACGGCTTCA
>JACRLV010000255.1 GCA_016235145.1 Planctomycetota bacterium
CGCAGCGTCGGACCTCCGAGTCCGACGATTGCGAATGTTTTCGTAGCGTCGGACCTCCGAGTCCGACGAATCAACCGCGGCCGCTAACCCCGTCGGACTCGGAGGTCCGACGCTACGAATGGCTCGTATGCCCGCCCATGTTCCCGGACGCAATGGCGACGCGGCGGAATCGCTGCGCCGGCTCTGCGCCTCCGTAGCAGCCGGGGACGACCGAGCCTATCAGCAACTGCACGCCCGTCTCGACGGCGCATTACGCCGCTTTCTGCTACGGCGCACACACAATGACATCGATCGCGCTGAGGAAATCGCTCAGCGCACGTGGATCGCCGCGTGGGACGCACTGCGGGGCGGACGTTTTGATCCCCAGCGAGCCGCCTTCACGACCTTCCTGTACGGGATCGCCTACAAGCTCGTGCTTCAAGACTTGCGAAAAGCCGGGCGGAGGCAAGTCACCGACAGCGTGGACGCGTTTGCGGAGCAACTCTTCGCCGAGCAGGACGATCCGGCGTCTTTCGTTCACGCCTGCGAACTGATCGATGCGGTCCGGAGTTGCCTGGAGCCGACGGACCGCGACGGGGAATTCACAAGCGACGAACGGGAGTTGCTCGCGGCGGTCGCCGAGGGCCAAAGTGAGCGCCAAATGGCGGCCCGGCTGGGCGTCTCGCCGAGCACCGTAAATGCGCGTAAGCAACAGGCATTCAGCAAGTTACGAGATTTTCTCGGACGCCGTGGTTTGGCCCTGCCGGACACAGAGCAGGTGAACGCCAAACGCGAATAACGTGGATAGAGGTGCAGCATGCGGCCGGATCCAATCGAGTCTTTGCTTCGAATGGCTGCTGAAGCCGCCGAGTTCCAGCACGATGACATGCTGCGGCGCGTTCCCGGGCCGTCGGCCCTTCGGCCTTCCGTGCTGCGCATCTTGCGCCGCACCGAAACGTGGGCGGCGGCGGCCGTAGCGGCGGTGTTGGTCGTTCTCATGATCCTTCCGGGAAAACGTGCTTCGCGGCCCGATCAGAATCGCGCCGGCATCGCTTCAGGCGTTTCGCCAATCGTCGCGGTCTGTCCAATGCCGGGTGAGACGCGCATCGCGCATGTCGCCGCGGCCCCGCCTTCTGCGGCCCCCGCGTCGGAGTGGATGCTCACCCTGGTTCGTTCGTGGAACCCCGACTGCGATTGCCTGCTCTGGGAGATTCACCGCTGGGCGAACGGCTCGGCCCTGACGGGCGTGCGCCCGGGCGATTCGCTGGAGGTCGATTTCAACGCCGGTCACGCACCCGCGGTGCAGCAGGTGCTCGTGCTGGCGTTCGACGATGATCGCGCGCGGCTGGACGACGCCGCCGCCAACGATGCAGCCGATTTGCTGAATTGCCTGAACAGCAGCGATGTCACCTACGGCCCGATCGCGGATGCTTCGCAGTATGCATCCGCGGTCGAAAGCTGCCTGCCGCACGGCGTTCGCGTCGAAATGCACCCGCTGACGCAACACTCGCCACGGTAGCGGGCAACCGTCCTTGCGCGCCTTCTCACTTGAGAAATCCCAACGAACGAATCTCCGAAAAAGTGGAACCCCCGCCGCCCGATCGCTCAGGCGGCGAGGGTTTCCGACTACCGGGCTCCCTGATTTGAGGCCAGAACGGACTACGGACAGATCGCGCCGTACTGAGCCAGCAGAATGCTCAGATCCGCGAGGTCAACGCAGCCGCGGCCGTCGAGGTCAGCCTGCGGGTAGAACTCCGGATCGGTTGTGCAGGTTCCGAAGTGGCTCAGGAACATCGTCAGATCGAGCAGATCGGTCGTTCCATCGTGGTTGATGTCCGCCGGAATGCCGAACGGACATGGCTCCTCGACGAAGCGATCGTCAAAGGTGGTCTTGGCGTAGTTCCAGATTTCGACGTTGTCGGTCACGCCCTTCACCGCGTTGTGCACGTGATCCCACGGGTCGCAGTTCGGCGGCGAGCCGACATACAGGTAGCGTTCAAACGGGATCGTGTAGTCCCACGCTTCGTTGGTGGTCGCCTCCAGGGCTCCGTTCACATAGAGCCGCATCGTGTCCGGCGTGCCGCCGATTCCGGCGACATCCCAGACGAATGCGAAGTGGAACATGTCGTCGGTGGCGAAAGCCAGATGTCCTCCGGGGCCCGCGCTGCCCGGAGCGGTCACAGCGTGTGGATTCACTCCAACGTCGATCTGCTGGAACCCCGCGGTGAAGCGCTTGCGGGCTGCGCCAGGCCAGCCATCCCACGCGATGTTGAACACTGTGCCGACATGTGGGGCCGGCGGCGGATAATGTGCCACGAACTCAGGTGAACTGGTCCAGAAGTAGCAGTGGTTGCTGGCGTCGCATCCATACTTGAACTTGAACCAGAACTCGAGCGTGCCGCGCTCGGGCGTCAGCCCCACGTCGAACAGATCGACCGCGAAGAAGTTCGCCCCGTCGTTGTTCCAGCCCTCACGCACGTCATGATTCACGAACAACCCGTTGTCGAACTTCGCCGCCGCGATCTGGGCCTCCTGCCAGTCGGCGTAGATGTAGCTGATCTGCCGGAAGCCCGGACCCACGTCGCTGATCAGGACGTTGTCCTGCGAATCAAAGCGGCTCCACAGCAGCAGCTCGCGCGGCGTCTCGACGAACCGATCGCTGTAATCCGACTTCGCAAAATCCCAGACGATCAGATTGTCCATCAGCACCGCACCCTGCGTGTTGTCGTTCAGGATCAGCCGGATCACGCCGTCCTCCAGCGGCGGGAAGTTGTGCTCTCCGACGTTCAGCCAGCGCTTCGCCACCATCACGCCGTCGATGTACAGGGCCGTGTGCTGCCCGAACCCCGGAACGACCGTATCGTCCCAGGTCAGGGCGTAGTGATGCCATGCCATCACACCCGCCGGCCCGAGAATGTCATCAAGCCGGCGTTGCCCATGCCGTCGTCCGCCGTGAAGCCGATCGCGTAGTGCGAATCGGCCCAAGGCAAGTCAACAAAACGCGGCCGGTCGCCCGCCCCGATCGGTCCCACGGGCGGAGTCATCAGCCGAGCCCAGAACTCGATCGTTCCGCGGTGCGTCAGGATCGACCACACCGGGAAATTGAGCAGGCCGTCCTCGTCCGGATTCGCCAAGTAGGCGTTCCCGAAGACTCCCGGAACAAACGTCCCTCCACTGATCATTCCGCCCGGTCCGATCTGGCTGTGCTCGACGTCCGAGGCCGAATCCAGCTTGTTCCAGAGCAGGACGTGATTGCGCGTCTCGGGCTCATGTGCGGCCACGCGCGGCGAAATCCCGATCGCGATCACCGCTGCCGCTGCAAATGCAATAGTCCTTGCGTTCATTGGGTGCTCCAACGCTGCCAGGAATAGCCGAATGCCGCCTGCGTGACAGCGAGGCGCAGGCCGCTCGTGTGTGGGTGGTTGTCGCGAGCTTCAGCTTGTGCCGGTGAGACTCGTCTAAATTCCGCCGAGGCGACCGCGCGGCTACCTCGGCATCGGCACAACGTCGAGCACGGCTCGATCATGCGTATGAAGGGCTTCGCTGGTCTGAGGAGGCTTGAGGAAACGAGGGACCGAGTCGCCGTCGACCTGCGCTCGCGACGCAAAGTCTCTATAACAAGTATAAGACATATGGCGGCGACAACCGCGTTCAACTTCGATTTCGTCAGAATTCCGTGCCGCGGGGAGCAGGTGACGGGCCGCCGGTTCTCGCTTCACGAACCGGGTTCGACGAACCGATTCCACGCCGCCTCTGCTTCGGCCAACTGGCCGCGCAGCGTGTTCATTTCCATGTTCAGGCGCTGCAAGGCGTCGCGATCACGGGCTAACGCCGGATCGCTGAATCGATCCGTCAACTCCGCGAGGCGCTGCTCGTGTTCGAAGATGAATGCTTCGACTTCTTCCAGCGACATGCGATCAAACCGCGTGCCCTTGGCATACTTGTTGATCTTCGCCTTGGCCTGCACCGGCGCCGGCTTGTCCGCACGTTGCGGAGCGGCACGGCTCTCGTTCGTCACAGCGGCCTTCGAATCGCGCTCAAACTGCTCGACGTACATCGAGTAGTTTCCGTTGAACTTCGTGACCGCGCACGAGCCGATGATCAGCAGCCGATCCACGATCCTGTCCAGGAAGTACCGGTCATGGCTGACGGCGACGATCGTGCCGGGGTACTCATCCAGCGCGCTTTCCAGCGCCTCGCGCGACGGGATGTCGAGGTGGTTCGTCGGTTCGTCCAGCACCAATACGTTTGGATTGCAGAGCATCAGCTTGATCAGCCGAACGCGTGATTGCTCTCCGCCCGAGAGCTTGCCCACCGATTTGAACACATCGTCGCCGCTGAACAGAAATCGCCCGAGAATCGAGCGGGCCTGCTGCTCGCTGTAATCCTGCCGCACCGTGTGGATCTCTTCCAGGATCGTTCGCGTCGGATCGAGTTCGAGCGCGTCTTGCGCGAAATATCCGATCACGGCTTTGCGATCCACCTCGTATATGCCGGCGTCGGCGGGCAGGCGCCCCATCAGGATCTTGAGCAGCGTCGATTTGCCCGTTCCGTTTGGACCGATGATGCCCAGGGCCTGCCCCGCGCTGATTTCGAAGGAAACGTCCGCGAACAGCGGCTTGTTCTGGTAGCCCTTCGCCAGGCCTTCGGCGCGAAATATCGTGCGCGGTCCCGGCGCGTCGGCGGAAAAATCGAGCCTCACCGCCTTGCGGTCGCTGGTCCGTTCCAGCACGAACTCCCCCGCCGCAATCCGCCGCTCCAGCCGCGTCCGCCGGCCCTTCGCCTCGCTCGAGCGCTGCCCCGCGATGTTGCGGGCGATGAAATCGCGCTCCTTCTCGATGAAATCACGGTCTTTCTCGAATTGCCGATCCTGCGTCAACCGCCGCAGTTCGCGCGTGCGGGCGTAATTCGAGTAGTTGCCCGGGTAACTCGTGACCCGGCCGCGATCGACCTCGATGATCCGCTCGGCCAGGCGATCCAGCAGGTAGCGGTCGTGCGAGATGATCGCCGCCCCGCCATGATGACCCGCCAGGAATTTCTCCAGCCAGCGCACGGCGCCGATGTCGAGATGGTTGGTCGGCTCGTCGAGCAGCAGGTAGGTCGAGTCCTGCAAGAGCAATTTGGCCAGGGCGACGCGGCACTTCTGCCCGCCCGACAAGGCCGACATCGGCAGCTTGTAGTCGCTCTCCGAAAATCCCAGGCCGCCGACGATCTCCTTGAGCTGCGTTTCGATCGAATAGCCGTCGGCGGCGACGAATTGCGCCTCCAGCCGGGCGTACTGCTCCAGCAGCCCGGCCTCCTCCGGCGTCCCGTGCATTTCGGTGATCTCTGCGGCGACGGCGTGCATGCGGGTTTCGAGGTCGAGTACGTCGCGGAATGCGCTGAGCACTTCGTCGTGCAGCGTCGCCGAAAGATCGACTTCGGGATCCTGAGACAGATAGCCGACCGCGAGCCCTTTCGAGCGCGTGACCGTGCCCAAATCCGGCGGGAAGCGCCCCATGATGAGGCGGAAGAGGGTGGTTTTGCCGGCGCCGTTGGGCCCCACGATGCCGACCGTTTCGCCGGTGTGCAGTTCGAGCGTGGCATCGTCAAGAACGATCTGCCCGCCGAACTGCTTGGTCACGTTTTGCAGGACGATCGAACCCATCGAGACATGATACGGCCGCGCGGCCGCGCACGGGCGGGGGCACGTCGCTGCCCCCCTTTCCGGTACTCCGGGAGAGGGAGTAGCGGCCTGCGTCTCGCAGGCCGTAGACTCTGAGCGAACCCGGAATGCGAGGTCGGTCCTATGCTCTACGGCCTGCGAGACGCAGGCCGCTACATTGACTGCCGCACGCTGGACTTGGGCTGCGGGCAACGCCCGCACGCAGGATCCTGAAATTTCAACCGCGCCCTGCAATGCCGATCATTGCGCCTGGGCAGGCGCTTCCATGCCATGAAACGTCGGCTGAACAAACGCCAGCCGCCGGGCCATGACCTCGATCGCCTCGCGGTTGTTGTCGACCAACACGGCCGAGCGCCCGAGCCGCACGGCGGATTCGCCGACCGTCCCGCTGCCGGCGAAGTAGTCGAGCACGCGATCGCCGGGGTTGGAATGCACGCGGATGATGCGGTCGATGATGGCGCGCGGTTTTTGCGTCGGGTAGCCGGTCTTTTCCTTGCCGGTGGGGCTGACGATCGTGTTCCACCACGTATCGGTCGGCGTCTTGCCGCGGGCGGCTTTCTCCGGTCCCACCAGCCCCGGCGCCATGTACGGAATTCGGTCGATGTCGTCGAAGCGGAAGGTGTAGTGCTCCGGATCCTTCGCGTACCAGAGGAGGTTGTCGGGCTTCGGCGACCAGCGCTTGGTCGGGCGGGCGCCGTAGTCATACGCCCCGATGATCTCGTTGATGAACGACGCGCGGCCGAAGATCGCGTCGAGCAGCACCTTGCAGTAGTGCACTTCGCGATAGTCGATGTGAAGAAAAAACGAGCCGTGCGGCTTCAGCAACCGGCGGGCCTCTTCGAGCCGCGGCTCCAGAAACGCGTGGTAATCATCAAACGCATCCGCGTACGCTTTCGTGGCGATGCGGACCGTGCGATACCGCCGACCCTGAAAGCCGACGCGGTCGCCGGCCTCGTCGCGCACGGTGCGAATCTGCGTCCGCGCCTGGCTCCTGCCGGTGTTGAACGGCGGATCGATGTAGATGAGATCGAACGAGGCGTCGGAAAACGCCCGGATGATTTCCAGGTTGTCGCCGAGGTAGATGTCGAGCACTTGTCATCCGCCCCGCTTCTTCGGCTTTTCAGCCTCGGCGGGCTTTTCCGCGGACTTGTCGGCTTTGGCGAGCTCCTCGGCCAGGCGCTCGTGGACCCCCGATACGCCTTGCGCGACAACCTTGCCATTGGGATCGATCAGGAACGCGGTCGGGTATCGGTCGACGCCCCACGATTGTTCCGTCTTGTGGCTTGCGTCCGTCAGGATCGGGAACGGGAAACGATCCCGCTTCCACAGGTCTTTCAAGAGGCGGTCGATCTGCGGCCGGATGGTGGCCAGGTCCGGTTCGCTTAGAGGATCCTTGCTGTGATGAAATGTCAGGATGACGAAGCGATCCGCCTGCGCCTTGTGCTCTTCGGCGAAACGGAACAGTTCCGGCAAACCTCGCGTCACGCACGGCCCGCACCAATAACCCCAGAAGTCGATCAGCACCCACTTGCCGCGGTAGGTGGCGGCTTGCACGGTCTTCGGCACGCCGATCGCGTCGGAGACGGTCATCAGCGGCGGATTTCGGCCAACCAGCGTCTTTTCGGCGCCGGCCGGTTGTTCGGGCTCCGGCGGCTTCTCTTTCTTCTCAAACGGCGAGCTGACGGTCGGGCTGAGCACGAGCTTGGCGCCCAAGTCGTGTGTCCTGCGGCTCGAACCGATGTTGACCTCACGCGCTTCGCGCTCGCCGCCGCTGCAACCGAGCGACATCACGTACTTGCCCGGCGGCATTTTGATGCTGAATCGTTTCTTGGCGCCGAGCGTGTATCGGATCGCCGGCGCACGCTCCGCCGATTCAAAGACCATCTCGACCGTCTCCGGATTCCCGCGAATCGACTTTACGTCGAATGAGCCGGTGACGGTGACCAGGTCGTCGATCTCGATCTTCTGCTCTTCCTTGAGATCCGCCGGCTCGAGTTCCACAAACGCGCCGTTCTTCCTGACCTTGTCGACGGCCAGGATCCCGACCGGCTTGCCGCTTTCGACGTCGAAATCGTGCGAAAAGCGGCCGTCCTTCCCCGTAGTCACACTCTGGTCGGCGGAGAGTCGCTTTTCGTCGCCCGTCCAACCGATGCCCACGGTCACATCGCGCAGCGCTTTGCCCTTGGCATCGGTGACAATGACGCGAATGGTGACGGTCTCGCCGCCGGCGACCGAAGCAAAAGCGATGAGCGCGAGGAGCAGCGTGGAATGATGGCGTGACATGGCAAGCCTCCGTCCGGGCCGGTGGGCTCCGCTACGCCCGGAACTCACAAGAGCGTATCGCGGATATTCGGGCTTGTGAAACAATCCAATCCAACCCATCCATGAGAGGGTGTAGATTCGGAATCCGGCAGCTTGCTTGATCCGAGCCCCAAGCGCCAGCGCGTGGGAGTTCTTCACGTATCACGCCCAATCGCGAAACACCCGCGCGCTTGCGCCTGGGGCTCGGATTGAGCCGGTGTTTCTCACTCAACCCTGCGGAAGACGCCCCGCCAGCGAGAGAACCCGGTGGAGCCACGCGCGGTTCGCTAAGCGGATTTTCACCCAGTTTGCGACGCCAGCCTGAACCGACGGTATACACTCTTCGTCGAGTTCGCAGGAGTCGACGACAGATGAGCGTGCTTGCGTGGGTTTTTCTTGAATCACCTGCGGCCCTGGGCGTCCTGGCGGGCCTGGCGCTGTTCGGGCTGCTGGTCCACTGGCGGCGGACGCTGCGCAGCCGGCCGCTGCTGATCGGGCTGCTCGTCGCCGCAGCGTCGTTCGCATTGCAAAATGCGGTCGTGACGCAGCGTGAGCAAGCCGGGCGAATCCTGGACGCGATTCAGAAGGATCTGCTTCAGTCCCGACCAGACGCCATCGTGCGAAACGTCGGCGATCCGTTTCGGGCGGGCGGCATGGACCGCGAGGAGTTTCTCCAGCTCGTTTCGCGAAAGCTCCGCAGCGTGCGAATCTACTCGCTTTCGCGATTCGATCTCGTCATCACCCGCAGCGCGCCGGACGAATTCGAAGTGGCAGCCGGTTTTCTTTCGCGAATCAACATGTCCGAGTTCGGCGACCTGCCGCTGCGCACGCGCTGGATGCTCGGATTCGCCCGCACGCCGGACGGCTGGCGGATTCGCCAGATCGAGCCGGTTTCGCTGGAAGGACAAACGAACGTATCCTGGGCGACCTACAGCGGCCACTGAGCCCACGATTAGCCGGGCAATGGCCGGTGTCTGATCAAACAAGGATTGACAATGGCCTCGCGCACGATTGCGATCATCGGCGCTTCGAGCGACCGCGGAAAATTCAGCAACAAGGCGATCCGGGCGTACCGTGAGATGGGCTGGACGGTCTATCCCGTGAACCCCAAAGGCGGAACGATCGAGGGTTTGCAGGTCTTCGCGTCCGTTCGCGACGTTCCCCAACCGCTCGATCGCGCAACCATCTACCTCCCGCCGAGCGTCGGCGTCGACGTGCTGGCCGACCTCGCCGCCGCCCAGCCGGCGGAATTTCTTGTCAATCCAGGTGCTGAAAGCGACGAATTTCTTGCGCAAGCGCGGCGACTCGGGCTGAACCCGATCGTTGCGTGCAGCATCGTGGAGATCGGCCGGAGCCCAAGCGAATTCGCTTGAGCCCGACGCGGTCGCCCGTAAATCACCGGCGTCTCCGGGACTCTCGCGAGCCCACGCTATTTCGGCTGCTTGAGGTCCGCTTTCGCGTCGGGCTTGATCGCGGTGGTCTGGCCGAGCTGGCTGAAGCGGCGTGAGCCGAGCGTCCACTCCGGGATGCCCTCGGGCCACAGCGACATCGAGAACGAGACGTCGTCAAAGACCTCGTCGAACTCGACGTTGAAGCCGACGTACCAGCGCGGCAGCTTGTAGATGTATGACAGCGTAAGCTCGCCCAGCCGCCCCCGATCCGTGTCGTACCAGATTCGAGCCGCCGTGATGTGCTTCTCGTTGAAGCGATAGTTGAAGCCGCCGCCCACCAGATCCAGATCGACATCGCCGGCGTGACGGTAGCCGATGACGTACGCGAGCCGCGGATTCCGCTCGATCGCCAGCGAAACGTCGTGGCGATCCAGCTCCACGTCGTTCAAGTCGAGATTGGCGTCATAGACGAGCGTCGTCGTGTCGCTCCAGCGCCAGGCGAACTCCGCAGCGGCGTAATTTCGTGGGCGGCTGTTCTCGGGACGGAGCGGATCGGCCCAGCCGTTTGATTTCTCGTCCTCGGGCCGGTCGCCGCCGAAGTAGCCCACCTCAAGATTCAGGTAGAACAGGTCGACCGTTCGATCGCGGCCTTCGCCGCCGCGTTTCGTCTGCCACGTGTTGCGCAGCCCGACCTTTGCCCCGTAGACGGCGTCGATCGTCTCGATGCCTTCGTCGAAGGGCGTGATGTTGTCGCTGCGGGTATTGCTGTGCGCGCCCCAGACGGCGAAATCCGGCTGGATGATGTGGCGGATGCGGTGAATGTCGAACAGCTCGGACTCGACGTCGTCATAGACCTTCGACAGCCACCCGCTGCCGCGCACGCCGTAGAGCCCCAGGCCGCGCCACAATCCGCCCGAGGCGAGCGGCTGGCCGTCCCAGTAGCTCCCGCGGACGCTGCCGAATGGAACGATGTTGAGGCCGGTCAGCTTAATCGGCAGTTCAGCCTCTTCGCGGGCGTCGCCGCGGAAAGTCGCGTCGCTGGCGCCGTCGTTGTTGAATCGCTTGGTGTCGAATACGTGCCGATCGTCCGTGCGGTAGCGCACGCCGCCGACGCGCGACTCGTGATAGGCCACGAACGGCCCGAGCGCATCGCCGAGGCGATAATACGACAGGTCCGGCAGGTGCTCGGTCTGCGTGACGAAATCAAGCAGCCGCCAGTTGGCCAGCAAATCAAGCAGCCGCCAGTTGGCCAGCAGCGCGATCGCATCCACCTCGCGCGACCGCTTCAGATAGAAGACCGTCTCCTGCTGCTTGCCTTCGAACCACTCGTTGCGCTCGTATTCTTCGAGAAAACCCGGATCACTGGCGTAGGAAACCTCCAGCGTCAACTCCCAGTCGTTCGGCAGGTAGTGCCGATGACGCCAGAGCGTGCGGCCGCGGGTCTCCTGGTCCGGCGTGTTGTCGCGGACCGGCCCGAAATTGTCCTCACCCTTGTCGTAGATGAAGTAGTTTTTCGTAATTCCGAAGTGATCCTGCTGCTGATACTTGCCGTCCACTCCGATCCCCGGCCCGCGCTCCGCGAAGTAGTCGAGCTTCAGGGTCGCGTCGTATCCCGGCGGCGGCGTGATGCCCAGCAGGTTGAAAAGGTACCACGACGTCTCGACCTCGACGCCGAAATCGTCGCTGTAACCCGTTCGAAACCGCCGCAGCACCGTCTCGCTCTGCTCCAGATCGCCCCGGCTGTACGGCCAGTACAAGATCGGCAGGTTGTCGACGTTCAGCGTCGTGTTGGTCAGCTCGTACGTGCCGGCGAGGGTTCCGGTCGCGTTCCCGACCGCGTCGCGCGACGTGCGGTCGCGAATGTAGACCTTGTCCGCGCCGACGTGGTAGCTCGGCGTGTAGAACTCGCTGGTGGTGACGCGGGCCCTGGTCGCCGAGTATTCCCGCGCGGAAAGCTGCCGGACCTCGTCTGCTCGCACGTAGAACGGAATTCGGCGATAGGGAATTTCCTGAAAGAAAACCGCGTCGAGGATGAGCGCCCGGTCGCGTGTGAAGTCGTAAAAAATTCGGCTGGCGCGGACGACGCGCTCGCCCAGTGTGAGGATGACGTCGCCTTCGAGGTAAACCGCCGTCGCCAGATCGCCGAGGCGATAATACGACAGGTCCGGCAGGTGCTCGGTCTGCGTGACGAAATCAAGCAGCCGCCAGTTGGCCAGC
>JACRLV010000256.1 GCA_016235145.1 Planctomycetota bacterium
AAGTCGACGTACACGTGCCGCGAGTCGATCTCATAGATCCCCGTGAGCGAGTCGTCGACATAGCGGAAGCCCTTCGAGACCGGCTTGGGATCGACCTTGCCGCGAATCGTGACGGGAACAACCGTCAACCGGACCGGCAGCCCTTTCGGATACAGCCGCCGGTAGCGGCCGTCGGTCTCGCGGCGGGCGACGATGTCGCGACCGAGGATCACGCCCGGCAGCTTCCGATCTTCGTCCGTCCACCCCGGCGCGAGAACCGTCGGATGACCCAGTTCTTGCTCGCCCTCCGCGTCCTCGTTGACCTCCCAACGGCCGGGAATGACGTCGCGGCCGTTCTCGCGCAGCACGTCGTTGTACGGATCGTCGACCGAGTCGGCGTCGACCAGCGGCTTGCCGCCGGACGCGGCCCGGTATTGTGCGGCGGCTTGCTTCCACAGCTTGTCGAACGGCGGCGGCGGCACGAGGTTGATGTAGCTGCCGCCGGCGGCCGCCCAGGATGGGTCTTTGAGGTCGATTCCCATCTTCGGCCATCCGGCCTCGTCCAGCTTTGTCGTGCCGGGATACCACTTTTCGTAGAACAGGCCGCCCTTGAATGCATTGACCTGGCAGACCTCGCCGAGCCGGATTCCGACGACCTCGACGTACGCGCTGCGGGCCGTGTTCGTGAAGCCGACCAGCCCGACGGTGTAGACGACCGGCGTCGCCTTTTCGATCTCCGGCCACGCCGCGATCTGGTCGATGAATTCCTGGTAAAGGGGAAAGCCGGCCTGGGCGCCGTTGTCGATCACCACGTCGCCGAGCAGCCCGCGGGCGCGGTTCTTCACCTGGTCGAGCCAGCCGCCCATGACCGACATCACGACCAGCACCATCGCCACGCACAGCGTCACCGCCGCGACGGCGAAATACGCGATGCGGCGTTTGCGAAGGTAGCGAATCGTGAGAAAGAGCTTGTACACGCCAGCGTCTGTGCCTCGAATTCGTCCGCAGCGCCCGCCTCGTGGCCCGCGGTGCGATAAGACGGTACTGCCGCGCCCCGGCGTCGGCAAACGGCGGCCCGCTTGGACGGAATCAGGCGGGCGACATCAGGTCTCTGGGCAAGCAGATGCGTTGAGCTTTGTCGGGTGGGCTCGGCCCACCAATCGCGCGGTCTCAATCCGGACGCGAATGGTGGGCCAAACTCACCTTACAACGCTCACGCGAGAGAGGGTGGTGTTGGCCAACAGAATGGATATGCACCAGACGATTGACAATCAAAACGCTTGGAGTGTATATATTACATTTGTGCGTGTGGGGTGCGCCTCACGCCAATTTCAGTGTTCCAGTTGATCCAAGGGGCAGCGAGATGACGAGATTTGTATTGGTTTTTGTTCTGGCGCTGGTCGCCGGTTGCGGCCAGACGACGCGTGGCGTGCTGGTGATGGCCCACGGTGGCGATGCACAATGGAACAGCGTCGTCGAGGAGATGGTGGCGCCTCTTCGCGAAAAGTACCTGACCGAGATCGCCTTTGGCATGGCGGATAGCAGCACGATACGGACGGGTGTCCGGCGCCTGGAAGCGCGCGGGGTGCGCGAAATCGCGGTCGTGCGGATGTTCATCTCGGGCGAGAGTTTTCTGCCCGAAACCGAGTACATTCTGGGCCTTCGCCGCGAGGTGCCCACGGCCGCTTTCGCTTCCCAGAATGAGAAGCCGCAAGACCGGCAGGGAGCAGCCGAGCACTGCCAAACCGACGGAAAAACCGATTCGAAAGGGCACGACGGCGGTCCAGCCCACCACATGGCGCCGCTGGAGCCGATTTCGCCGGTCGCCAAGATCGTCCTCAGTCGACAGGGTGTGGCCGAGTCGCCGCTCGTGGACGACATTCTGGTCGAACGCGTGAAGGGGCTGAGCAGAAATCCGTCGCAGGAGAGCGTGCTCATTCTGGCGCACGGCCCCGGCGACGACGACGAGAACGGTCGCTGGCTTGTCAACATGGAGCGGCGAATCCAGCGTTTGCGCGAGCTCGGTCC
This sequence comes from Planctomycetota bacterium, assembly GCA_016235145.1. Lineage (GTDB taxonomy): Bacteria > Planctomycetota > Phycisphaerae > UBA1845 > Fen-1342 > JACRLV01. The sequence continues at coordinate 2,008 of JACRLV010000256.1, forward strand.
GTTCCGCGAAGTCCGTAGCGAGACGCTCCGGGAGGATTGGCCGGAGAAACGCGCTAAGGCTCAGCAGCGCATCCGCCGTTACGTCGAAGCGGGCAACCGCGACGGCGGCCGCGTGATCGTCGTCCCGTTCCGCATCGCCGGCTTCGGGCCCTACGCCGAAGCGCTCCAGGGTTGCGACTATGTGGCCGACGGCCGCGGATTCTGCCCACACCCGAACATGACGCGCTGGGTCGCGTCGGCGACCGAGGCTTGCTTCGCTGGTCGGTGACCAGGGCAGAACGCGGAACCGGGACACAGTTGTGTAGTTATGTAGGCTGGGCTCGGCCCACCAATTGCGCAGTCTCAAATCGGACGCGAATGGTGGGCCGAGCCCACCCAACGGCGGCCGAGTGCGGCCGCGGGCGCGCGAACGCCGCAATCGGCGCGCCGGCGGTATCGCAGCGCGTCACATCGCAGCGCATCGCAACGCGTCGGGGCCCAGCGCATCGCGGAACAACTACTTCTTCATCGCATGCATGACCGCCCGTATGATGACGATCAGGATCGGCACCGCGACCAGCGCCAGCGCCGTGATGGTCGAGCGCGCCGTAGTGGATGTGCCGGTCTTCGTCGGCGGGCGGGCGACCGTGGCGTCGCACTGGGCGGCGATCCAGGCGCCGCTGGACAGTTTCAAGTGAAAGCCCGGCGGCTTGCGCAGGTAGAAGAGCATGCTGCCGGCGAGCCGGCCCGCGTCCGCCGGCGGGATCGCGATCTTCAGGTCGCCTTGCTGGTAGACAAAATCGCCGCCGGTCGGCCGCGGGGCGGTGCTCAGGCAAACGCCCTCCTCGGCCTGGCGGCACGAGATGCGGACGACGCCGTCTCGCGCGACCACGCCCGGCAGCGCGTCGAGGGCCGTGCGGTCGAATTCGACCGGCGGGGCGTCGGGTTCGTCGTCCCGCTGGTGCGAGAGGTCGACCACGTGCTTGCCCCACTCGCGATCCGCCTTCGAGAACAGCTCGCAGATCGAGTGCGTTTCGAGCATCAGGCTCGGGTCCGCCAGCGAGAGCGCCGGCACGCGCACGCGCCGCCGATACACCACGCCGCGCGACGCATCCAGAATCTCCCAGCGCTGAATCAGCTCCGCATCGCGTTCGGCCGGATCTTCCGTGCCGCGATACAGGTAGCGCACCTGGTCCGCCGGCCCGAAGAGCCGCGCGTAGCGCGCCATCCGCCACAGCAGAAGCTCGTCGCCGGGCGTGTGCAGCTCGATCAGCGGAACGTCCCACAGGTTTCGCGGCCACCACTGGTTCGGCGGGCGCGGGGCGGCGCTGGGCGGGCCGCCGGCCGTGGTTTCGCCATGCTCGGCGAGAATCCGCCCGATGCGGGCGTCGTGGCGGCTGACGACGAATTCGGGCCGGCAATCCTGCAACGCCTGCGAGAACGCGCTTTTCGCCGCGTTCCAATCGCGGCCGGCCAGAAACGTGGTGCCGCAGGCGACCATCAGCGGCGAAAACGCCGGAAAGAGGTCCGCCGCCTCGCGCGCGATCTCTCCCGCGCTCGCGTCGCCGGCCTCGCGCGACATGCGCACGCGCGTCCACCAGAGAACCTGCATGTATCGCTCGAGCGATTCAGCTTCGTCGAGGCGCAGGATGCGCTTGATCTCGCTTTCCGCCCGCCGCTGCACCTCCGCGTAGCGCTCGCTTTGCAACAGCGGCCGGATGGTGAGATGAAATTCGTCCACGTATGGCCGCGAGTTCTCGTCGCCGGCGACGACCGAATCTTCTTCATCCAGCTCCGGTCGGCGGAGTTTCCAGCGCACCTGCGTGTCGATCAGCGGCGGTTCCTCGGCAGGCTCGCCTTCGTGATAGGTCAGCTCGTAATCGCCGATCCGGATCACGTCTTCGTCGTGCAGCTCGACCCCTTCATCGCGCACCGGCTCGTTGTTGACGAGCACGCGCATGCCGCCGTCCCGGCTCTCGATCCGAAAGTGGTCGTACGTGTGCGAGATCGTGGCGAAGACGGACTTCGGATCGATGCCGGGCAGGCGCAGGTCCGTGGCCGGCCCGCCGATCTCCAGCGGGCGCACGGTCGGCAGCGGCGCGACCAGCGTGACCGGCGCGTCGTCCTCGCGGCGCAGATAGGAAAGCTCGATGTACGCCTGCTGCATCGCATTCGCCCCGCGCGAAAGCCATGGCGAGCCATCGTCGCCCGGTTCCATTTTAGCGGGATTCAACCGGGAAGTCGCGCCGCGGAATGGCCACATCCGACGCCAGCAAACGCCGTGGAGATTGCAATCTCGCCCGGCGAGGACCAGAATGACGGGGTTCGGTTGCGCGCAGGAGGAGTTTGCGCATGCCCGTTTCGATCGAAGACGTTGCAAAGCTGGCGAAAGTCTCGATCAGCACCGTTTCCCGCGTGATCAACCGCCGGGAACTGGTGAACGAGCAAACCCGCGCCCGCGTTGAATCCGCCATTCAGGAACTCGGCTATCGCCCGAACGCATTCGCCCGGGGTTTGATGCTGCGGCGAAGCGAAATCGTCGCACTCGTTCTGCCCGATCTGCACGGCGAGTTCTATTTGGAGATCATCCGCGGGGCGAATCTCAAAGCGCGCGCACTCGGTTACAACCTCGTCGTGTCTTCGTTCAATGGGAGCGACGACGGCGGATCGTTGCTTTACGCCCTGGAGCAGCGGGCGCTGCTCGACGGCCTGGCGGTGATGATTTCCGACGCCGGCGCCCACATCGGGCCGGCTCTGGCCGCTTCGCGCCTGCCGTTCGTCGTTTTGGACGATGAAATCGAAGGTCCGGCCCACGACAGCGTGATCATCAACCAGGCTTGCGGCGCGGCCACGCTGATGCGGCATCTGCTGACAAACTGCGGCGTCCGCCGCGTGATCTTTGTCGGCGGTCCGGCTACGAACACCGACACGCAGGCCCGCCTGACTTCGTGCCGCGAGGTGCTCAAGGCGGCCGGACTGGCGCTGCCCAGTTCGTCCGTATATCACCTGGATTACCTGTACGAAACGGCATACGTGCTGGCCTCGAAGCACCTGCCCGAGTGGCGCGGGCGCGACGCGTGCATCGTCGCCGCCAACGACGAGATGGCGGCCGGCATCGTCGCCGCCGCGAACAGCCTCGGCGTCGAAATTCCCAACGACATCGCCGTCGTCGGCTTCGACGACACGCGCATCGCCCGCATGACGCGTCCGCCGCTCACGACGGTCCGCGTTCCCACGAGCGCGATGGGCGCCTCGGCGATCGAGATCCTGTGCCAGCGCATCGCCGAGCCGCAGCGTCCGCCGACCCGCATCTCGCTCGATCCGGAGCTGGTCGTGCGCGAATCCTGCGGCGGCAACCGCAGCGAAAAACGCTGATGCCGTGCGGACCGATGCCTCGCCCGCGGCGAATCGGGCGCGGACGCGTGACAGGCTAGTGTAGCTAGTCAGAAATAGTGCATCACGGGTGGTACGGGCGTCTCGCCCGTTGTCCGACCCGGGCGGGACGCCCGGACCACCCTGTTAAGATGCAAACAGCCCGACTAAATACACTAGATAGGTCGGGA
>JACRLV010000035.1 GCA_016235145.1 Planctomycetota bacterium
GTGAGCGAAGTGCGTACGAGTGTTTCATTTCGCCGGTGGTTCTCGACGAACTTCCCGAGGGGGATTATCCGACTCGTGCGGCGTGCCTGAAATTGGTGGATTCACTCCCGATGCTCGCGATCGTCCCGCGGATCGTCGAAATCGCGGTAATTTACCAGGCCCGCAGGGTGATGCCCAAGCCGCCGGTGCGCGACGCCCTGCACGTTGCGTTCGCGTCGTACTACCGCATGGACTATCTGCTCACGTGGAATTGCCGGCATCTGGCGAACGCTAACAAGATGCGCCATCTTGAAACGATCAATCTGGCGCTCGGCCTGACTCTGCCGCTGATTGTGACGCCGCATATGCTCTTGCCGCTGGAGGACGTGCTATGAGCGAAGACAGCCCGATCGTGGAAGAAGTCCGCCGGCGGGCCGGCGAGATCAGCCGGCGGCACGGCGATGATCTGCGCCGCTACACGGAGCACTTGAAAGAGGTGCAAGCGGAGAATCCTGAACGTGTGGTGGAGCAGATCACGGTTGTGCCGGCAGAGCGGTCGAAGTCACCGTCGCCTGGGGCGAAATGAAACAGCGGTCGGACGTCCGCGTCCGGCCGTGGAATTCTCTTTAGCATGGAGCGCCACTGCCGTGTCGGCAGTGCTCCTTGGATGACGGACGATTCAACGCCGCGCGGGCTTGGGACCGCATGTCGCTCGAATTCGAGTGCGTATCGCACGATGGGGAACACTGCTCACAGAGCAGCGGCACGATCCGTGTTCTCTGCTCGATCGCGATGTTCCGCCCTGGATCGTAAGTCAGGAACCAACCGAAGCGGCCTCGATGCGCCGCGCGAGGTCGGCAAAAGTGCGCACCCCCGGCGGCAGTCCGCTGTCGCAAAAATCGGCCAGTTTCGCGATGCAAAAGCTGATCGCCGCGAGACCCAGCCACGCAAGGCCCACATCGCGAAGTCCGCAGAGGAATGCCAAGCCGATGAATGAGCAGAATGCGCCAAAGAGTGTCGCGAACGCGCATGTATTCGCCGCCAGCCCGCGATGGCGAGTCACCGGCAACAACCGAGCAGCGCACCGCTCAAGGTAACGGCGCGTCTTCCGGCGGCCCAAACGCGGGGTGATCAAGTCGCTGGGGAGCAGAGCCGCAATTGGTCGGGATTCGAGCGCCACGGTTCGGAGAGCGAGAAACAGGCCAGCGGTCTTGCATTCACGGCCGAAGGAATGAAGCGGGCGGCGATCGACCGCGGACACATGTGGTGCGATGAGTTCCGCGATTTCGCCGACACAGGGCTCGCCCCCGGATTCGGTCCAACCGCGCAATCGTGCTTCGATCGCGGGCATCGCGGATTGGGCGCCCAGGTTTTTCAATGTTCCTTCCATAGTGTCTGCAAAGTCGAGTTCGCTCCAATCCGATTCCGTGAAGCCCTGGCTGATGGGCGTTGCCGCGTCGACTAGATATTTCGGGCCGGCGCTGAGTTGCCGCCAAATGCGAATCAACACCGGCAGCAGTTCCGAGCCGGTCGGCCTGCGATAGCTTCGTATCCAGTGAGACATCGCGCCCTCATTCTCCGGACGGTCCGGTTCAATGGCATGTCCGCGTCCGTCGGCAGCCACGCTCTTTTCGGCGTCCCTCGCCAAGCCGCTAACCGCATGCTCGCCAACGGACGCGAGCATGCCACTGTCTTGGTGCATCAAAGGACGCGCTCGACGCTCGTTCAGCCCCGAAGACACAGGCGAGACGCCTGTGCCACAGTGAATTCGCCAGCGCGGTCAATCGCCGCCTTACGCCATCGACCGGCAGGATGCCGGCGTTTCCGACAATAACCGGCAGGATGCCGGTGCCGCCTACAATAACCGGCAGGATGCCGGTGCTACTGACAATAACCGGCAGGATGCCGGTGCTACCCTTCGTCGATCACCTCGACCGGGCCGAACTTCTTGCCCTCGAGGAATTCCAGCGATGCGCCGCCGCCTGTGCTGATGTGCGTCATCTTCGCCGCCAGACCGGCCTGCTCCACCGCCGCGGCGCTGTCGCCGCCGCCGATGATGCTGATCGCGCCCTTTCCGGTCACGGCGGCGATGGTCTTCGCCAGCGCGATCGTGCCCGCGTCGAAGGGCCTGGTCTCGAACGCCCCCATCGGGCCGTTCCAGACGATCGTGCCGGCCGACTCCAGCGCCGCCGAGAATGCCTGAATCGTCCGCGGCCCGATGTCCAGCCCCATCAGCTCCGGCGGCAGCTCGCCGTCGACGATCTTCGTCGCGACGCCGGCCTTGAGTTCCGCCGCGGCGACCGAATCCACCGGCAGAATCAGCTTGCCGCCGGCCGACGCCAGCAATTCGCGGGCGAGGTCGAGCTTGTCGCGCTCGCACAGGCTCTTGCCGACGCCGCGGTCCTGCGCCGCCCAGAACGTGTACGCCATCGCGCCGCCGATCAGCACCTTGTCCACCTTCGGCAGCAGATTCTTGATCACGCCGATCTTGTCGCTGACCTTCGCGCCGCCGAGCACGGCGACGAACGGCCGCTTCGGCGATTGCAGGGCCTGGCCGAGGTATTTGAGCTCTTTTTCGACCAGGAAGCCGATCGCCCGCGCGCCCTTGGGCATGAGCTGCGGCACGTCGTACATGCTGACGTGCTTGCGGTGGCACGTGCCGAAGGCGTCGTTGACGTACATGTCGCCGAGCGCCGCGAGCTGCTTGCCGAATTCGACCCGCTTGCCGTCCTGTTCGGCGGTCAGCTTGCCGTCGGGGTTCTTTTTGGCCTTGTCGATGATGTCCTCGGCTTTGTGAAAGCGGAGGTTTTCCAGCAGCGCGACCTCGCCGTCTTTCAGGGCGGTCGCGACTTCCATCGCCGCCGGCCCGACGCAATCCTTCGCAAAGCGGCACGGCTTGCCGATCAGCTTTTCGATGCGCGCCGCGACGGGCTTGAGCGAGAACTTGGCGTCCTCTTCGGGCTTGCCGGACGGCCGCCCGAGGTGGCTCATCAGGATCGCCCGCCCGCCGTTGTCGAGAATGTGCCGAAGCGTCGGCAGAAATTGCGTAATACGGCGGTCGTCGGTGATGCTCTGCCTGTCGTCCAGCGGGACATTGAAATCGGCCCGGACGAGGACTCGACGCCCTCGAACGGCCAGATCGCGAACGGATTTCTTGCTCATTTGATTCACCCCAATTCCGAGGTCCGCACTTCCCCAGCCCTTCCGCGGGACGCCAACCGGATAATAAGTCCGCCGGCGAGTCCTTTCGAGTTCGGCGCGGAGACGGGGTGAGCGACAACCTGGCCGGCTGTGATTGGATTGCTGGTGCGGCGTTTCTTCTCGAATAGCCGCGGAGCGGCGGAAGATGTTGGCCCACGGCGCGAGCCGTGGGATCGCGGCGGCCCGCTTTCCGATAGCCGCGGAGCGGCGACAGCATCGCCGAGATGCAGCCCAGGCCGTTTCTTTCGCCGCTCCGCGGCTCTACGGACATCGATCGCCTGCATCCCACGGCTCGCGCCGTGGGCTATTTTCTTGCGCCCTTCCAGGGCTTACTGCAAACCTGCCGAAACGGTCACGCACGCTCGGCGGTGACGAGCGTCGCGGCGCGCTCGGACGAATCAAGCGGCGAAGCTATACTCCCCGTGCTTCGGCGGCCGCGACGCGCGGTCCGCCGAGATGGGAGTCGTTAGGCGTGTCTCCGCCGGCCGGTACTCGAATCCCGCTGCGCCGCAGTCGAATCGGTGCGACGCTGCGCGCGCTTTTTCGCACGCGGGTGTCGACCGGTCTGCTGGTCATTCTCCCGATTTACGTCACCTATTGGCTGGTGCGGTTCGTCTTCGAGCTGATGCGCGATTCGTCGAAATGGATCGTCGAGCTCGTGCTGCGCAGCCGCTTCGGCCAGCCGTTTATCGAGCGCTGGCACGTGTCGCTGGAGGACATCGAGCGGAAGCTCGGTCACGTGCCGACGCCGGCCGAGGTCGTCGATTCGCTGCCGAACTCCGTGCAGTGGGGCGTGGCGATCTTCTCCGTGCTGCTGACGCTCTTTCTGCTGTACATCATCGGGCTGATGACGGCGAACATCGCCGGCCGGCGGCTGCTGGGCCTTTTTGAGCAAGTTGTGGACCGCGTGCCGCTCGTCAAAACGGTGTATCGCGCTACCAAGCAGATTCTGACCGCCTTTTCGGGGGAGCAGTCGCAGAATTTCCAGCGCGTCGCGTTGATCCCGCTTTTTTCGCGCGAGGTCAAATCGCTCGGGTTTGTCACCAACACCTTCACCGAGCCTTCCACCGGCGAGGAATGGTGTACCGTCTTCTATTTCACCACGCCGAACCCGACGACGGGCTATCTGCTGATCTTGAAGCGATCTGAAATCACCGAGCTCGACTGGAGCGTGGAAGACGCGGTGCGGACGTTGATGTCAGGCGGAATTTTGCTGCCGCAGCCGATCAGCCTCGCAGAACGCAAGGCCGATGCACCTCGACCGGGCCATTCGGATCAGCCGTCGTCCGCAAGCGCCCATTGAATCGCGGCTTCCAGTGTCGGATGAGCGAAGCGATATCCCCGCTTGAGCAGCACGCGCGGCACGGCGCGGCAACCCTCCAGCAACAGCGTTTGCCCCATTTCGCCCAGGGCAAGGCGGATGGCCGCCGCGGGAACGGGAAGCAGCGTCGGCCGCCGCAGCGCACGCCCCAAAGCCGCGGTGAATTCGCGATTGGTGACGGGCGAAGGCCCCGTCACGTTGATCGGTCCGGCGAATTGCTCGTCTCGCAGAGCGTGCAACGCCGCACCAACCGCATCTTCGAGCGACACCCAGCTCATGTACTGCCGCCCCGATCCCAACCGGCCGCCCAGCCCCCGCCGAAACGCCGGCAGCATCTTCGCCAGCGCCCCGCCGCGCGACGACAGCACCATGCCGAAGCGCAGGTGCACGACGCGGATGCTGGCGTCACGGGCGGGCTGGGCCGCGGCCTCCCACGCCTGGCAGGTTTCGGGCAGAAAGCCGCTGCCGGGCGAACTGCTCTCATCGAGCTCCTGCTCGCCGCGGTCGCCGTAGTATCCCACCGCCGATGCGACGATCAGCACACGCGGCTTTGTCGCCAGGCCCGCGAGCGTCTCGCTCAGCAAGCGCGTGCTGCGGACGCGGCTGTCGCGAATTGCCGCCTTGTGCTTTTCGGTGAACCGTTGCGCGATCGTTACGCCGCCGAGGTGAATCGCCGCATCGCGACCATCGAGCCGACGAACATCGATCTCGCCGTGCTCCGGCGACCAGGCGATCTCATCGCCGCGAATCGTGCGTCCGCCCCGCACGAGGCGCTCGATGTGATGTCCCTCTGCCGCGAGTGCGGCGATGAGGGCCGAGCCGACCAGTCCGGATGCTCCCCCGGCGACGATCCGCAAGCGGCTGGCTTCCCCCGTCATACGGACTCCGGCGCGGCCGCCTATTTCAGCGCTTCGTAGTACACCATCCGCCGCGTTCCACGCGTGATCAGCAGCGTGAGCCCGAGCACGATCAGCAGCAGCACCCAGGCCATCGCGCTGGCGTAGCCCATCGCGCCGAGGTCGAACGCCTTCTTGTACAGGTAGAAGACGTAGAACTGCGTCGCGTCTTTCGGCCCGCCGCCGGTCATGACAAAGACCTGCGTGAAAATCTGGAACGAAGCGATGATCGCCATGATCGTGTTGAAGAAGATGACGGGGCTGAGCATCGGCAGGGTAACGGCCCGATGCGTTCGCAACGGGCTGGCGCCGTCGATCTCCGCCGCCTCGTAGAGATCCCTCGGAATGCCCTTCAGCCCTGCGAGGTAGATCATCATCGTCCCGCCGATGACCCAGAGATTGATGATCACAAACGCGGGCACGCCCCAGGTGTCGGCGTCAACGTCGAACCATGCGGGCGCGTGCAGCCCGAATTTCGACAGCAAGGGCTCCAGCAGCGAGTTGAGCATCCCATCCTTGTGATGAAACACCCACTTCCACATGATCGCCATGCCGACGCCCGCCAGAACGCTCGGCAGGTACCAGATCGCCCGGAACAACCCGATCGTGCGCGTTTCGCGGCTGAGCAGCATCGCCGCGACCAGAGCGGCGATCTGGCTGGTGGGCACGGCCAGCACGGCGTACCAGACGGTCACGCGGATGGCCTTGCGAAACGTCGGGTCGAAGTTCAACAGCTCATCGAAGTTGGCCAACCCGACCCATTCCGCGTGGTCGAGCGTGTGCATCGGGTTCCAGCGAGCGAACCCCAGCAGAAACGACATCACGATCGGAAACGTACAGAACACGACGAACCCGATCAGCCAAGGCGAAACCAGGGCCAGTCCGGCGGCTTCCTCGCGCAGGGCCAATTTTCCCGGCCGGGTCTTCCACCAGAACGCCGCCGTCGCGGCGAATGCGCCCGCAAGGCCGATCGCGAACCAGAGCTCGATCCGCGACCATGGCATTGGCGGGGCTTTGGCGGTGCGCTGCGAGATCTGCCGCCAGGTCTGCTCGAGTTTTTCCATCTGCGGCGCGACCGGCTCGCCGAGCTTGAAGATTCCCTCGAAGGTGGTCTTCAGCGAATCCGTGTAGCGCGGGTCGGCGGGGCACTCGATGGGCCGGGCCTGCTTCGCGCCCGCCAGGAACACGCTGTCGCTTTCGGGCTCGAGGCTGGGATTCGTGAAGCAGGGCGATTCGGCGACGCTTTGCAGCACGGGAATCGCCAGCCCCGTGTTGCATACGATTTCCTGGCCCTGCCGCCCGAGCAGAAACTTCATCAGCCGCCAGCTCTCGGCCTTGTGCCGACCCGCCTTGGCCATCGCCCAGGCGACCGTCACGACGCCGTTGCTCGGCGGCTTGCCCGCCGCGTGCGGCAGCGGCGCGAAATCCCAGTCGAATTTCTCGATCCGCCGATAGAGCGGAACCTGCCAGCGGCCGAACGGGCCGGCCATTCCGATCTTGCCGGTCAGAAAAGGCGCCTGGCTGGTTTCGAGCTGCGTCTTGGCGCTGAGCAGCGTCCGGTTTTCGTTGTGAAACCACCCGCGCAGCCGCTCCAGCGCCGCGATGACTTCCGGGTCGGTCAGACGGAAGCGGTGAAAGCCCGGCTCGGCGACGTCCAGCCCGAATGTGAACAGGTACATCCGCACCCACGATTCCCACGTGACGAATTCCGCGCCGTAGCAGTCCGGCAACTTCGCGATCGCCCGCGCCGCCGCGACGAACTGGTCCCATGTCCAGCCGTCCTTCGGCGGATAGGGAACGCCCGCGCGGTCGAACAGGTCCTTGTTGTAATAGAACCCGACGCAGGTGAAATCCTTCGGCAATCCGACCAGCCGGCCGCCGCCGACGCTCTGCGTCGCGGAGTCGTATCGAAACGCGTCGAGCGTCGCCGGGAAGAAATCCGCCAGGTCGGGCGCGTCGGCGGTCCTGGAATCCCGATCTTGCTCCAGATAGGGCTCGATTTCTTCGAGCACTTCGTTCGAGGCGAAATTCGCGACCGCCGAGAAGTCCAGGTAAAACAGGTCCGGCGGATCGCCCGCCGCCAGCATCGTCTGAAGTTTCGTCTGGAGCTGAGGCGTCGAGCCCACGTTGGAGCGCACCACGTGAATGTCGGGGTTCTGCTTCTCGAACTCGTTGACCAGGCCCGCGACGATTTCGTCTTCGGTCTTATCGCCCCAGTGCAGAATCCTGAGCTTCACCCGCCCGGCCACGGATTCCTCCGAACGGACCGTACGCATCACGACCCACGCAAACGACGCCGCCACGAGCAGGATCGCGGCGACGAGCAGCAGCAAGCGCAGAACGCGGTTAAACATGGCGACCGGTCCACAATAAGGGATCATCGCCTGCGTGCAACGTCGATTCGGTCCGCACGAGCGCGGTTGGGCCGTCCGCCGTCCGCCGGGGTGCTGCGTACAGGCGGCGGATAATCGAGCCGCGCCACGTTTCGGCCTGACCGAACTAGCGAGCCGGAAGACGTGCTTTGGACGGCTCAGTGTCGGACTGCATGTTCTGCGTATTTGCGCATTGCGCATCCTGCGATTGCCGCCCGGACGGGGCTCGACGGACAAACTCAGTGATCGCTGACACTGTGAGCGTCTCTTCGATCAGTCGTTTCGGCGTGGCGCCGGAAGGAAGGCGCGACAAATCCAGAAACGGGAAACGCCTGCGTATCTCTTGTGTCGATTCGGCTGTCAGGCGTCCGCTTTCGTCGGTGCGGACGGCGTCGCCGGCCAGCGCTTCGCTGAAGTTGATGCGAATTCCCAGTTGCCGTTCCACCATGAAGCCGAGGTCGAGCAGGTCGATCGACTCGCCGTGCAGGTCCGGGAAGAATCGGGAAGTCGGCAGCACCTCTCGCGCCTCAAGCACGAGCACTTGCGCGATCATCGCCTGAATCGTTTCCAACAGCGAATCCTGTTGCATCACTGCTCTCCTTTGGGGGCGCTTTTGATCGCCCGTTTCGTTCTGGTGCTCGGAGACGCTCGCCGGAGCGCTCGCCTGGGCGCCGCTTCTGCGCCCTTGATTCCTTTCACCGCGTCTGCGAGATCGACGTACGATTCCCGGACCAGGTTTGCGTAAACGGCGGTGATCATCGGGTGGGCGTGGCCGAGCTGCCGCTGGACAAAAAGCAGATTTCCGCCCGTTCGCAGGTATGCGAGGTACCCGTAGGTGTGCCGCAACAGTTGTACGCTGGCTTTCCTTGCCAATCCCGCGGCGTCCAGAATCCCGGTCACGCGCCGATAAAGCCCGGTACGCTCATACGATCGCCCGCGCTCATTCAGAAGAAGCGCGTCGCTTGGCGACCCGCCCGCCCTCGCCGCGAGCAGGGGGCGCACTTGACGGCGATACGTGCGGCAGATTTCGGCGACCGGAGTGGGCAGCCACACCGTGCGGCGCTCCGTTCGCCCGCGAACGACGAAACTGCGATCCGCTGGTGCGTGCGGGGCGTCTTCCAACCGCAGGAGGCAGAATTCCGAGCAGCGCAATCCGCTGAACAGCAAAGACTCGATGATCAGCCTGTCGACCGCGGGGGTCGGCGCGCCCGATGAACCGCGCTCGGCCTCCCGAACATGATGCAGCAGTCTTTCCACTTCATTCTCGGAGAGCACTTGCTCGCTTGTCACTTCCCAGGGCAGGTGGGTCATGTTCATCATCTCCGATCGATTGTGTTGATATCAGAGTATTGCAACATTATCGATATGTCAAGTTGCAATTGCGGACGCAGGCCGGCATCGCCGGGCCCCGAACCAGGGACCGGCCAGGCCGGCCGGGCCTCCCTTGCTCCCGTCGCGGACTCGACCGGCTTTCCGCTTTCGGCCGGATTATTCTGCCTCGCCGAAAAGAAACCGAGGAAATTGCACCGCCGGCGCGATAGACTGGCGGGTGTCGCCCCGGGGATGGAGGGTCTCCGGAATTCGAGTGGGCACCGATTATTCGCGGGTTATCCTGCCGGACAATTGCGCCCGGCGACCCGTCGTGCGTTCAACTGCCGTAGCTGAAAGGCCTGCCATGTTCATCCGAAGCGGTTTCACAGTTGTCGGACTGATCCTCCCGATCGCCGCCGCATCCGCCCAGACGCCCGAACCAATCGAACGGCCGATCCCGCCGAAAGCGCATGAACGAGCATCCGATCCCTATATGCCTCCGGTCGACGCCGGCGTAACAGAGCCTGCGTCGTATCCGCGCGGCGGACCGACGCCCGGCGTGCAGGTCAACACCAACTCAAACGGCAACAACATCCTGGGTGACGCGGCCAACGAGCCGTCGATCGGCATCGATCCCACGCGGCCGTGGCGGATCGCGGTCGGCTGGCGGCAGTTCGACAACGTGGCTTCGAATTTCCGCCAGGCCGGATGGGCCTACAGCCGCGACTCGGGACGCACGTGGACGTTCCCGGGGCGCCTGACGCCCGGGATCTTCCGCAGCGACCCCGTACTCGCCGCGGATACCAGCGGCGTCTTCTACTACTCCAGTCTGAAACAGACGTTCGAGGTGGATTTCTTCAAATCCAACGACGGCGGCCGCACGTGGGGCAGCCCCATCCCCGCGTTCGGCGGCGACAAGCAGTGGTTCACGATCGACACGACCGGCGGCATCGGCAACGGCAATCTGTATATGTGCTGGAGCCAGTACGCCGGCTGCTGCGGCACGAACGTCTTTACGCGCTCGATCAACGCGGCCGCGACGTGGTCCACGCCGCAGGCCCTGCCGCGCGGCCACGTCTTCGGCACGCTCGACGTGGGGCCGAACGGCGACCTGTTCATCGTGGGTTCCAACGCGAACGCCTACGGGATCATCCTGTCGAAATCCACCAACGCAGACGACCCCTCACAACCGGTGACCATCCCAACCACCACCGACGTGAACCTCGGCGGCGATCTTTCATTCGGCGACCCGAACCTGAACCCGGCCGGTCTGCTCGGCCAGGTGATCGTGGCGGCTGATCGCTCCGGCGGCCCGATGAACGGGTATGTGTACGTGCTCGCTTCCGTAACCCCAGCCTGCCGAACTCGACCGAGCTTTATTACCGCTACTCCACCGACGGCGGCACGACCTGGAGCGCCGAGCAGGTGCTCGCACCGCCGTGGAACCCGCATCTCGGCTTCCCGAATCAGAACAAGATCGGCGATTACTACGACATGCGCTCGGACAACGTCGGCGCGAGCCTGATCTACGCCGCGACGTACAACGGCGAGCAGGACGTCTGGTTCCTGCGGATCGGCGACTATGACTGCAACGGCAACGGGGTCGGCGACAGCGCGGACATCGCGGGCGGAACGTCGATGGACATTAACGGAGACGGAAACCCCGATGAATGCGAGTGCATCGGCGACATGAATGGGGACTTCGTCGTGGACTTGAACGACCTGACGACATTCCTCGCCGCATTCGGTTCCTGCACAGGACAGCCGAATTTCAACGCCCGAGCGGACATCGACCACGACGGTTGCGTGACGCTGTCCGACCTGTCGGCGTTTCTGTCGTCGTTCGGCCGAACCTGCTGACGCATCCAGACCGGCTTTGGTGATCTGCCGCGAAAATCGCCGTAGCGTAGCGTCGGACCTCCGAGTCCGACGACGAATTCCCGGCTTGCTCCGAGAATCGGGCGGTGGGCTGCTTCGAGAGTCGCTTCCCACCCCCCGGTATCGGAAGTCCATTCCTGCGATCGCCCGCGCGGAACAGCAATTCGGGCGCTAGCAGACATTGCCGAATTGCGCCAGCAATAGCGCCAGATCCTGAAGATCGATGTCGCCGTCGCCGTCGAGGTCGCCCTGGGCCGGCGTCCCGCCGCTGGGCGTTCCGAAATTCGCCAGCAGCGTGCTGAGATCGCCCAGATCGACCACCAAATCGCCATTCAGGTCGCCGGGGCAATTCGGAACGCTCTGCGGACCCTGCGTCGCGACGGTTGCGGAGCCGACGACCTTGAACGTCTCGACGGTCGCATCGACGCTGACGGGCGGGCGATTCGAGTCGAACCGGAAGTTGTACGCCGTCCCCCAGCGGATCGCGTTGGCGTTCTGATTCTGTGCGAACGCGTCGGTCCGCCATTCGACCCGGTCGGACAACACCTGGCTGGACCAGGCCGCGCCGCTGTAGCCGAGGCTTCCCACGGTTCCGTCGTTGGCCCAGGCGGGGTGTTGCCGCGGGGCGTGGAATCCGACGTTTGAAATCGTCGCGCCGGCGCCGATCGGCACGACAAAGGCGCTGACGCTGCGGTCGAGGTTCATGTTGTAGACGACGTATTCATAGTGATACAGCCCGTTGGTCGGTCCGGTCACCTTGTAGGCCAGGATCGCTCGGCCGTCCGCGCCGGGAGCGGGTTCGATCACGGCCCGCGTCGAGCCGGTCCAGGCGTTGATCGCCGGCTGCTCGCGAAACGTCGAGCCGGAGTTGCCGAACGTCCATGTCCCGCCGGGCGCCCCGGAAGGAATCACGCGGCGATACGAAACGTTGTTGAACATCGCGCCGGCGGCACGAGAGGCCGCGTGGTTGAACTCGTGCGGCGTGACATACTGTCCTTCCACGAACCACTGGGCATTGGCGTTCTGGGCCGGGTTGATCTCCGCGTCCTCGACGATCACACGGTGCGAGACGCCCGTGTGCGAGTGGCCGGTGTGGCTGTTGGCTGTATTCGGGTACACGCCGGTGAACGCATTCACCCACGCCCGTGATCCGATGCTGGTCTGGCCGGCGTTCAGGCTCGCGCTGTAGGGATCGGAGCACCCGCCGCACAGGTTCGTCCCGGAGCAGCCGGAGGTGCAGCCGAAGCCGCAGGCATTCAGTTGAAGGGCCGTAAAGGCGTGCTTGATCCAGGATTGGCCGATCTGCTCGAAGCGGTCGTTCTTGAGACGGTACATGTTCTGGGGAATGACCGGATGGTCGGTGTTTGGGAGTGCGAACCAGTTGAGCGGAATGGTCCCCTTGTTGCAGGATGTTGTGCCGACGCCGAGTCCGACCTGCGAACCGTTGCGGCCGAACTGCTCGGTAGAAGGTAGATCGCCGACGATCACGTCGACGATGCCGACGTTCGGGCCGCCACGTTCGCTTTGGCCGCTTGAGAAATCCTCCGGAAAGAGGACGGTCTCGGCGCCGTCCACATCATAAACCGTCCACGAGTACAGCTTCAGATCCGCGTCGATCCGGATGTACCCGACGAACGCGCCGGCCTGATCCGGCTGCCCGATGGCCTTTGCGAACGATTCGGAGAGCTGAAGCCGGCCTTCGAACCGCAGCCGATCGGCCGCCGCGTCAAAGTCGTAGTTGACTCCATAGAGCGTGAGAAGTTCCTGCGTCTCGTCCAGCGTGCGGAGCGAATAGTCGGGGCCGTCGCCTTCGTAGGTCGAACCGACGACGGCGAAACCTCCGAAGCGCACGGCGCCGGAGGAGGTGCGAACGAACGCGTCGTTGGCGCTGAACGCCAGGAGCGTCGATTCGGGGCTGATCTCGGCGTCGTGCGAGCCGGCGGTCAGTCCCAGCGGAATCGACAGATCGTGATCCAGCACGATCGAAACGCCGCCGCCCTCGACGCGAAGCACCTTTTCGACCACCGCGTCCGCGTGCGCAGACGAGGCCCAGACACCGGCCAGAATGGCGAAACCGAACGTGCGCGCAGCGACGCTGCCCATGGGAAACCCTCCAAATCGTGCGAAACCCGAAGTAGCTTCAAACGGCCCGAGCCGACAAGACGTCGGCACTGTCTCATCCGAACGGCACCATACTATGTCGTCCGGTGGCGGCTTCCAAGGGAAAATCCGCCGATCAGTTCGAGAATTCGAACTCCGCGCCCTGGAGGCTCCAGTCGTTGGCGAAAAAGCCGGCCGCGCGAACGCCCTCGACGCCGCGAGCAAGGCAATCCGTGCTCAGCACGATGCAATCCGGATAGCCGACGCCCGAGACGAAATAAGGAATGCGCTCGGTCAGCCGAAATCCTTCCACGCCGGTCCCGGAGACGACGCCGACGCTTCCCATCGGGTTGCCCGGCAGCGGGCGGATCAAGAGCACCGCGAGGTTCTCCCCCTGGATCGACCGCTCGCCGATGCGGACGCCGCCGCGATCGACCTGCACGGGGCTGTCGCCGAGCAGTTGCGGCCAGGCGGCGTTGGTCTGGGCGTTGCCGTAGAGGATCACATTTCGCGGGTCGGAAGCCGCCTTGGCCTGATCGAGATACTGCGCGTCGGTCATGATCGTCGCGCAGCCGTTCCCGCGATACCACCAGGCCTCGGCGTCGTAGCGAGCCTTTTGCAGGGCCCACTGATTTTCGGCCGCGTCGCCTTTCGTGCCGACGACCAACACGAAGCGGTTGTTGAACGCAGTCTTGAACGGGCCGTATCGATTCGGCCCCTTTTCGGCGGCATCCACCGACGACGCGACGCTCCATGTTTCGCCCTCGCGAAGCAAGAATAGACTTGGGGCGCCCGCGGTCGGCGCGGGGCGTGCGGCTTCGAGCGTCTGGCCGTCGAGCTCGAATTGAATCGGGCCGTCGCTCAGGTGAGAAAGGTCGATCGCAAGGCGTCGCACATTCTCGCTGGTTCCGTTGAACTGCCGCGTCTGCGGATCGCAATGCAGCGTGATTCGGCTCGGAACCATCGGTTTCGTCTGTTGCTGGATCGTCACCCAATTGCAGCGGGCCGAGACGCCGGGACTGGCGGTCGCAAAGTCCACGTCACGCACCTCGCCGCCGGCCGGCAGGCGGTGTCGTGCGAAGAAGTCCATCATCTCCGGCCAATCAACGCACTCAGCACCGGGCTCTTTCGAGGATTCCCACCAGTGGCCGGCGCCGGGCTGCTCATGCCAGCGCAGATCGTGATGAAATTCCGCCAGCTTCGTGCGAATCTCGCGAGCCTGCGCGACGGGCACGTTGTCGTCCGCATCGCCGTGCAGAATGTAAACGCCCAGCGGCGTCAGATTCCGAAGCAGCGCGAGCGTGGCGCTGGCGGCGGCGGATCGCGGGAGAATGCCGGCGATTGGGTTCGGCGACTCGTTACGGTCCATGCCGCC
>JACRLV010000296.1:0-1648 GCA_016235145.1 Planctomycetota bacterium
CGTCGGTTCGCGGGGCGCTGCGGGCATTCGCCGAACGATGCGATCGTCCGAGCGAAATCCTCGAACGGTTGAATCGACACGTCTGTCGCGAGACGACGATCGGCGAATTCGTCACGCTGCTGATGGTCGCGATCGACGAGCCCGCCCGCAAACTGACCGTCTGTAACGCGGGACATGAAACGCCGCTGCGGCTGCGTAGCGGAAAGGTGGAAACCTGCGACACGGCGAGCCTGGTGCTCGGGCTCGAACCGGAGGAGAGCTATGCGGAGGCGGAATTGGATCTGGCCGCGGGAGATTTCGTGCTGCTCTATTCCGACGGCGTCGTGGAGGCGATGAACTTCGAGGGCCAGTTGTTCGGCCGTGACCGGCTGCGCGGCGCGCTGCGCCTGCACGGCATCATGCCGCCCACGCCGGCGCTGCGCAACATCCACTGGGAAATCCGCCGATTCGTCGGTCTGGCGGAACAATCGGATGATCTGACGATGGTGGGACTGCGCGTGCGGGAGTGAGGGCGAATCGGGGCAGGCGTTTCCAGCAGCGCCGAGTGTGCGCATTCCTGGCGAGGCTGTCCTCCCCGCCGGCCGGTGGATACGATCACGGTCATGATGAATGCCGCACGACTATCCCTTTCCCGTTATTTTGCAGTTTGGTTTTCAGTTTCCGCATCTGCTGCATATGCCGCCGATCCGCCCGCGCCGATCGGGGCTTGTCCGTCCGCGGCGCAGCTCGCCTGGCACGAGCAGCCGTTCTACGGGTTCGTCCATTTCACGATGAACACGTTCACCGATCGCGAGTGGGGCCAGGGCGACGAATCGGAGAGTCTGTTCAATCCGTCGGAGCTGGATTGCCGGCAGTGGGCCCGCGTGGCGCGGGATGCGGGCATGAGCGGGTTGATCATCACCGCCAAGCACCACGACGGCTTCTGCCTGTGGCCGAGCCGCTACACCGAGCATTCCGTCAAGGCCAGCCCGTGGAAAGACGGCAAAGGCGACGTGCTCCGCGAGCTGCGAAAGGCGTGCGACGAATTCGGCCTGCGTTTCGGCGTGTATCTATCGCCTTGGGACTGCAACCACGCTGAATACGGCCGGCCCGCCTACGTCGAGCACTATCGCAATCAGGTGCGCGAGCTGTTCGACAACTACGGTCCCATCTGCGAATTCTGGCTCGATGGCGCGAACGGCGGGCGCGGCTACTACGGCGGCGCTCGCGAGGCGCGGACCATCGACCGCGCGACCTACTACGGCTGGGACGTCACGAACCGGCTGATCCTCGAAAAATCGCCGCGGACGATCATCTTCAGCGACATGGGGCCGGGCTGCCGCTGGGTGGGGAATGAGTCCGGCTTCGCGGTCGAGCCGCATTGGGCGACCTACACGCCGCGCGGCGCGACGCGGCCCGAAGCGCCCGCCCCCGGCGACACGGTCTACAAGGAGGGCGAAACGGGGCACAAGGGCGGGAAGTTCTGGATGCCCGCGGAGGTTGATGTCTCGATCCGTCCGGGCTGGTTCTACCACGCGGCGGAAGACGCGAAAGTCAAGACGCCGCAACAACTGATCGAGATCTACTACAAATCGGTTGGGCTCGGCGCGAACCTGCTGCTGAATGTGCCGCCGGACCGGCGCGGGCTCATTCCCGAGAATGATGCGAA
>JACRLV010000296.1:1732-6518 GCA_016235145.1 Planctomycetota bacterium
TGCGTGATACGTTCGCCCTCAACCTGGCGGCGGGAAAGCCCGCCAAGGCGTCGAACACGCGCGGCGGGGACGCTCGCTTCGCAGCGGCTGGGGTCAACGACGGGAAGCCGGATACATACTGGGCGGCGGACGACCAGGTGCGCGACGCCTGGGTGGAGATCGATCTCGGCGGACCGGCCACATTTGATGTAATTCGTCTGCGCGAGCAAATCGTGTTGGGGCAGCGGGTCGAATCGTTCGCGATCGAAGTCGATTCGGGCGGCGAGTTTCGCGAGGTGTTTCGCGGCAGCACGATCGGCCCGCGCCGGCTGGTGCGGATCCCGGCGACGACGGCGTCGCGCGTCCGGGTGCGGATTCTCCAATCGATCGCGTGCCCAACGCTCGCGGAAATCGGAATCTTCAAGCACGCCGAGTAGCTCGGGCTTACAGGCGTCTACGGCGTCGGCGGAAGTTTGCGGAGATTCAGCCCGCCGATCGCGTCGAGCGTGACCTCGATCACTTCGCCGGTCCGTACCGGCAGGGCGGGGGCCTCGATCTGTGCAACGCGGATGCCGTAGTGCGCCGCCAGCGCGGGATCGACGACGAAATGCCAAAACCGCTTCCAGATGTCGTCATCGCGCGGGCGGGCGGGTTGGCTCGTCGGCGGGATGCTTCGCCTGTCGAATTCGGGGCTGGTCGCGGAAGCCTCCTGGTCGCCGAAAATCCGGCGGAACAGCGCGATGCTCTGGCCTGCGTCGCCGTCCGCGGTGTGGAGCAGGGACGGCTCGAATTTCAGCACCAGCGCTTCGAAATAGACCTGGCGACCTCGCACAGAGCGGAGCAAGGGCTCGCCGACCAGTCCGGACGCCGAGATCTCCTGCCAGCGAAGCGACGTGTACGCTTCCCCGCCGAGCGTCTTCTGATCCAGGATGTTGACCTGCGCGACGCGGCGCGATCGGCAGATGCGCGTCGCAAACTCGCGCAGTTCGGCCTTTTCCTGCTCCAACCGATCAACCTGCGCTTCGAGCCGCCGCACCTGCCAGTCGCCGAAGCGGACCGCCACAAACGCCGCCGCCGCGACCGTCAGGACGCATGCTCCGACAAACCGGGTCCAACGCATAAGTGCACTCCATTGCACGATCGGCGGCGGCGGGCGCGGCGCTAATTGCGTGCGGACCGCCAGGCCACGGGCGTCGTCCCGCGATTGTACCGCTCGATCGCGTCGCGGATGCGAGGATCGGGACAGAACCGCAGGGCGAACACGGCGTTATGGGACACGATCGGACGCGGGTCGGCGACGAGCTCGATCAACTGCTGTTGCTCGTCGAAAGACGCGTTCTTTCCCAGCCAGATCGCCGCCGCCCGGACGAGGTTGTAGTCGCTGCTGGGAACTTGAAGCAGCGCGACTGCGGTGTGCCCGCGATGTTCGTCAGACACCAGCACCGGCCTTCGCTCAACTTCGTAGAGCCAGAGGTCGGCATAACGGCGTTCGAGCAACGGCCACAGATTATCGCCATGCGGTTGCAGGCGGCGCACCGGAAAGCGCAAGGGGCGAATCGACGCCTCCGCCCACCATTTGCGGATAGCCCGGCGATCCGCTTCGGCGTCCACCTGGGCCGCCAGCGCGTGGTCCACGCGTTGCGGATACAGGTCCGCCCAGGATCGGATCGGCGTGTTCGGCGGGATGCACACTTCTCCGAGCGGCCGCCCGGCGGATTTCGGATCAAAGTGCAGCAGATCCAGCGAGGTTTCGAAACAGGTGAAGGTCAGTCGCGGCGTATCCGGCCCGGCGAGAAGGCGAATCAGCGAGGTGTGAAGCAAAGTTTCGAGGCTGTCCGGGGCGCTGCGGGTCTGCATGGCAGGCCGGCGGTTGATCCGATCGATTGCTCGAGCTGGATCCGCCAACAAGCGGTTGAAGCAACTGGTCCACTCGGCATCGGGATCAAGCGACAGCAGCGGCTTCAGGTCCGCGTCAATGCCGCGATCCGCGGCCGAAGGAAGGCGGTCGGGCAGCGTGCATCCAGGCGGCGCGGCGACGAGCACGAAGAGCGGCAGAATCCGGATTGCCAGTCGGAGCGCCATTGGACCCGGTATTCGTCTGGGGACGATCTACTTCTTGTCGTCGTCCTTCTTCTTGTCCTTGTCTTCATCATCGAGCAGGTCGTGCTTGCCCATGATGCCGCCCGGACCGGCCTGGCCGCGGGCTTTCTCTTCCATCTTGGCCTGGAAATCGCCGGGGAAGCGCGCCCGCTCCAGGCACTCGTCGCCTTCGCAGGTGCCGTCGTCGTAGAGCTTCCACAGGTGTTCGTCGAGAAGCTGCATGCCGTATTTCTTGCCCGTCTGGATCGACGAGTCGATACGGTAAGTCTTGTTTTCGCGGATCAGGTTCGAGATCGCAGGCGTCACGAGTAGGAACTCGTACGCCGCCACGCGCCCGCCGAGCTTCTTGGCGAGCAGGGCCTGCGACAGCACCGCGATCAGCGTCACGCTGAGCTGCACGCGAATCTGTTCCTGTTGCGCGACGGGGAACGCGTCGATGATTCGGTTGATCGTGCCCTGAGCGCCGGTGGTGTGAAGCGTGGCGAAAACCAAGTGGCCCGTTTCCGCGGCGCGAATCGCGGACTCCATCGTTTCAAGGTCGCGCATTTCGCCGACCAGCACCACGTCCGGGTCTTGTCGCAGGGCGCGGCGGAGGGCTTCGGCGAAGCTCGGCACATCGACGCCCACCTCGCGCTGCGAGAACACGCAGCGGTGATGGGGGTGGTAATACTCGATCGGGTCTTCGATCGAGATGATGTGGCGGTCGCCGACCTCCCGGTTGATGTAATCGAGCATGGTCGCCAGCGTGGTCGTCTTGCCCGAGCCGGTCGGGCCGGTCACGAGAAACAGGCCGCGCGGGCGGCGGCAAAGCGTCTGGATCATCGACGGCAGGCCGATTTCACCGAAGGTGAGGATCTTCGAAGGAATCAGACGCAGGCACATCGAGACGTTGCCTTTGGCGCGAAACACCGAAACGCGGAAGCGGCCCTTGTCGCCGAACGCGAAGCCGAAGTCGGTTCCGCCTTCCTCCTGGAACTCCTGCTGGTTTCGCTCGGGCGTGACCGATTTCATCAGCGAGACGGTGTCGTCCGGCTCAAGCGTCTTGGTCTCCAGATTTCGCAGGCGGCCGTCGATGCGGAGCACCGGCGGCCGGCCGACGTGCAGGTGGATGTCCGAGGCGTTGATGCGGATGCAGGTTTCCAGCAAACGGTCAATATGCACTGTGGCCATGTCGCGACCTTCTCGTCACGGGGTGCTCGCCGCCGCGTTCAATCTCCCAAGCACCGCTTGAGTCCTGACGGCCCGCGAGCCGGCAGGATTGTAACGGAGCGCGAAACCGGTGGACAACAGACCGGGACGAAGTTTGCGACATTGGTAACGGTAGGATGTCGATGTTGAGCCGCCTTCGGCCGGTCGCTCGTAATCGGAGCGCCGTCAGGCGGAAGAGACAGGCCGGAGGCCCGCCCCACAGCAACCAAGGTCGCGGCGTAAGTGGCGCTACGCACGCTGCACGGTGCGGTAGATCGGGCGGCCCGCGGCGCCTTCGGGCCAGGCGATCTGCTCGGCCAGCTCGATCGCCAGGTGGGCCGAGCCGAACACCTCGCGGGTGGTCTGGAGCATGTATTCCGGCGGAAGCGTCTGTCCGAGCGGGCTGTCGCGCAGGGTGCGGCGGAGTTCGGGCTGCAATCCGCAGAGGATGACCCGCCCGCCGCGAGCGAGGTAGTCGCGGATTACGCGATCCAGCAGGACGATGACGGAAAAGTCGAGTTGCTGCGTGCGCCGCATGCGGAGGATCAGCACGCGCGGCCCCCGGCCCAGCACCGTCTCCAGCCGTTCGGCCAGCTCGTCCGCGTGCGCGAAGAAGAGCGGCCCCTCGACTTGCAGCATGGTCACGGCGCTTTCGCCGGTCGCGCCGTCGATCGCGTGCTCGGTGAACTGCTGCTGGCTCTCGCCCGCGACCATCTCGACCAGGTGCAGCGTGCTCACGCGGCGGAGAAACACGGCGATCGAAACGGCCAGCCCCAGCAACACCGCCCAGTGAATCGGCAGGAAGAACACGCAAGTCATCGTCGTGCCGAGCACGATTCGGTCGTGACGATCGTGGCGCAGGACGTGCAGAAACTCGCGCCAATCGACCATCGAAACGGCGGTCGCGATCAGCAGGCCGGCGATCGCAGCGTTGGTCACGTAGTGTGCCAGACCGGCGCCGACGGCGACGATCAGCGCGGTGGCTACCGCGGCGAAAATCCCCGACAAGCGGGTCCGAGCTCCCGCCAGATCGCAAAGCGCGGAACGCGCAAAACTGCCCGACCCCGGAAATCCCTGAAACGCGCTGCACGCGACGTTCGCGGCTCCGAGGGCCCAGAGCTCGCGCTTCGGGCTGATGCGTTCGCCGTTGCGGCCCGCGATGCCCTTGGCGATCGCCAGACTCTGAATGATTCCCACCATGGCGATCGCGCCCGCGCCGACGAAGAGATCGGTCTGGTACGGAGGCTGCGCCAGCGGCGTGAGCTGCGACGGCCATTCCCACTGCAACCCGCCGATGCCGGGGAGCGACGCCTGCACGCCGAATCGATCGAGCAGAGCGATCGCCGCCCCGCCCGCGACCAGCGCGAGGAAAGCGGCCGGCACGCGCGGACCGATGCGCGCGAGCGTCAGCACGAGCACGAGCGTGGCGAGTGACATGATTGCGGCGTCGCCACGAACGGAGGCGACATGTGTGACGGTTCCCCACAGAATGCTGACGAGCATCGCGCCGCGGCCCGCG
>JACRLV010000283.1 GCA_016235145.1 Planctomycetota bacterium
ACGAGGCCGGCGCCGCCGAGGAGGAAGAAACGTCGATGTAAGGGCCGGTGCGGGGGGGCCGAACCAGGGGAGCATGGGCCTCCGGCCTGCATCGCCGCTGCAATGATACGGGGGATTGCAGCCGAGGGCGGCTGCGGTACATCGTCGGACTCGGAGGTCCGACACTACGGGTTCCGACGCTACGGGGTCTGCTGTGGCTTCTGGAGCGCCCATTCGTCGAGCACCTGATTGTTGGCGCCAATCTGGCGAAAGCGCAGCGCGCCGCCGCTGATGACGACGTGTGAGAAGCTGTGGGTGTTGTTCTTGCGAACGGCAAGCCAGTCGGGCATCTGGTCCGGGTTTTTCGGGTTGTAAAGCGCGGCGCCGCCGGCCCCGGACACAACGTAAACCACGCCTTGGCCGCCTGTAGTGATCGCTCCGCCCCGCAGCGGGTGCGTGCGCTCGTACATGTGATCGTGGCCGCTGAACGCGACGTCGACTCCCGCGCGCTCCATGATCGGAACAAGCGTGTTCTGAATGCTGGGCGTCGGTTCGTACTTTCCCGCCGTGTACGCGGGATGGTGGTAGACGACAAACTTCCACCGCGCCGCGCTTTCGGTGAGTACGCGCTCCAGCCAAGGAGCGACGGATTCCGCCAGGCGGGCTTCGTCGAGATTGCTGTCGATGATCACGAACCGCGCGTTGCCGTAGTCGAAGCAATAATTGTCTTCCGCAGGCAGCCCGGCCGGGCCGTTCGACGGGAGTTCGAAGACCTCGCGATATGCCTGATCCTGGTAGCCGTCCTTCACATCGTGATTTCCGAGGCACGGCCAGAACGCGACACGCGAAATGAGCTTGGCGTATGGCAGGAAGAACCGCTCGCGATAGCGGTCGCGCCGACCGTCGGGATACACCAGGTCGCCGGTATGGACCGCGAAATCCGGCCGCAAATTGGCCATCTCCTCGCCGAGGAGATACTGGTCCGGCGTTGCCTCGCCGCTGTCGCCGAATAGAACGAATGAAAATTCAGTTCCCGCCGGCCTGTTGGTCTGAAGCGTGCCGGTTGCCAGTACTTTCTTGTTGAGGTCGTGAATGACGTACGAGTACTCGCGGCCGGCGGACAGGCCGCTGAGCCGAACCATGCGGCGGCGTTCGGACGATTCGACGGTCGCCTCGACCTCGCTGCCGTCGTCGGCGACGTATTGGAACATCGCCGGCACGTCGTGCGACATGTACCAGACGACCGTGGCGCCGGACTCGGATGGCTGCTGAACCAGCGGCCCTTCACGCACGCTGATCGGCACGAGGCACGGGCCGACCAGTTGAAGCGTAATTCCCAGAGTCGCGAGCAGCAGCGCCCCAACCAGCACTTGCCGGCGATTGTGCCGCCGCCGGGTCGCCGTTCGCTCTTCATCCGCGGGCGTAATCGGCTCGTCTCGCAGTTCGTCGTCGGCGTCTTGGGTAGTCAAAGATGCCTCCAGAAGTCTTCCGGTTATCACGGCAACATCGCCCTCGCTCGACAGGCCGGAGTTTAGGCGCACGTGCCCCGGACTGAAAATGGCATGTGATGCCCGTGGCAGCCCGATCGCCGGCCGTCGGGCTATTCAGAACCCGTTTCATCGCGGACAATCCCGGCTGCGCCAGGGACACAACACGCCGTGGATACGCTCATGGTGGTTGACGTGGGCAATACGCGAATCGGCATCGGCGTGTCCGATGACGAAGGATTGCACGCTGTATGCCGGGTTTCGGCTGCCGACGCCGCCGAGTGGCGCGGCGCGATTCTCGAAGCGAGGGCGAATACGCGCGGTGATGCTGCTGCCATCGTGATTGCGAGCGTGAATCCCGCCGCCGCACGCCGCTTCGCCGATCTGGCGATGGAAATCACGGGCATCGAGCCGCAATTCGTGCGGGCGGACATTCCCTTGCCACTCGAACTGGAGCTTGACGATGAAGCCGGCGTAGGCGTCGATCGCATCTGCTCCGCGGCCGCCGCCCATGAGCGGCTTGGAACGGCGTGCGCGGTGGCTTCGTTCGGTACGGCGATCACGATCGATTACGTGGACGCGGCGGGTCGGTTCCGGGGCGGGACGATTCTGCCGGGCCTGGAGATGAGCTGCTCGGCCCTGCACGCCGGCGCCGCCCAGTTACCGGCGGTCGAGCTCCGATCGCCGCCCTCGCCGTTCGGAAAGAACACGCACGACGCGATTGCGGCCGGCGTCGTTTTCGGTGCGGTGGGCGCGTTGCGTGAAATCGTGGAGCGTTTCGCGACCGAAACCGGGAATTGGCCGACGTTGGTGGTCACCGGCGGAAACGCGGAGTTGATCGCCGAGCTGGCTCCTTTCGTCGACGTTGCCGTCCCCGACTTGTGCCTCATCGGCGTCGCGCTGGCGTACCGCCGCGCTCTCGCGAAAAAGCGAGTCCCATGAGTCTTGTCGATTCTGCGCAGCCTTCTCGCTTTCAACGGCTGACGAGCACCGATCCCGCGGCGATTGGAATCGTAGGCGTCACAGGGCCGGCCGTGCCGGCGCTGTTTGGGACGGTCGTCCGTTTCGAAACACAAAACGCGGCTACCCTGACCGCCGGTTCGGTTCGGCGCGCGAAATTGACCGAAGCCGATGGCGAAATTATCGACGACATCGTGATCTCCGTGTGGCGTGCTTCGCCGGACTGGGAGATCTGGCTCCACTTGCACGGTGGACCGTGGATCATGCGGCGTTGCTGCGAGCGGCTGAAAGCGGCGGGCTATCATGAATCAAGCGACGAGTCGGGCGAAGCATGGCGGTCCCATGATGCGCTGGAGGCGACGATCTGGGGCTGGCTCCCGCGGATGAAGACGCTCGAAGGCGCGCGGTGGCTCCTCTCACAACGTGATCGTCTTCCGAAGCTTCTCGCTCGACTCGACGGGACGTCCAAACGCCATCCGAAGCTCGCGGCGGCGGCGTTTCGCGCTCTTCGAGAGCGTGGCAAAGCCCTCGAATGGTATTCAACGCCGGTTCGAATCGCGCTGATCGGGCCGCCGAACGCAGGGAAAAGCACGTTGGCCAACCGGTTGGCGGGCTGCCCGGTGAGCCTGGAATCCACAGAGCCCGGAACGACACGCGACTGGATCGAGATCCCCGCGGAAGTGGGTGGATTTCCTGTTACGTGGATCGACACCGCCGGGGTTTTCGAGGCCACATCGTCGCTGGATGCGGCGGGGGTTGAGGCCACGCATCGTGTTGCGGCGAAAGCAGATGTGATCCTGCTGGTGCTTGATAGTCGCCCCGAGGCGGCCGCGGAAACCGCGGCGTTTCTGAATTCGCCGTTAGTCAGGCTGCTCGGCAGCGAAAGCCGTCTAATGCTGGTGGTCTGGAACAAGACGGATGCCGTTCCAGATTCTGCAAGGCACCGGAATTCTGCTGACCACTGGGGACTTGCTCTAATGTCAGTCCCGGCAGAGGCTGAATTCTGGTTGTCAGGCCTAAACGGTGAAGGATTAGACCGATTTCAGAACCAACTAATGATAACGCTCCGGAGATACCCACGTCGTTCGACAGGTCCGGCAGATTTCCGCCCCGACGGACAGCGCGGGTAAGCGAAATGCCGCCATTTCTGTAAGTATCTGTAATCAATTGCGTTGCGGTTCGATTCTGAGCGACGTCGTACGCATGGGACACAGCACGCTTGGCGGGCTGTCCAAATGCCGCTTGTCGAGATGATCCAGCCGCCGATATATTAGGCTCGGCGACTGGTGCTGGTCGCCGGCTGGCCGCGGCAGTCGTTCGTTCTCGGATGAGCCGCGGCGGTCGGGCCATTGGAGTAGCTCGCGGTGGATGCGGCGATTGGTCTCGGGTTAGCCGCGCTGACGCTTTATTTTTCCGCGCTCAGTTACGCCTTGCGGACGTACTCGCGGGCGCGGCTCGCTGAGCGGCTTTCGGAGTCCGATCAGCGTCGTTGGTTTCCGCGCCTCGATCGGAATGAAACCGAGCTTCAGGTCGTTACGAGCGCGATACGCCTGACGGCCATCGTCGGGCTGATGGTGTGGGTCTACTTTGAGAAGCTGGTCGTTGAGAGCCAGGGCAAGATCGGTCCGCGCGATTTCGTCATTCCCAGCTTCATCAACCTGGGCGTCCTGCTGGTCTTCGCTTTGGGCATTCCGCACTCGATCGCACAGCATGCCGGCGATTCGCTCGTTGCGGCAAGCCTGCCGCTGATCTGGGTCTTGCGCTACCCGTTCTATCCGATCGAAAAGCTGCTGATGTTTCTCGATCTCATCGTGCGTCGGCTGGCGGGCCGGCCGGAGGTTTCGCGCGAGGATCAGACCCAGAGGATGGAAGAGGAGATCCTCAACGCCGTGTCCGAGGGCGAAATCGCCGGCGCGGTGGACGAGGAGCAGAAGCAGATCATCACCTCCGTGTTTGAGCTGCACGAGACGACGGTCAGCGCGATCATGACGCCCCGGACCGAGATCGAAGCCGTGCCGATCGACGCGAGCTACGAGCAGGTGCGACAGTCGATCCTGAAGGTGGGGCACTCGCGCATTCCCGTGTTCGAAAAGACGATCGACCACATCGTCGGCGTGGTTTACGCCAAGGATATGCTGCGCGTGCAAGCCGCCGAGCCGTTCGACGTGCGTAAGCTGATGCGCAACGCGCCGTACGTTCCGGCGACGAAGACCCTCGGCGAATTGCTCGACGAATTCCGGCGCAAGCGGGTTCAGATCGCGATCGTGCTGGATGAGTACGGCGGAACGGCGGGCCTGGCGACGATCGAGGACATCCTCGAAGAACTGGTCGGCGAAATCGACGACGAATACGATCAGCCCGAGGCGCCGAGCCTGCGGCGAATCGACGACGACACGCTTGAGGTCGACGCCCGCGTGTCGGTTTCCGAGGTAAACACGGAGTTGGGGATCGAATTGCCGGAGGACGGCGACTACGAGACGATCGGCGGCTTCGTCTTCAGCGCGATCGGCAAGATTCCGGCGGCGGGAGAGCAGTTCTCCCACGAACAGATCGAATTCCGCGTCATTGCCGCCGAGCCGCGGCGGATCAATCGCCTGCGCATTCACGTCCTGCGCGAGGCCTCGGCGACGTAGCGGTCCGGCGAGCTTTGTTCCGGCCGCGCCCGCACACCCGTGCGATCGGAATCCGGCCGCGTTGAATCCGCCGCGAACCTTCTGACTATACTGTGTTGTGTCGCGCTCCGAGTTGGCGCGATGAACGTTCCGATCGCGCCATGATCGGACCTGGAGGCAGCGCATGTCCGGCAAGCAGTCGAATCGCCTCGCCGTCCTGTTCGGCGTCCTGATCGTGATGGGGCTGGCGGCGGCCGGCGTTCCGGGATACGTCGTGTCCCGAGTCGCGTTCGCGGTGGAGCAAGGCAAGATCGAGGCGAACCGGCAGGAGATCGCCGGAGCGCAGGAGCTGTCAAATGCTTTCCGCATGGTGGCCCGGGCGGCCCGGCCGGGAGTGGTTCAGATCAACGTGTCGCCCAGCGCGAAGGATCGCGAGGATGACCAGCGGCTTGCCAAACGGGAGGAGGAGCTGCGCCGGCAAGTAGGCGAGCTGGCGCGATCCGCCGAATCGGATAAGGACAGCGTCGAGGAGCTCATGCGCGAGTTCGCCGCCATACGCACGGAGCGCGCGCAATTGCGGATGCGACTGCCTCGCGGCAACGGGAGCGGCTCCGTCTACGATCGCGAAGGTTACATTCTGACGAACAACCACGTCGTGGAACAGCACGACAAGATCCGGGTGCGTTTGCAGGACGGGCGCGAGTATTCGGCGGAACTGGTGGGAGCCGATCCCAAGAGCGACCTGGCGCTGATCCGCATTCCTGCGGATGACCTGCATGTCCTGCCGCTGGGAGACTCAGACGCCGCCGAGGTGGGCGATTTTGTATTGGCCATTGGCGCGCCGTTCGGCCTGTCGCAAAGCGTGACGCACGGAATCATCAGCGCCAAAGGGCGCACCGACGTGACGCTCGGCAGAGATCTCATGTATCGCGACTTTCTGCAAACCGACGCCGCGATCAATCCCGGCAACTCCGGCGGGCCGCTGGTGAACCTCCGCGGCGAAGCCATCGGCGTAAACGTGGCGATCGCGAGCGAAGACGGGTTCAACGCGGGCGTCGCCTTCGTGATCCCGTCGAAACTGGCCCGAAAGGTCGCGGATCAGCTGCGGAAAACCGGCGAAGTGACCCGCGGATGGCTGGGAGTGAGTCTGCGCGAAGTGGGCGCGGCGGACGCGAAGCTGCTCGGGCTTGATCGCACGGCGGTGATGGTCAACGTCATGTACGAGGACTCGCCCGCCTTCAAGGCCGGCTTTCTTTGCGAGGACGTCATCCTGTCCGTGAATGACGACACAGTCGGCACAATCCCGCAACTTCAGGCGACGATTGCGGAAGTTTCGCCGGGCGAGACCGCGAAAGTGGAGATTCAGCGCGACGGGACGAAGATGACGCTGGCCGTCGTGGTGGAGAAGCAGCCCAGGGACATCAATGCCTTCACGCGGAATGCGCCTGCAATTCACGGGAGAGTGATCGACCCCTTGCCGCTTGAACTGCGAAGTCTTCGGCCGGGATTTCTTTCAGCGGACGTCGACGAGGACCGCCGGGCCGCGATGATCGCCAAGACCTACGGCGAGTCGGACGGCGTGCTGATCGTCGGTTTGAAGGGCAAGACAGCCGAGTCGTACGCGTTCGAGCCGTATCAGCTTGTCGTGGCGGTGAACGACGTGCCGGTCAAGTCGCTGGCGGATCTGACGCGGGCTGTGGCCGCGTCGCCGAATCGGATTCGCTTGCAGCTCGTTGATGAATCCGGCGAGCGGCGGA
The DNA here is from genome assembly GCA_016235145.1 of Planctomycetota bacterium. Taxonomy (GTDB): domain Bacteria; phylum Planctomycetota; class Phycisphaerae; order UBA1845; family Fen-1342; genus JACRLV01. The sequence goes on from JACRLV010000283.1 coordinate 6,796, forward strand.
CGATCGAGTTCGCGCGTTAGGCCCCGCTCGCCGCTCGGCTCCGCGCCGACGCGAATGGGAGTTGAAGGGGGAGCATCGGCGTCATTCCTCGCGGCCCGCTGGGCGGCTGGCCGGTCCGGAGGCCGGTTTTTCCCAATAGCGGTTCTTGATGCCGGACTGAAAACGCCCGAGCCTGCCGCGCATATTCTTAAGGACATCCGCCGCATCGGCGCTGGCCGCGAGATTCTTCATCTCGTATGGATCGTTGGCGAGGTCGTAGAGTTCCTCTTCGCCGGAGGCCAGATAGCGCGTGTACTTGTGGCCGGCCGTTACGACGCCGAGCATGGGCTCGAAGTAGTCGGGGCGATCCTGTTCGCCGCCGCGGTACTCGAGGTAGATTTCGTCGCGCTGGACGGCCGTGCCCGTTCCCGTGACCAGCGGCCAGATGTCAATCCCGCTCAGCGGTTCGACGTTTGAAGCCTTGCCCAGCTTGGCGAATGTCGGAAAAAAGTCCATCGAAGTCACGAGCGAATCAACCTTGCGACCCGCCGGCACCGTCCCCGGCTGCCAGAAGATCACCGGCATGCGCACCAGCTCTTCGTAGAGCATGCCGCCCTTCGTCCACATCTGATGTTCGCCGAGCATCCAGCCGTTGTCACTGATGAACACCACCAGGGTGCGCTCCGCCACGCCGCGTTGCCGCAGGCGCTCCACGATTCGGCCGACGTTCGCGTCCACCGAGGCGATCATCGAGTAGTAGGCCGCGATTTGCTTCCGAAGTGTTTCGGGCGGCGTTTGCAGGAAGAGCTTGTGCGGGTCGCCGTTGCGCTGCGCGGCGGGTTTGGACTCCAGCGAGTCATTGATGCTCGTGGGAAGCTGGACGCTCGCGGGGTCGACCGGGAATTTCGGGTGCGGCGTGATCGGCACGTGCGGTTCGTGAAAGCCCAGCCACAGAAAGAACGGCCGGGAGTCGTCCTGGCTGATGAATTCCAAAGCGTAATCCGTGGCGACGTCGCCAAGCCAGCGCTCGTGGCGTTGCTCGACGCCGTTCGCGACGAATACGGGGCGGGTGTACTTCTCATCGCGCGGCGTGGCCTTGAGCTCGGCGTATGCCCAAAAATCGTCAAAACCGAAGTGCGAACCGCCGCGCGGATCGCCGAGATGCCATTTGCCGATCATTCCGCAGCGGTACCCGGCCTGTTTCAGCAGGCTGCCGAGCGTGAGGGAGTCCGGCTTCAGCCCGCCGTCGACGTTCGAAATCGGACCGCGCTCGTGCGGGTAGCGCCCGGTCATCATGGCGCCGCGGCTGGGGGCGCATTGGGGCAGCGGGACATACGCGCGGCTGAAATAGGTTCCCTCGTCGGCCAGGCGTTGAAGATTCGGCGTTTGGACGACCTTGTTGCCTTCCGTGCTGATTGCGCGGCAGGCCTGGTCGTCGGTCAGAATGAAGATGATGTTGGGGCGTTCGGCGTCCGCGCGTTGTGTTGATGCGGGCGCGATCGGGGAGGCTGGCGGGTTGCAGCCGAACTCCACCGCGAACGCGGAGAGAGCCAGGGCGCAAAAGCCCGCGCGCCCGACGGCGCGCTGCGAGACGTGAAACACACAGCCTCCTTGAAATGGTGAATAGGAATCGGCAAGGGCGAGTCAACGGCGGCCTCGGGCCGCATGGGGCGATCCTGCCTTTCAGTCCGATTGCTTCCACCAATGCGAGACTGACTCCGCATGATACACGCAAGCCGTTGCTGAGAGAAAGCCGCGCCGCGCATCGGCGGCCTGGCCAAACGGAACGTCGCGACTCGCCGATTCCGGACAGTGGCGGGGTTCAAGCGTTGGATGTCGCGGGGCACGCGCCTACCATGTTGCCGATGGGTTCTTGCACGGCATCTGACAATGCCGCTCCCGGCGCGACGCCTCCCGGCGGACGAAGCCGTCGCCTGTTCCCGGCAGCGCTCACCATTGCCCGGAAGTCCGGTTTCGCCCCGCACCTGATCCACCGTCTGGTACAGGCGCCATGAAGACGTTTGACGCCACGCGGCGAGCGTTTCTGACCGGGCTGGCCGCTGCGGGGGTCGGATATGCCTTCTGGCCGCGCCGCCCGCGTGACGATGAAGAGGTTCCGAACGGCCGCACGATCGTCACGTACTGGGAGAAATGGACCGGGATAGAAGGGGCGGCGATTCAGCGAGTTGTCGATCGGTTCAACTCAGAGCAGGATCGATATTGGGTGCAGCGCGTCGCCGTCAGCGACATTCGCGAAAAGGCGATGCTCGCGATCGCCGGCGGCGATCCGCCGGACGTGGTCGGGTTGTTCAGCTACAACATTCCGCAACATGCCGAGGCGGGAGCGCTCCTGCCGCTGGAGGCGATCGAATCCGCCGATGCGGGTCGGCCGGCGAGCGGTTCGTCGGGTGCGTCAACACGCAGTGGGCTTGAACGCTACGCGCCTGCGGTACGCGAACTTCTTTCCTATGACGGGCGGCAGTGGGGTGGTATCAGCACCGGTTACACGCTCGCTCTCTACTACAACAAGAAGCACTTTCGCGATGCGGGGCTCGACCCCGAGCGACCGCCGCGGACCATCGCCGACCTGGATGCCGCGACCGAGGCGCTGACGGTTCGATCCCGCGACGGCGAGATCGAGCGGGCGGGGTTTCTGCCGAACATTCCCTGGTGGTGGCCTTATTTCTGGCCGATTCCGTTCGGCGGAACGCTCTTCGACGCCGCCAGGAATCGCGCCACGCTCGACATTGAGCGGAACATCGCGGCGTTCGAGTGGATCGGGTCGTTTCCGCGCAGGTTTGGCGGCGACGCGGTGCGCGCGTTCGGCTCGGCCTTTCTGCGAAGCTACCACTCGGCGCAGGATCCGTTCCTCAGCGGGCGCATGGCGATGATCGCGCAGGGGCCGTGGCTCGCGAATTTCATTCGCCAGTACGCGCCGGATCTCGAATACGGCGTCGCGCCCTTTCCGGTCGCCGAGAGCGTCTTCGAGCCCGGCCGGCCGGCGGGCTTGCTGGAGGCGGACGTGCTGCTGATTCCGCGCGGCTGCCGCAATCCCCAGGCCGCGCGGGAATTCGTGCAATTCGCCCAGCGACAGGATGTTCACGAGCAGCTTTGCTGCGAGCATTTCAAGGCCTCCGGATTGTTTGATGCGTCCGAGCGGTTTCTCCGCGATCACCCGAACCCGTACGTCGGAGTTTTCGATGCGGTCACGAAGAGCCCGCGCGCCCAGGCCCTGCCGATGACCCGCGTCTGGCCGCAATACGCCGAACGCATCCAGGGCGCGTTTGACGCGATCTGGGCCGGCGCGGATGCAGCGACCACGCTCCGCCGCACGAACGCCGAAGTGCAAGCGCTGCTGGACGCGGCGGAGAAGCGGCGGAAGCGGAATTCCTGAATCGCCTGAGCATTCGCAAGCGCGCCCGCGAGTATCATCCCGGCATGTTCCTCCACGCCAACGGCTTGAGAATGAACGTCGTCACCGCCGGCGCGGACGATCCGGTGCTGTTCATCCACGGGTTTCCACTGTCAAACGCGATGTGGTCGCCCGTCGTGCGGCGGTTGGCTGCACGCTGGTTGTGCGTCGCACCTGATCTTCGCGGGCACGGCGACAGCGAGGCATCGCCGGCGGCGTCCATCGCGGATTATGCCGACGATCTTGCCGCGATTCTCGATCAGATCGCACCCGGGCGGCCGGCGGTCGTCGTCGGGCTGTCGATGGGGGGGATCATCGCGCTGGAGTTTTTCCGGAAACACCGATCGAAGTTGCGAGCGCTCGGCTTGATCGACACGCGTGCGAATCCCGAATCGCCGGAGGGCGTCGCGCGCCGCGAGCAGATGGCCCAAGCGGCGTTGACGGCCGGCAGCAGAGCCTTGGCGGACGTGATGATCGGCAGCGTGCTGAGCCCACGGGCGGACTCCGCGGTCCGCAGCGGCGTGTACGAGACGATGTGCCGCACCTCGCCGATCGGCGTCGCCGCCGCCGCGCGCGCATTGGCGACCCGCCCCGACTCCTTTCCGACATTGCCGCTGATCGACGTGCCGACGCTCGTCGTGGTTGGGGAGGAGGATGCGATCACGCCGGTGGAGACGCTGCGCGACATCCACGAGAAGATTCCCAACTCGCGGTTTGAAATCATCCCCGGCGCGGGTCACGTACCGCCTCTGGAAACGCCGGAGCGTTTCGGCACGATCATGGAGTCCTTTCTCGCCGAATTACCGAGTTGTCCGTGATTCCAGCACGCCAGTTTGTGCGGAAACGCCGGCGTATGGCAATTCTTTGAAGAATTCGTTCCGACGATCCGCGATCGTCGAGTGTTCGAAAAACACAGCAGCCGAGGGCGGCTGCGGTACATTTTTCAACGGAATGCCAGCTGGTCGGTGTTCGACGCGCATGCTCGCGACGCAAAATGGGCGAAGCGACCGCTCCTACGCCGTCGGAATACGGCGCGCCGGGCGGCGCGGGGCCGGCGGCGGGCCTTCGGGGCGGCCGAAGATCATGCGACCGGCCGAGGCCTGGAGCACGCTGGTCACGATCAGCGAGACTTCTTCGTTGATGCGCTCGCGACTGTTCTCGGCGACGATCATCGTTCCGTCTTCGAGGTAGCCGACGCCCTGTCCCATTTCTTCGCCGGGCTTGATGATCTTGACGACGATGGTCTCGCCGGGGAGCACGACGGGCTTGAGCGCGTTCGCGAGGTCGTTGATATTGATCACGTCGACGCCGCGGAGCTGCGCGATCTTGTTGAGGTTGTAGTCGTTGGTCACGATGCGGCCGTCGATCTTCTTGGCCAGCGCGACCAGCTTCTGGTCCACGTCGCCGGCCTCCTCGACGCTGGGCAGGCGCGTGTCGGAGATCTTGATCTCAACCTTGTCGTTGGTCTGGAGCTTGTTGAGCATGTCCAGGCCGCGCCGTCCGCGGTTGCGCTTGAGCTTGTCGGAGCTGTCGGCGACGGTCTGAAGCTCCTGGAGCACGAATCGCGGGATGATCAAAGGCGAATCGATGATCCGCGTCTCGCAGATATCCGCCACGCGGCCGTCGATGATCACCGACGTGTCGAGGATCAGCGGGCGCGTTCCGCGGCTCTGCTTTGCGAACTCGACGTACGGAATGACGAAGCGAATGTCGTCCTTGGTTTGCAGCACGAAGCTGATGGTCAGGTAGCAGCAGACGATGCCCAGCATCAGCTTGACCGCCGTCAGGATGTTGATCGCGCTGCCGGAGTCCTTGATCGAGGGGTACGACGCATCGACCAGCATTTGGACGATCAGGCCGACGCCGTAAGCCGCCACCATGCCCACCAGCAGTCCGAGAAACGCCCCCGAAAGCGCGGCGAGCGATTTTCGGGGCATGAACAGGTCGATGCCGATCAGAACAAGTGCCACGCCGATCGTCGCGACCATGGTGACGACCGAGTACCGCGCGCCGACGCTGCCGGCGCCGGGCTCGCCGCCGACGATGGAGAACGCGACGGCCGCCATCAACAAAACGAATAACCCGCGAAGACCCCAGAGTAGCATCGCTTCACTCCCAAGGCGCGCGCCGGCGGGTCGGCCCGCCAAGCCGCTTGTCCTAATCAGATTGTAACACACCCGGGACGAATCGGTGACTCTTTTTGGGTCCGTTTTGGGGTAGCGGATTCTTGGGGGGTTTCCCTAGGCGAACCGACCTCCCGCGGTTGTCGGGCAGGGCGGTAGATCGATATCCTTCCGTCGCCGAAGAGGCTTTTCAGAGGGGAATCCTTGAAGACCAGGCAAACTCCAGTCGAGCAGCGGCGCCGAATGCTGACCCACGCCGCGATTCAGCATCTGTCGACTGAGTCGCGGGAGCTGGCGGCGATCATCGATCGCGTCGGCCCGTACCGCCCGATTATCACGCGCGACCCGTTCAAGGCCCTGGTCGGATCGATCGTCCAGCAGCAGATTTCGATGTCCGCGGCCGCGGCGATTCAAGCGCGCCTGCGGGCGGCGTGCGGCGGGGCGGTTACGCCGGATTCGATCCTCGGGCGGCGACCGGCGCAATTGCGAAAGGCCGGGCTCTCGGCGCAAAAAGCCGCCTATTTACACGATCTGTCGGCGCACTTCGCTGATGGGCGATTGTCCGGTTCGAAGCTGCGGCGGATGGATGACGAAGCGGTCATCGCCGCGACGTGCGCGGTGCATGGCATCGGGCGCTGGACGGCGGAGATGCTGCTCATCTTCTGCCTGGAGCGCGCCGACGTGTGGCCGATTGATGATCTCGGGATCCGCAAGGCGGTCCGCAATGTCTGGGGCCATAAGGAAATCCCGGGGAAAGACGAGCTACGCGCCATCGGCCAGCCGTGGCGACCCTACCGCACCTATGCGAGCTGGTACCTGTGGCGAAGCCTGGAAGGCCCGCTCATGCCGGGGATTCGGATCGAAGCCGCCAATTGAAGTTGGTAGTCCTGTGGATTGGGGTGGCGGCGAATCAACTCCGTTCGCGGATGAGTTCTTCGAATTCCGTTTCGCTCAGCACGCGGACGCCCAGTTCCTGTGCTTTGGCGAGCTTGCTGCCCGCGTCGCGGCCGGCGACCAGGTAGTCGGTCTTCTTGCTCACGCTGCCGGCGGCTTTTCCGCCGTGCTGCTTGATCAATTCTTCGATCTGGGAGCGGGAGTATTTCTCGAGCGTGCCGGTGACGACGAGCGTCTTTCCGGCCAGCGCCCGCGACGCTGCGGCGCGGCGGGGTTGGGTCATGTTCACGCCGGCGGACTTCAGTTCGGCGATGATCGTCCGACCGGCGTCGCTCGCGAACCAATGTGCCAGCGACTTGGCGACCTGCTCGCCGACGCCTTCGACTTCCTGCAATTGTTCCGGACGGGCCGCCGCGAGCGCGTCCATGGTGTGAAAATGCTCCGCCAGATCCTCGGCGGTGGAAATGCCGACGTGGCGGATGTTCAGGGCTGCGAGCAGTCGCGAAAGCGGCCGCGTGGTCGCCGTCTCAATGCCCGCCAATAAGGCATCGGCGCGTTTTTCACCCAGCGTGATCGGCGAGCCGGTGCGGGCGTTTGTGCTGATTGGCAAGGTCACGAGCTTGGCGCGCTTGTCTTTCAGCCGGAACAGGTCGGCGAACGACCGCACGGCCCCGCCCTCGAACAGCTTCTCGACGATGATCTGGCCGGCGGCCTCGATATCCATCTGGTCGCGGCCGCAGAAGAACTTCAGTCGCTCGACGAGTTGTGCCGGGCACTGGGCGTTGGTGCATCGCACGTACACGCCGCCCTCGTCCTTTTCGACGACCCCGCCGCATTCGGGGCAAGTGCCCGGACGTTCGACTGCCTTGGCGCCCGGAGGGCGCTTGGCTGAAACGACGGAGACCACCTGCGGAATAATCTCGCCGGCCTTTTCGATGACCACGGTATCGCCGATGCGCACGTCGAGCCGATCGATGTTGTCGAAATTGTGCAGCGTGGCGTGCCGCACGGTCGTGCCGGCCAGCTCGACCGGGGCCATGACCGCGCGCGGCGTGATCGTGCCGAGCTTACCGACCTGAAAATCGACATTCAGCAGGATGGTCTCCGCCTGCTCCGGGGCGTACTTGTAGGCGATGCACCAGCGGGGCGATTTGCTCGTGTAGCCGAGCTCTTCGCGCAGGGCCAGTTGGTTGACCTTGATCACGAGGCCGTCGGTCTCGTAGTCGAGTTTGCGGCGGTCGGCGTCCCAGGACGCGATGTGGGCGATCAGGTCGTCGACCGAGTCGAAGACGCGCGTGTGCGGATTGGGCGGCAACCCCCACATGCGGAGCTTCGCGAACAGCTCCATCTGCGTGCGAATTCCGGCGACCGGCGGATCAAACAAGCCGAAGCCGTGGGCCTGAAACCTGAGCCCGCGTTTCGCGACGAATTTCGCGTCGAGGTTCTTCAGTGTTCCAGCGGTGGCATTCCGGGGGTTTTTCAGCGCCGCTTCGCCTGCCGCGATCAGTTGCTCATTCGTCTTGCGAAAATCCGGCCACGGCCAGAATACCTCGCCGCGGACTTCGAGCCTGCGCGGCCAGCCCGTCCCGTCGAGCTTGAGCGGCACATTGCGGATCGTGCGGGCGTTTTGCGTAACGTCGTCGCCGACTTCTCCATCGCCGCGCGTCGCAGCCAGCACGAGCAAACCATTTTCATAGCGCAGCGAGATCGCCACGCCGTCGATTTTCGGATCGACGACATAGTCGAAGGATTGCTCGCCGGCGAGTTTTCGAACGCGGGCGTCGAATTCGCGGACTTCGTCCGGCGAATAGGTGTTGTCGACCGACAGCATCGGCGCCGTATGGCGAACGTGCTCGAAACCCTCCAGGGGTTGCTCGCCGACGCGGCGAGTGGGTGAATCCGGCGTCGCCAACTCGGGGTGAGCGGCCTCCAGTTCGCGCAGCTCGCGCATCAGGCGGTCATACGCTTCGTCGCTGATCTCCGGCGCGGCTTCGACGAAATACAGGTGATCGTGCCGGCGAATTTCCTCGCGCAGCGAGGCGATGCGTTGAGCGACTGGTGATTGGCGGCTCATCGTGCTCTGCGGTATCCCGTTTCCTGTGCAGTTCCTGAAGCAGTTTCGCACGACTCAGGGTGGTACGGGCGTCCCGCCCGTCTTACGGCCGAGACGGCCGTACCACCCGAAGGCACCATTCGACGGCCGAGACGGCCGTACCGCCCTAAAGACACAACAGTGCCTGATTGCTAACTGCCGCTTGCCGGCTGCGAGGCGGCTCCGATGGGCGGCGCGGGCTTGCTCTGCACTTCCATTTCCAGGCCGGAAATGCGAATGCCGCCCGTTCCGGAACGCCCGTCTTTGGCGTTGATCGAGGCGTTGCCGCCGGCGTACACCGCCAGCGTCTCGCGCGGCCCGAGCGGCACGGAAAAGTCGCTCTGGTTGCGGCTGCGGCCCGCGATGTCGCCTTCGCCCGTGGTGTACTGGAGCACGTTGACGGTTTTGAGCATCCGCCCGCGGCCGTCACGGGCAAAAATATCGAGCTTCAGCGCGGCTTGCTCGCCGACGTTCGGCGGTTGGGCCGTCGCGTCATATTGGAAGTCAAAGCTCACGCGGACCGCCAGGTCGACTTGGCGTTCCGAGTCGTTCGAAAACACGTGGCCAAGCTGGAAAGACGAGGACGCCGTGCCGCCGTTCTCGACTTTCGCCGAGGCGTCCGCCGTGCCGTCGCTCCTGGCGTTCGAATTCGCGTCGGCCTTTCCGAGCAGCCCCGGGGCTTTCTGCGAGGGCGCGAGCGCGATGGAGAACCGCTCATCCTGGGGCAAACGCAAGGGCTTCGCGGCGGTGGCGGAGACGGTTCGCGGCTCCGGGCGGACGTTCAACTCCGCCGCGGGGCTGCCGCCGCCGCAACCGGTCAGCGCCGTGCACGCGAACATCGCGGCGACGAGTGCGAAGTCGCGCATGCGGATTGGCGGGCCTTGTTCCCATTCGCCGGGATTCCGCGATCCGGCGCGTGCCTTGATTCCTACTCGCTCATCGAACTTCGCCGGCAGCATGTGCATTTCTTTCATCCGCGTCGTCTCCACGTCGAGCGGCGTCAAACCGCGTTATCAGGCTATGATACCGGACTTCGCCTTCGGCCCAACTGTCGACCGGGAGGTTTGCCGCAGAGATGTTGCGCGAGAAGCTCGATATCGCGACGCTCGAAGATTTCGTCGGCGGGCTGGCCCGAATGACCAGCTTGCGCGTCGCCGCTTTCGATTCGCATGGCGAGCTGATCTCCGCGTCGCAGGCGACCGGCGTGCTGGTCGATCTGAACCTGCCGCTCTTGACGGCGCTGGCTCGGCCGGTGGTGCTTCAGCCGATCCAGGCGGACGAGCCCCCGGCAGCGATCGGCTTCATCGAAGCGAATCGGCTGTGGCACATCGTCGCCCCGATTCACCTGAACGAGCAGATCGCGGGCTACGTTGCGGTAGGAGCCTTTCGAGAGCCCGGCGGATCGCCGCCGGAACCGGCGCCGGACGCAGCAGACGACGGCCGGGATTTGGCGGGCATCTGGGAGCGTCTGGCGGTGCTGGAACGCGGCAGCGATTCGCGCGGCGTCATCACGGTTCGCTGGGCAGCCCGCATGCTCGCCGACTGGTCGCGCCGCGAGGATCAGCTCGCGTCCGCGTCCGATCAATTCTCGCTGCTCGGCGACATCGGCGAGTTGATCACCGGCGAGCGCGATCTCCAGCCGGTGCTGGACCGGATCATCGCCGAGACGGCCCGCGTGATGCGCTGCCAGTACGCCAGCCTGCGGCTGTATGACCCGATTTCGGACGAGTTGCGCATCGCGGCGGCTTTCAACCTGTCGCGCCAATACGCGGGCGGCGGCACGATGTCCCGCAAGCGAAATGCGATCGACGACGAGGCTCTCCGCGGCAAGGTCGTCTACGTCGAAGACGCGCAGACGGACTCGCGAATTCAATTTCCGGAGCAGGCCCGCAAGCTCCGCATCGTCAGCGGCCTGGTCGCCGGCATGCTCCATCGCGGAAAGCCCATCGGCACGCTGCGGCTCTATTCCAATCACAAGCGGCGGTTTCGCGCGTCGCAGCGCCAGGTGCTCCGCACGGTCGCGTCGCAGGCGGCGATCGCGATCGAGAACGCCCGGCTGCTGGAGGAACGCCTGCGCGGGGCCGAGCTGGAGCGGCAGCTTCAAATGGCCGGCGAAGTGCAGACTCGCATGGTGCGCACCAGCCCGCCGCCGCATCCGCGGGTCGAGTCGGCTCTCGTCTTCGATCCCAGCTCGCACGTGGGAGGCGATTTCTGCGACCTGTTTTCGCTGCGCGACGGGCGGCTGGCGGCGGTGGTCGGCGACGTGGTAGGGCACGGCGTGCCGGCCGCCTTGCTGATGGCGTC
>JACRLV010000036.1 GCA_016235145.1 Planctomycetota bacterium
GACTCGGAGGTCCGACGCTACGAAGTCCGACGCTACGAAGTCCGACTCTGCGAGATGCGAAGCTACTCGTCGGCGCCGAAGACCGCCGGCGAGGATTCGTCCTTGACCCAGACCCGCTCAATTCGCACGGCCCGGCCGCTGGTCGAATCCGCCTCCACGAGCACGCCGCTCAGGTGAACATCGTCGTGGGCGACGTCGTACGGGTGCGGCATGCCGGTCACCAGCGACCGCAGCACGCGATCCTTGTCTCGGCCCAGAACTGAGTTATAGGGGCCGGTCATCCCGAGATCGGTGATATAGGCGGTTCCGCCCGGCAGAATCCGCTCGTCCGCGGTCGGAATGTGCGTATGCGTGCCGACCACCGCCGTGACGCGGCCGTTCAGATACCAACCCATCGCGACTTTTTCGCTGGTCGTCTCGGCGTGCATGTCCACCACGATCAGCTTCACGTCGCGCGGGATCTGATCCAGCACCCGGTCCGCGGCGTGAAACGGACAATCCGCCCGCGTGTTCATGTACGTGCGGCCCAGCAGCGAAATCACCGCCACTTTCGGTCCGCGGCGCGTCGTGGCGACCGCGAAATCCCGGCCGACGGATTCGGGCGGCAGGTTCGCCGGCTTGACGATCCGCTCGTCCGTTTCCAGCAAATGCACGATTTCCAGCCGCTTGTAGATGTGGTCGCCCATCGTCACCAGGTCGATGCCCTGGTGGCGCAGCTTGGCGTACATCTGCGGCGTAAGGCCGCTGCCCGCCGCCGCGTTCTCCGCATTGGCGACGACGCAGTCGATCTCGCGTTCACGAATCAGCCGCGGGATGATCTGCGAGCAGGCGTGTTTGCCTGGCCGTCCGACGATATCGCCGATAATCAGAATCCTCATGGCGGCTTTCTATTCGGTGCGTTGACGACCAATTCCGGCGCGGGGCGCCTGACGTGCGGATGACCCGAGCCGCGCGCCGTATGGTTCTACTATAGCGCTCGCGCCGGGCTTGATCCAGTCGCACGGTTGCCGCGCCGCCGGGCACGCCGGCGGTCGAAAGGGCGGGAAGAGATCGGCCGCTCCCGAAGCGCCGCGCAGCCTCGCGACTCTTCCGGTCGGCTTGATTTTGAACTGATTTTCAACCGCCCCGCGGATAGAGCTACAATGCGGCCATGAAACCACTCCCTTCAATCGCCGCCGCGGCGTGTCTGGTCGTTTGCGCGCTCGCGCGCCCGGCAATCGCAACGGCCCAAACCAGCCGGGAATCCGCAAAGCCGGAGTCGCTTTTCAACGGAAAGGATCTCGACGGCTGGACGCTGCGAGAGAGCGCGGCCAAGACCGCTTGGAACGTCACGACGGGCGTCGCGCTCGGCAAGAATGACAAGGGTGAATTGGTTTGAAGCGGCAAAGGCGGCGGCGCGGACGCCGTTCTGCTTTGTTCGCCGCCGGGCCGCGGCGCCGACCTGATCACCACCCGCGAATTCGGCGATTGCACGGTGAAACTGGATTGCATGCTGCCGAGCGGCGGGAACTCCGGCGTGTATCTGATGGGCCGCTACGAGGTGCAGCTCTTCGACAGCCACGGCCGCCCGGACGACAAGCTCAGGCACTCGGACCTCGGCGGAATCTACAGCGTCTCCGCCCCCGCGAAGAACGCCGCCAAGCCTGCCGGCGAGTGGCAGACGCTCGAAATTCAGTTCCGGGCGCCGCGATTCGATGAGCACGGCAAGAAGGTCGAAAACGCACGGATCGTCAGCGTCGTGCTCAATGGCGTGCGCGTGCAGAGCGACGTCGAATTGAAAGGTCCGACCGGCGGCGAACTGCCGGGCGGCGAAAAGGCCCGCGGCCCGCTGATGCTCCAGGGAGACCACAGCCCCGTCGCGTTTCGCAATATCACCATCCAGCCGCAATAGGAGAGCCGTCATGCGTGGAAAGCGAATCACCCGGCGAAAAGCGCTGAAATCCGCCGCGGGAGCGGCGGCGTTCATGATTGTGCAGCCGCACGTGCTCGGCGGGCCCGGCCGCAAGCCGCCCAGCGAAAAGCTGAACATCGCCGGCATCGGCATCGGCGGAATGGGCCGCGCGAACCTGCGCGAGCTGGAAGATGAGAACATCGTCGCCTTATGCGACGTGGACCAGCTGTATGGCGGCGCTGTCTTCGGCTCTTATCCGCAGGCCAAGACCTATACCGACTACCGCGTCATGCTCGAAAAGCAGAAGGACATCGAGGCGGTGCTGATCGCGACGCCCGACCACACCCACGCGGTCATCACGCTGGCGGCGATGCGGGCCGGCAAGCACGTGTACTGCCAGAAGCCGCTGACGCACACGGTGCACGAAGCCCGCGAAGTGGCCCGCGTCGCGAAAGAGACCGGCGTCATCACGCAGATGGGGATTCAGGGGCACTCGACCGAAGCCGTGCGGCTCATTCGCGAATGGATCGCCGACGGAGCGATCGGCGATGTGACGGAAGTGGATGCCTGGTGCGTCGATTCGTACTACCCCTGGGGCCATGAGGTCTGGAGCCCGGCTTCGCCGCAGCGGCCGACGGAAACGCCGGCCGTTCCGAGCACGCTCGATTGGGACCTGTGGATCGGGCCGGCGCCGATGCGGCCGTTTCACTCGGTCTATTTGCCGATGAAATGGCGGGCGTGGCTGGACTTCGGCTCGGGCTGGATGGGGGATCGCGGGGCCCACACGCTGGATCCGGTCGCCTGGGCGCTCGATCTGGGCGCGCCGACGACGATCGAGGCGACGCAGATCGGCCAGACGGAGGAAGTGCATTGCATCGCGTGCGTGGTTACGTATCGCTTTCCGGCCCGCGGCAAGCAGCCGCCCGTAAAGGTCACCTGGTACGACGGCCTGTGCGCCCCGCGCCCGCCGGAGCTGGAGATGGGCCGCAAGATGGGCGACAGCATGGGCGGGGCCGTCTTCCGCGGCACAAAGGGTGTGCTGATGTGCGGCACCTACGGCGGCAGCCCGCGTTTGCTGCCGGAGAGCCGCATGCGCGAATATAAGCGGCCCGCGCCGACGCTGCCGCGCATCCCGGTTTCGCACGAGCAGAACTGGGCTCAGTCCTGCAAGTCCCGGCAACCCGCCAGCGCACCGTTCGATTACAGCGGCCCGCTGACGGAGATTTGCCAGCTCGGCAACATCGCCAAACGCGTTCCCGGCACACTCGAATGGGACGCGGCGAACATGAAGATCACGAACTCGCCGGAGGCTGATGCGCTGGTGCGGCCGCCGTACCGGGAGGGTTGGAAGCTGTGACGGTCGCCATGACCGCACCCTAACCGCCGCAAGGCGCATCGACGTACGTCGTACGCGTGCCGGCCTTGTTGACCGCGACGATTCGCACCCAGTAGCTCGCGTCAAGCAACGCTTTCTTGCCACGAAGAGGAATCTTGATCTCGTACTCGTCCGGCGCACCACTGACAGGCATGAGCAGCGTTGACAGGTTCACGCCGCCGCCATAGCGGATTTCGAACAACGGGTTTTCCTTGTCAGTCTGGAATCCGCAGGGATCGGCCCCGTTGCGGAACGGCAGGGCGTAAACGCGCTCCAAACCGGTCGCGTCGCGGACCTGCGCGCGGACGACCAGCGCATCCGCCGCCTCGTCCACGCGGACGTTGACCGTTCCGATGCTCGGAAAGCTCGGCCGCTCCGGGCCGCCGTCGTGCAATACGTAGATGGAGCGCAGCTTGGCGTTGGCGTCGCGCCCGGCCCACGCGCCCGCGACCGTCTTGCCGTCGTCGCTGATCGCCCATTCGGCGACGCCGCCTTGGATTCTCTGATATCGCGACGTGCCTGCGGGAAGGCGCGTGTTCCGGTCGAGGTTTTGAATCACGAAATGACCCGAGCCGTCGCCGCCGGTGATGGTCAGCAGCGCCCGCCGGCCGTTGTCGGACAAGATCAGCCCCGACGCGCCGACCGCCTTCGGCAGCCCCACGTCTTGCAGGTTGCGGCCCGCATCGCCGTCAAATACAAACGCCGAGCCGCGCCCCGGCGGTCCGCCCGCGCAAAAACCGATCGTGGCCAGATCGTCCGAGCAATGCACGCCGGCCGCGAACGGTTGGTCGGTCATCTTCTTGATTCCGCGGAAGCTCTGCGGGAGCGCCCCGGCGGCCTGCGCGACCTCCCAGCGAAGCTGCTTGGTTTTCGGATCGGTGAACGTGGCCTGAATCACCCAGGCGTCGCCGGCGGCGTTGATATCGAAAGCCGCCAGGGCGCCGCCCTCGAACGGGTTCCACGGCCCGTGGAAGTTCAGGTGCTTGACGCTGACGACCGGTTCCGCCCGCCCCAGGCCCTTGGCGGCGGCGCGCCAAAGCACCTGGCCGTCGCACCAGAAGAACATCGTCCCGGCGTCGTTCAGCCGCAGGCCGCGTCCGCGGCTGACGAACGGCGTGTCAGGACCATGTACGACGGGGTCTGCGTCGAACACCGACTCGGCGGGCTTGCCCGGCTCGAGCCGTACGAAACGCGACCCGGAACGAGCCGCGAACTCCGACGGTCCTCGATTTGCTTCCATTTCGAAAATCGCCGCGGCGCCGTCCCGGTTTGTCGCGAGAAACCCACCGCCCACGAATTTCGCTTCGACCGTCGATAGAGACGATTCCTGCACGTCGGTCCCGTCGGTCTTCATTGAGTAGACGCGAATCGGCAGGCCAGGGCAGGGTGTGACCGAGTCCCAGTACACATACCACCAGACCCGCTGCCCGTCCCCGCTCAGCGCCACCCGTCCGAGGTAGAACTTCTCGTGCGGCGGATTGACGCTGATCGCTTCCTCATAACCGAAGCGCCGGGCGCTCGGAGTCGGCGTCGGCGATTCTTGGGCGGGCGCGTTGGATGCCAAGGCGATCAGAATCAACCACGATGCGCACGTGCGGGCGGACATGAGCATGCCTCCTGGGCTTGAGGACAGTTCGGGCAGAGACCCTGCCTTCCTTTGGCGAACAGGACTTGGACGTTCGAACCCGGGGTGGAATTCTATCGGGCGGGAGTTTCGGCGAATATTCCCGTACGGATCGGCGGCCGGTGCCACTGCTCTTGAGCAGTGATTTTGACGATGCCGGGAAACCTCACGAAATCAAGATGTTTCAAATGCCGGGCGTCGAGACTGCGTGCAAGTCGCTCGCGACTGTGCCGCCGAAAGCGCACTGCTCAAGAGCTTGCTGTTACCCACATGTTTCGCCCCATGAGGGGCGACGGGATGTAGCCACGGGTGAAGCGGCGGCCGAAGGCCAACGCGAAACCCGTGGCAGATTGCGGGTGTCCTTTCCCGCCCCGGAAGGGGCGGAGGGAACGGCCCGACTCGAACTTTGCATCTCCCGTAACGCCGGCTTCCTCCGCCCCGCCGGGGCGGAAACACGGGGATCCCCCTGAATCCACGCGTTACGGTCGCTGCACGACCTTCACCCGTGGCTACATTCCTTGGTCCCTCCAGGACCAGGCCTCGCCGGAAAATGTGGGTAACAGCAAGCTCAAGAGCAGTGGCACACCCGTCGGTACCGCCCGCCCGGTCCCGCCATGCGCACCGTTTCCGGTCGCGAAGGCTCGCCAATCTCATCGCGCCTGACGCGGCTGCGTTGAAATTGGTTTCTTCGCGAGCTCGATCGGCGAAGGGATTTCGTCGGGCGATGCGGCTTTCCGCTGCGCTCGAGTGGGCAGCCGCTCCAGGCGCTGCTTCAGTTGCGCAAGAACGCGCTCCAATTCCGTGCGAATCCGCGCTTCGTCGGAATTCCGTTCAAGCTGGCGCCGATTCGCCTGCTCGACCCGCGGCTTGGCCTGGTCGTAGCAAACCCAGGCCTTCTGGGTCTGGTTTTCGTCGAGCTTGTATTTCTCGATGAACGCCTGCACGTACCGGGCCCAGGGGTCGGGGTCGCCGACCGCACGAACGGGCTTTGCCGGCGTCTTCGCTGCGGCGGGAGGCGCCTCGGGCGGCTGGGCCGTCGGCGGCGCGGCTTTCTTGCTCTCAGACGGAGGGGGCTCGCCATCGTCAGGCTGCTCCGCCGGCGCGCCGGTCTGCTCACGCGCTACACCCGCCGCCGCGTCGTTCTCGGCCTGCTCGCGGGCTTGCAGAACTTTGCCGGCTTGAATCGGGTCTTCTTCCATGCCCCAATCGCTGGGGCTCCAGTTGCCCGCCTTCCAGTCCTGCGTCAATTCGCGAACCGTCTCAAACCGCCGATCCGCGGCGTGCAGATCCCGTGCGACCTTCTGCCGCTGCTCCGGCGAAAGATCCTCCATGTACTCCACGATCGCTTTCTGGAACCGCTCATGCGCGAAATCCATCACCGGCTCGGCGAGCTTCGTCCAGCGTGCGATCTGCTCCGGCGAGAAAGGCTCGCCCGCGACCCGCGTCCGAATCATTTCGCCGGCGTAGGTCAGGATGTTGTCGCCATGTGTTGAAAATACGGTCATCGCCTCGCGGACGAACAGCTCCTTCATGCGAACCCGCTGCTCCTCATCGAGCTGATAGCGGTCGCCGAGCAGTTCGAACGCGGTCTGGGCCCGCTCCACGAACGCCCAAGGCGGCTTGGCGTCGACCGCGCGGATCAGCTCGAAAGCGAACATGTCCTCTTCGCTGTTCCAACCCTGACGATCAAAAACCTTCTCGATCTCGGCGCGGCTGAGGGCCGCCTGCTCGTTCCAATCGCCGAGCTGCATGGCCGACTCGATCACTTCGCGGGCTTTCTTCTGGAGTTCGAAGAACCGGCCGACCTTGGCGCCGCGCGTCGCCGGCTGCGGATCGTTCGGGTCCGCAGGCGCGGGCGCGGTCTGCAACATCATCACAAGAATCGAAGCGAGCAACGACAGTGCCATTTTTCGCTCTCTACGCCCGTCAAACAGGCCGGATATCGTCCCGCTGGACGCCTCGTCATCCCCCAACTACCTTCCTGAGTGTATCGAGACATCAGGAGAATGAGGATAGGCATGGGACCGGTGCGCGTCCTGATCGTGCGGGTGGCGGGTACGAACTGCGACCAGGAGGCCGCGCATGCCTGGCGCCTGGCGGGGGCGCAGGCCAACCTCATGCACCTGCACCAGCTCGCCGCCGCGCCAGCCTGCCTTGACGAATATCAGATTCTCACGCTGCCGGGCGGATTCAGCTACGGCGACGACATCGCGGCGGGCAAGATCTTTGCGGCCCAGATTCGGCGGCTTTTGCTCGACGATCTGCGGCGGTTCATCGATCGCGGAAAGCTGGTGCTGGGGATCTGCAACGGGTTTCAGGTGCTGGTCAAATGCGGCCTGCTGCCCGACCCGAAGGCGGACGACGGGGCCTCGCTCTGCACGGTCACATACAACGAACCGCCGGGTTTTCAGGACCGCTGGGTGACCTTGCGGGCGGACCAATCGCCTTGCGTGTTCACGGAGCCGGGCCGCTGCTACGAAATGCCGATCGCGCATGGCGAGGGACGCGTCGTGTTCCGCGACGCGAAAACCGCCGAATGCGCGCTTCGAAACGGGCAGTACGCGCTACGGTATGCGGCGGCGCCGCCCGGCGTCGGACAGGACGGCCTGCCGCCGAATCCGAACGGCAGCACCGCCGACATCGCAGGTCTTTGCGATGAGACCGGCCGCGTGCTCGGACTCATGCCGCACCCGGAACGTTTCGTCGACTGGACGCAACATCCGTGCTGGACGTCGCTGCCGGCGCGGCCGCAAGGCGACGGGCTGGCGATGTTCCAACGCGCGGTCGGCTGTTTCCGCTGATTGAAAGGAAATCACCAGGGCAGGCGCGTGCCGTCGTAACCGATGAACGCGCCGTTGTCCGCCGGACCGAGGGCGTCTATCACCCGGAGCATTCCCGCCACGCTGGTCGGCGGATCGAGCGGCGCCTCGC